>NZ_JAMYKZ010000005.1:0-419311 GCF_040317735.1 Mesorhizobium sp. M1399
CGCCGTGTGTCCGCCGCTCCGCTAAACACGGGGGCTGCGCGGCGGACACGCCGACGTCACAGCTACTGCCACGCCATTTTTGCAGAACTTGACGCACACAACTCGGCGAGGGCTAATTTGGGCCGTAGTGTCGAAGCATCGGCTTGTGGAGCCGCCTTCCAAAGCTTGATCCACAAGTCGCCTGTTGGCGCAGATGAGCCTACTAGGCCGCTCCCGTGTGCGACCTTTCCGCCCGATCGAGACGTAGAGCGCTCCCACGCGTATAGTCCGAGCCGATGCGCCCGCCGGCTCGGTCGTGCCATTTCAAGACACCCGCGGTGCTTTCCAGAGCGAACTTTCGCCTGTCGGAAGGAGTCGGGCGGATTCTCCCGTAGCCGACAATCTGCTTCCGGCCCCGAAACGGTCATTCCGGATGACAGATTGCGTGAAGCGGTCCGCGTGGTGCTGGGTGGCGCAAGAAGGATGGTTCAGTCGAAGAAGCCTGCATCCTCTTCCCCGAGATACTTCCTGGCTGCTTCGGCGTCGATATCGAGGCCCAGCCCCGGCGCTTCCAGCAGCTCCACCATGCTGTCCTTCACGATCTGCGACGGCAGGCCGATTACGAGATCCTCCCACCAGGGGTCGGAGGCGCTCGGGTATTCGAACGCGATATAGTTGGCGGGCAGGGTGGCGCAGACATTGATCAGCGCGCCGAGGCCGAGAAGGCCGTTCGCGGTGCCGTGCGGTGCCATCAGGATCGAGTGCATATAGGCGTGCTCGGCGACCCATTTGAGCTCGGCAATGCCGCCAATATCGGCCGGATCGGGGCCGATGACGCGCACCGCCTGCGTTTCGATCAGCTCCTTGAAATTGTGCCGCAGGTAGATCTGCTCGCCGGTATGAATTGGCGTCGAGGTGGAGGTGGTCAGCTCCCGATAGGCCTGCGGATTGACCCACGGCACATAGTCGCCGGTCAGCATGTCCTCGAGCCACATCAAATTGTACTTCTCGACCGCGCGAGCGAATTTGATCGCATCGGGCAGCATCCAGCCCGGGCCGCAGTCGAGCGCCAGGCTGACCTTGTCGCCCAGCACTTCCTTCATCGCGATCACGCAGTCGAGCATGTGGTTGAAACCGCGCTCGCTGATCACGCCCTGGTCCATGGCGCCGTGATGGCCGGCCTTCTTCTGCGTCACGCCGTAGTGAAAGCCCTCGATGGTGTCCTTCATGTCGGAGTGGAACGAGATTCCCTGCTTGATCATGAAGAAGTTCTGCGGCTGCTCCATCATCCATTTGACGTCAGCGGCGTAATCCTCCGGCCGGTCGCCCGTGCGTTTCTGGCGGATCGAGCCGTTATAGACGCGCACCTTGTCGCGCACCTTGCCGCCGAGCAGTTTGTAGGCCGGCACGCCTGCAGCCTTGCCGGCAATGTCCCACAGCGCATGCTCGATGGCGCTTACCGCCGCGCCATAGGGCTTGAAAGAGCCGCGTTGGCGGATCTTCAGCATCACCCGCTCGACGTCGGTCGGGTCCTCGCCGATCAGCGCCTCGCGGAAATGCAGGACCCAGGGCTTGAGGTAGGTCTTGGTGAACTCGACTTCGCCCAGGCCATAGAGGCCCTCGTCGGTAACGATGCGGACGATGGGGTGCCTGCCGATAACGGCACAGCGGAGGTCGGTGATCTTCATCTTCGGTTCTTTTCGCCTCAGCTCCAGGTGCGGTCCCAGGAATACTCGTTGTCCCAGTGATCCGTGGGCTGCCAGATGTCGGTGACACCCGGCTGCAGATGCTGCGAGATCACCTCGTCGACGACGTCGTCAATCCCCAGGCCCGGTTTGTCCGGAACAGTGATAAAGCCGTCCTTCACGAGCGGCTTGGAAACGCCGGCGACGATATCGTCCCACCAGTCGACGTCGGCAGAGTGGTATTCGAGCGCCATGAAGTTTTCGGTCGCGGTCGCGACATGTGCCGCGGCCATTGCGGCGATAGGACTTTCGGCCATATGGATGGCCATGGCGACGCCGTGATCCTGTGCCATGTCGCCGATCTTCTTGGTCTCCAGAATGCCCCCGCTGGTGAGCAGGTCTGGGTGGATAACGGAGAGGCCGCCGCTCTTGAGCAGAGGCTCGAAGCCCTCCTTAAGGTAGATGTCCTCGCCGGTGCAGATCGGCACCGTGGTGGCGGCCTGCAGTTGTCGGTACTGCTCGGTGTACTGCCATGGGATCACATCCTCGAGCCAGGCTGGCACGTATTTTTCAATCCGCCTCGCGAGGCGAATACCGTTCTGCAGTGAGATGTGGCCGACATGGTCGATGGCGAGCGGAACATCCATGCCGATAATTTCGCGAACCTCGGCAATGTACTGCTCAAGCAGGTCGAGGCCCTTGTCGGAAAAGTGGAGGCCAGTAAACGGGTGGGGGACATTATGCAAATCATACGCGGCATTGCGGGCGCGCCGCTCCTCCGTGGTCTTGACCGGGCCGCGGCCGGGGTGGACGCGGTACCCTTCAAGTGAGCCGGCAGGGGATACGACCGCACCGGGTACATCCGCGATCTGCATCAGCCCCAGATCCATCTTGAGGAAGG
This sequence comes from Mesorhizobium sp. M1399, assembly GCF_040317735.1. Taxonomy (NCBI): domain Bacteria; kingdom Pseudomonadati; phylum Pseudomonadota; class Alphaproteobacteria; order Hyphomicrobiales; family Phyllobacteriaceae; genus Mesorhizobium; species Mesorhizobium sp. M1399. The sequence goes on from NZ_JAMYKZ010000005.1 coordinate 2,566, forward strand.
TGAAGCCAAGCGCCATGCGCTGCTTGAGGCGCTTGCCGGTCTCGGTGCCGCTCGGCACGGTCGCATCGGTATCGCAATAGAGGCGCACCTTCTCCCGAAACCGGCCGCCAAGCATCTGATAGATGGGCACGCCATAGGCCTTGCCGGCGAGATCCCACAACGCGATTTCGACCGCCGAGACGCCGCCGCCTTGCCGGCCGTGCCCACCGAACTGCTTGATCCGGCGAAACAGGCGGTCGATGTCGCAAGGGTTCTCGCCAAGCAGCCGGCTCTTCAGCATCAGCGCGTAGGTGGCGCTGGCGCCATCGCGCACTTCGCCAAGTCCGACGATGCCCTGATTGGTGTAAATCTTGAGCAGGGTTGAGGTGAACGGCGCGCCGACGATTTCGGCTACCCGCATGTCGGTGATGCGAAGCTGAGATGGCCTGGAGTTCGCGTTCACCCGATTGAGCGCCTCGTCGGCGCCACCTGTCTTTGCCATGACTTATCCTCGTTTTCGGCTTGTCGCCCCGTACCCTGGGCATAGAGTGTTGCTAGCCCAGCTCAATCTCGTGGGCCTGCAGATAGTCGCGGTCCATCTCAATACCGAGACCAGGCTTCGACGTCAGCTTGAGGCTGCCGTTCGAAATGTCGAGTGGTCTGTCGATCAGGTGATCGTATTTGCCCAGGTTCCACTCCGACGTTTCGAGTTTGTAGAAGTTGGGGACGGTCATCATCACCTGTGCTCCCGCAACCACATTGATCGGTCCCGCGGCGTCATGTGGCGAGACCGGGACGTAGTAGGCTTCGCATAGGGCAGAAATTTTCTTGAGTTCGGTAATGCCGCCGGTCCAGGTGACGTCGGGCATGATGTAGTCGGCGAGCTTGTTCTCAAGTACCGGCACGAAATCCCACTTCGTGTGGCCGCGCTCGCCCCACGAGATGGCGGTATTGACCTTCTCACGCACCTGCTTGAGGGCGTTAAGGCTCTCGGGCGGGCAGGGCTCCTCAAACCAGTCGATCTGACCGGCTTCCTCGAGGCTCCGACAGAGGCGAATGGCGGTGGGAACGTCGAAGCGGCCATGGGCATCGATGAGAATGTCGACATCGGGTCCCGCCGTTTCACGGATCAGAGCCGTGAGTTCGGCGGCTTCGCGCTCGTCCTTGCGGGTCATGCTGCCATCGAGGTAGCCGTCCCGCTGTTCGCGAGGCAGACCATCGGCGCTGCGACCCTGGTGCGGGTAAGGATCGAACTTGAGCGCAGTGTGTCCGGACTCGACAATGTCTAGAATTTCGCGGACCACGGCTTCCTTGCTCGTGAATTTGGCTTGGTTGGGATGGGTGTAGAGCGCGATTTCATCGCGTACTGGTCCGCCCAGCAGCTCGTAAATCGGCTTACCAAGGACTTTGCCCCGGATGTCCCAGAGGGCAATATCGATGGCGCTCACGCATTCGACGGCGGCGCCGCGGCTGCCCATGTAGGTGAAGCTGCGGAAGATCTTGTGCCAGAGATGCTCGATACGCGCTGGATCCTCGCCTGTCACGGCGACACCGATCTGCCGCAGGATCGTGCAGAGAGCGCGGTTGGCGAGCCTTGTGGTGGTGGTGATCTCTCCCCAGCCACTCACTCCCTCGTCGGTCGTCACTTCGACGAACAGGAACTCTCCCCAATAAGAAGCATCGGACTTGATCAGCCACGGCCGAATGCTCGTGATTTTCATCGCAACTACCTTTGTCTGAAAATGGTCAGCCTAACGATGTTCTGGACTGGATATTCTATCCGGCCCGAGCGGCGTTGCGCGCACGCATCTGTTCGAGAATATGCCGGCCCGAGCCCTCGACATGGCGGGAGACGAGTTCGGCCGCCTTGTCGGCCTCTCCCGCCTTTACGAGCGCGATGAGTTCGCGGTGCTCGCGCATGATCGCGGCACGTCGCGCCAGCGTGAAGTTGAAACGACGGCTCACGGCTCGCAGCACTTCGCGATGCTTCCACCAAAGCTCGGCGGCGTGGCGGTTATAGTGCCGCTGGTACATCACGGTGTGGAAAGCGGTATCCAGCTCACTGTGCCTGAATGTGTCGGCGAAGTTGTTCTCTTCAATCAGGCCTTGGAGACGTTCGAGTTCGGCAATGTCCTCGCCGGTAGCCATATTCACAAACCATCGTGTCAGGGCTGGCTCGATCAGAACACCGATCTCGTAGATATCCCGGACAAAATCCTGATCAATGGGTCGGACGCGTGCCCCGCGGTTGGCGACAAAGATGACAAAGCCTTCGCCGCGCAACAGCTGCAGGGCCTCGCGCACAGGATTGGTCGAGGTGCCGTGACGCCGGGCCAGATCGGTGACCACAAGCCGTTCGTTGGCGGCGAGCCGTCCCTCGATGATGTCTTCCCTGATCAATTCATAAAGCGAGGCGCCCTCGCTGGAGGCTCCGATGGGATCGGTGCCCACAGGTGGCATAGCTTTGAAATCGCTTATTTCGGCCAAGGCCGGCTCCCCAACTTAATACATACCTTGCCCGATATCACACACGGCTTTCGCAAACAATGTACGATCCTGCGCGTTGACAGGCAATCCATGATCTGAAAACGTACCAAGGGATCGGGAGGATACATTGAGCATCCTCGCGATCGAAACGAGCAAGGACCGCTTTGCCTTGGCGCAGGGCGGCATGGGAGAACCAGGGAGGATACCTATGACGAGGATTACGCTCGGCAGTGCGGTCCTGCGCGGCACTGTCGTCACTGCTTTGATGGCATCCCTGATGCCCACATCGGCGCTGGCTGCGCCACCGGTCGACCTCAGCAAGTGGTCGCCGGAATATGTGCGCTCCATCGCCGGCACACAGGATTTTGACACGGCGGCCGATTGCGCCAAGGTCACCCCGCTCGACTACAAGGGGCGGCTGACTTTCTGGTATCAGGGCGTGTTCGAGGGCGACCCCGACCTCCTGCGCCAGTACTACAAGGATTTCTTCGAGACCTTCCGCAAAACCTATCCGAACATCCAGCTCGAGGAACAAGCCCTCACCTATAACGACCTTCTCGACAAGTTCCGCACGGCGCTCCTGGGCAATGCCGCGCCGATGGCGGTCCGCCTGCAAATCCTGGGTGGTACCGAGTTCGCCTCAAAGGGCTATCTGGCGCCGCTCAAGCCAGAGGATGTGGGGTATTCGACCGAGGATTTCTGGCCCGGCGCCATGAAGGCCGTGACCTGGGAGGGCGTGACCTACGGCATTCCGACCAACAACGAGACGATGGCGTTCATCTGGAACGCCGACATCTTCAAGCGTGCGGGTCTCGATCCGGACAAGGCTCCGGCAACCTGGGAAGACGTCGTCAAATATTCCAAGCAGATCCACGACAAGCTCGGCATTGCCGGCTACGGCCTCGTGGCGCGCAAGAATGCCGGCAATACGCCGTACCGTTTCATGCCACAGCTGTGGGCCTATGGCGGCGGCGTCTTCGACGAAGCCACCGCGAATCCGACCTATGAGCAGGTCCAGCTCGATAGTCCCCAGAGCAAGGCGGCGCTGCAAGCCTCCTACGACATGTATGTTCGCGACAAGTCGGTTCCGGTTTCGGCGCTCACCAACCAGCAGGCCGATAACCAGCCCCTGTTCGTCGCCGGCCAGCTCGGCATGATGATCTCGCACCCGTCCGATTACAACGTCATGCTCGACCTGCAGAAAAAGGCGACGGGCACCGACAAGGACAAGGCGCAGACGGTCATCGACAATATGCGCTACGGCCTGATTCCAACTGGCCCCGACGGCAAGCGCGCCGTCGTGTTCGGCGGCTCGAACATTCACATCCTGAAGCCCGAATATGTCGAGGGCGGCAAGGTAGACGAGCCTGCTGCAAAGGCTATCATCTGCATGTGGACGAGCCCTGAATGGTCGCTGAAGATGGCCTACGCCGGATCAAACCCAGGCAACCTTAACGGCTTCAAGACCAAGTGGATGAAGGAACGTCTGGACAACATCAAGTTCCTCGATGTCACGACCTCGATGCTGCCATACGGCATTCCGTTCCCAGCGCTGCCGCAGGCCCCCGAGATCATGAACATCATCATCCCGGACATGCTGCAGAATGCCCTGACCGGAGCGATGACCGTCGACGAGGCGGCGGACGACGCGGCCAAGAAGGTAAAAGACGTGATGGGCGGACTCTAGTCCAAGCCTGACCTACGACCTGACCGGCTGCGCCGCTGGCGCAGCCGCCTCGTTCCGAAGAATAAGGGCACGCCACAAGTGACGATCGTGACCGGCAAGGCCGAGGCTCGCCGAAGATTGCAACCCGGTACAGCCGGCACGCTGCGGAAGATCTGGGAGCATCGCGCGGACTACGCGTATGTGCTCCCGGCGATCGCCGTGATGCTCATCGTCATCGCCTATCCGATCTACTACACGGTCGAGCTGTCGTTCTTTAAGACACCGCCTGGTCTGCAGCTCCGCGACAAGACCTTCATCGGCTTCGACAACTACACGACGATCCTCACCAGTCAGGTGTTCTGGAAGGTCACCTGGAACACACTGATCTGGACGCTGGGGTCCACTTTCATCTCCTTTGTCCTGGGGTTTGCAACGGCGCTGGCGCTCCACCGCGACTTCATCGGCCGTGGTGTCTTGCGCGCTATCCTGATCATCCCTTGGGTCATCAGTGCCGTCGCCGCCTCCTATATCTGGAAGTGGATCTACCATTCGGACTTCGGGATCATCGGCGCGGTGCTGGTCGGCCTCGGATTGGCCGACCGGCCGCCGAATTTTATCGACAATGTCAGCACGGTGCTGCCCTCCCTGATCGTCGTCAATATCTGGCGCGAGTTTCCGTTCGCCATGATTATGATGATGGCCGGCCTGCAGACAGTCCCCGACCAATTGCTGCGCGCCGCAAAAGTCGACGGTGCCAGTGCATGGCAGCGCTTTTGGCACGTCACCTTCCCGCACTTGCGCAACGTCTCGGTGGTGACGATGCTGCTGCTCGCAGTGGCCAACTTCAATTCCTTCATCATCCCCTGGATCATGACCGGCGGCGGGCCGTCGAACGCATCGCATATCTGGATAACCCACATTTATGAGCTCGCCTTCGGACGGCAGCGCTGGGGCGTGGCATCGGCCTATTCAGTGCTCCTGTTCCTCACACTGATGACACTGGGCTACTTCTACGTCCGTGCGCTAAGCGGCAACGAGCGGAAAGAGGGCAGCGCATGAGCACGATTGCCGAGACAGCCTCTCGAGCCCCGACCCGTCGCCGCATGCGCGTCGACGGTTGGCGGTGGGCCGGGCGCATATTCCTCGTGTTCATGCTGCTTTATACTGCGTTGCCGATGATCTGGATGCTGATCACCTCGATCAAGTCCGGATTCGCGGCGACGCAATTCCCGCCGCAATGGTGGCCGGACGAGCCTACCCTCGCCAGTTACCAGAAGCTGCTCGATCCGCAGAACAGCGTCGGCCAGGATTTCCTCCGCTTCTTCTGGAACAGCCTTTTCGTGTCGACGGTTACGACAATCCTTTCGGTGATCGTGGCTGTCCCTGCGGCCTACGCGTTTTCGCGCTTCAGTTTCCCCGGCCGGAATTTCCTGTTTTTTGCCGTGCTGCTGCGCAATATGTTCCCGGCGGTGATCTTTCTCGTGCCACTCTTCATCCTGATGCGCGCGATCGGGCTGGTGAACACGCACGGCTCGCTGATACTCACCTATCTCACCTTCGGCCTGCCGCTGGCGATCTGGCTGCTCAAGGGCTTTTATGACAACATCCCGGTGCAGCTGGAGCAGGCGGCGCGCATCGATGGCGCCACACGGTTCCAGGCCTTCATCATGATCGTGATGCCGCTCTCGACGCCGGGGATCATCGCCACCGCAATCTATTCCTTTATCGGCGCGTGGAACGAGTACATCTACGCCTACACCTTCCTCTCCAAGAACGAGCAGTTGACCCTTCCGGTTGGCATCCAGCGCTTCTTCTCGGAAAATACGACGGACTTTCCGGGCCTGATGGCGGCCAGCTTCATGATGAGCGTGCCCGTCGTGGTGCTGTTCCTGGTCCTGCAACGATACTTTGTACGCGCCCTTACAGAAGGCGCGGTCAAGCACTAGGGAGTTGCCGATGGCCCACGTGGTCCTCCAAGATCTCGTCAAGAGCTATGGCGGCTTCAAAGCTGTCAACCACGTCTCGCTGACGGTCAATGACGGCGAGTTCGTTGCGCTCGTCGGCCCTTCAGGCTGCGGCAAGACAACCACGCTCAATCTCGTCGCCGGGCTGACCCCGATCACATCGGGCGACATCATCATCGGCGAGCGGGTGGTCAACGACCTCGACCCCAAGGACCGGGATATCGCAATGGTGTTCCAGAACTACGCGCTCTACCCGCAGAAATCGGTCTACAAGAACCTGGCGTTCCCGCTTCAGATGCGCAAACTCCCTAGGGACGAGATCGACAAGAAGGTCAAGGAAGCGGCGCGAGTGCTCGACATGACGCATCTGCTCGAGCGCAAGCCGCGCGAACTTTCGGGCGGGCAGCAGCAGCGCGTGGCCCTTGGCCGTGCCCTCGTCCGCGACCCTGCGGTGTTCCTCATGGACGAGCCACTGTCTAACCTCGATGCCAAACTGCGCGTGCAGATGCGGTCGGAGATCAAGCGCTTCCACCAGGACCTCAAGGCGACGATCATCTATGTGACGCACGACCAGCTCGAGGCCGTGACCATGGCTGACAAGATGGCGGTGATGAATGGCGGCTACCTGCAGCAATACGATTCACCGGCGCAGGTCTTTGCCCATCCGGTGAACATGTTCGTCGCCAGCTTCATCGGCAGCCCGGCGATGAGCCTTATTCCGCTGGAGGCGTCGACGGCAAACGGAAACACGGTGTTGACCGGCGCCGAGGGCTGGCGCCTTGAGCTCTCGCCGCGCAATGCCCAGAAGGTCGTGAGAGCGACGACCATGAAAGTCGTGCTCGGCGCACGTCACTCGACGATCAAGCTCCACAAGAGCGCGGTCCCCGGTTCCATTCCGGCCAAGGCCTACACCGTGGAACCGACCGGAGACGTCACCTTCGTGCAGGCGTTCCTGTCCGGCGCCATCGTCAACGTCAGCGTGCCGCCGAACATTGCCGTCTCGCCCGACGAGCAGATCTGGCTCGAGTTCGACCAGGAGCGGATGCATCTGTTCGACGGCGAAACTGAAATGGCCCTCAAAGCCAACTGAGATAGGGCCGATGCGTGTGGAACGTGGGCGTGGATGACTGAGAAGCTTAAGATCACCGCGATCAAGCCCTATCCGGTTTGGGTAGGAACGCGCAACCAGATGCTCGTCAAGGTCGAGACCAACCAGGGCATCTTCGGCTGGGGCGAGAGCGGCTTGAGCGGTCGCGAGAGGGCCGTGGCCGGCGCGGTCGAGCACTATCGCGAGTTTCTCATCGGTCGCGACCCGATGCAGATCGGGCGGATCTGGCAGGAGGTTTACCGCAGCCAGTACTTCGAAGGCGGGCGAGTCCTGCAGGCGGCGATTTCCGCCATCGACATCGCCCTTCACGACATCAAGGGCAAGGCGCTGGGCGTGCCCGTCTACGAGCTGCTCGGCGGCAAGCAGCGCGACCGCGTCCCCACCTTCGCCTCGACCGGCGACGAGGCCGAGGGCGATGTTGCCATCGGACGGGCCCGCGAACTTCGCGCACAGGGGTGGCAGGCGATCCGCTTCTTCCCCTTCGGGCAAAACAGCAAGGACATCTTCGAGCCGCGCGAGTCCATCGGCGCTACCGCGGGTATGCTGAACAAGGCGCGCGAGGCGCTGGGCGACGACGCCGTTCTCGGCATCGACTATCACCATCGGCTGTCGGTGGCAGAGGCGGCGAGCTTCTGCAACAAGCTCGGCCGCGGCGTGCTTGATTTCCTCGAGGAGCCAATACGGGACGAGACGCCGGAGGCCTATGAATCGCTGCGCACGATGACCGACATCCCCTTTGCCATCGGCGAGGAATTTGCCAGCAAGTGGCAGTTCCTGCCCTACATCGAGCGCGGCATCCACCAGTTCAACCGGCTCGATGTTTGCAACGTCGGCGGGCTCACCGAGGCAATGAAAATCGCTGGCTGGAGCGAGGCGCACTATGTGGACCTGATGCCGCACAATCCGCTTGGTCCAGTGTGCACGGCCGCTACCGTGCATCTCGCCGCCGCAGTACCCAACTTCGCGTGGCTCGAGACCAGGGCGCCCGAAACAAAGCTGGGCTTCGACAGTTCCGACTTCTTCCCCGTGCAACCACGGCTCGACGGGACCGATTACCCGGTCGGCGATCTGCCGGGGCTCGGCGTCGAGGTCAACGAAGTGGCGGTCCAGGCGCAGAGTTTGCGTTTCTGGGAAGCGCCTCACCTTAAGCGCCGCGATGGTTCTGTTACGAACTGGTAGTTCCATTCATCCGGAGTCGACAATGACGCATACTTCCGACATCACGCGGCCGCCTAAAGACCTGATCGACGCGCTGAGGGAGATCGGCGCCGCGACGGTTGCCGGCACGCTTGGCCAAATGGGCTTCCGCAATCCGCACATGGTCGGTCCGGTGGCGCAAAACCATGGGAAGTCGATCGTCGGGCCGGCATTGACGCTGCAGTTCCTGCCGCAGCGGCCGGACCTGTTCACCGAGGGAGAATATGCCGATCCGGAGACCCAACTTCACCGGCACGTGCTCTACCACGCGCAGGAGGGCGATGTGGTCGTGGTCGACGCGCGCGGCGACATGAGCTCGGGTGTCTTTGGCGATATGATGTCGACTTATTTCAAGGGCAGGGGCGGGGCGGGTATCGTCATCGACGGGTGCATGCGCGACCGGCCCAATGTCGAAAAGCTCGATCTACCCCTATGGCTGCGCGGCTGGACGCCAAACTATCATGTGCAGACCAGCATCTATCCCAATGCCGTCAACGTTCCGATTGCCTGCGGCGGTGTCACGGTGATCCCCGGCGACATCATCGTCGCTGACGACGACGGCGTGGTGGTGCTTCCCGTCGTGATGGCCCCGAAGGTGATCGAAGAATCACAGAAGCATCACGATTGGGAGGAGTTTTCGCGAGCCAAGCTCATGGAGGGGGGCCCATTGCAACGCTACTATCCGCTGCATGACGATGCCCGCGGGGAGTACGAGGAGTGGCGCAAAGCAAATCGCTTGGAAAACCCGAGTTAGCGCATCAACTACCTCGTGGCGGGGCCGGGGAGTCGAGTTTCGTCGTCGGGCGCCCACTGCACTGCACTGAACGATCGAGACGGTCCGGCTCCCGCCATCTCGTGCGGGCACCAAGCGTTACACCATGCGGACCTCCAATGGCTAACCGGAAGCCTCATCAGCGCCTAGAAGCTGACGTAGCACCGGGCGTTCGGCAGCCGAGTTCCGCGACGATCGACGCCATTGGCGAAGGCGTGACGAAGCTTGTACGGGCTGCTGCAGAGTAACCTCATGTATCGCCAAGACACGCCAGGAGGCGGCTGCTGATCCTTCTCGCAGCGCGGATCACCTAGTCTCTAGGCGCGTCGAAACGCTTTTTCGGCGTCCGCCGGTACGAGGCACGATCAGCCTAGTCTAGTTCGAAAGAGCTCCTGAAGGCGACAAACGGCGGCAGGCTTAACAGAAAATCAGATGTCGGTTCAATTTCGCTCGCTGTCCCCAATGACTAGGTTCTGAACCAGGAAGTCGATGAAGACGCGCATCTTGGCAAGTGGAAGCCGGGTCGCTGGCCACACCACATGAATCGGGATCGGCGGTTGTTCGAACGCTGCCAGGATAACCTCAACCGCCCCGTCGTCTACCAGGTCTCTTACTTGCCAGAGTGGTACCCGACCGATGCCCAACCCCGCAGCGACCGCCGCATGGCTTGCGGCGGCATTGTCGACGTGAAATCGCGCACCCACATTGACGCTCAGCTGCTTGCCGGCTTCCAGGAATTGCCATTTTCCAGCATCGCGGTCGGTGTTGCGGAAGATGCACTGATGGTTCGCTAGCTCCTTCGGATGTTGTGGCCGCCCGTACGTGGCGAAATACGACGGAGCGCCGAAAATGACGAGACGCATCGCTCCAAGGCGCCGGGCCTTGAGATCGTAGTCGCGGAGTTCCCCGATGCGAACAGCAAGGTCGAGTTCATCTTCAATGAGATCGACGAATCGGTCCGACAGTTTGAGGTCGACCTCGATCCTCGGATAGCGCTCCATGAAGCGGGCCACGACGGGTACCAGGTAAGTAGGGCCGAAGAGCACCGGCGCTCCTACTCTTAGGAGTCCGAAAGGTTCGGCACTGCGCTTGCCGGCTTCGGCCTTTGCTTCGACAATCTCAGACAGTGCCGGTTTCACCCGTCGATAAAAGTCGTGGCCTGCCTCAGTCGTTTGCGTGTTGTGGGTGGTTCGGCGGACCAATTCGACGCCGACGCTGGTTTCAAGCGCGGCAAGCGACCGGCTGACAGATTGCAAGGAGCGGCTGAGGTGCCGCGCCGCGGCTGAGAGATTGCCGCGCTCCACGACAGCGAGAAACGCCTCAATGTCTCGAAATCCGCCCATGATGATCTCTCAAATTTAGAGAGACCATATCACATTTTCCGCGCCTACCATCCGAAAAGCGGAACTCGATATTTCACTCGATGGGGCAGGGACGCCACCTCGCTACGAAAGGAAGAACTCATGTCAGAACCCAAGAAACGAACTGTTCTGGTTGTCGGTGCGTCCGGCCGCAGCGGCGGCTTCGTCGCGGCCGAGCTTGCCCGGCGGGGCATAGCGGTGAGGGCGTTGGTCCGCAGTGAGTACGCTGCTGCGACGGCACGCGCGAGCGGAGCGACCGAAATTGCTTCAGGTGACCTTCGAGATCCGGAGAGCCTAAAGGCAGCGCTGAGAAACGTCGACGGAGTCTATCATGTCGGACCGCCGTTCGTGGCCGATGAAGCGGACCTAGGCATAACCATGGTCAAGGCCGCAAAGCGTGCCGGTATCCGCAAGTTCGTTTTCTCTTCAGTTATCCACCCGGCGAACGGACTTGCAAACCACGCAAGCAAGCTGCCCGTTGAGCAGGCCATTCTCCGCGCGAATTTGGATTACACCATCCTCTATCCGGCGACGCTGTTTCAGAACATGGCAGCTGCTTGGAAAGGCGTGGTGGAAACCGGCGTCTTTGCCGAGCCGTTTGCGAAAACGGCGCGCCTGGCGCGTGTCGACTACCGCGACGTCGCCGAAGTGGCGGCCGAGGCCCTGACGTCCGACCGGCTCGCCTACGGCTCTTTCGAGCTTGCGGCAGAAAGTATGCACGATCGCGTTGAAATTGCGGGGATGATGAGCGTCGCCCTTGGCCGGCCCGTGGAGGCAGCCGAGGTGACGTTCGAGCAATGGACCGCTGTCGCGAAGCCGCCCTTCCGGGGGGAGCAGCTTGCTCAGCTCGAACGGGTATTTCAGTCCTATTCCGACTTCGGTTCCGCCGGAAACAGCCTGACCTTGCGTGCCATCCTCGGACGCCAGCCCCGCACGTTGCATCAGTTTTTCGAGGAACTTGCTGCAGCGTCGCGCGGGGCGGCCGCGGCCGCCTGATCTCATCGACGCCTTCGGCCATTTTCTCGCAAAGAGGGTATCTCCGATGTCGGTCTCCCAATTGATCTTCCAACTCGTGCCACGGCGCAGACACGGAACGTCATCTCTCGATTACCCTGGCAGAAGCAATGCCTCTGCCACCGAGGGCCGCTTGGTCCCAGTTTTCACCGCCGCCATCGCCGCAATCGTATTGAGCCTCTATGCCTCTCAACCGTTGCTCGGCTTGATTGGGACTACATTCGAGGTTGGTCCGGAAATGGCGGGGTTGGTTCCGACCGTCACACTGCTTGGTTACGCAGCCGGACTGATCTTCCTGGTCCCGCTCATCGATCTGATGGAGAACCGTTGGCTTATCGGGCTGACACTTGTCCTCATGGTGCTTTCGCTGATTGCCAGCGCGCTTGCCCCAACGGCGGCACTTTTTCTTGTCGCCTCGACCTCCGTCGGCATCACCTCCACGGTCGCGCAGATGCTCGTTCCGGTCATCGCGAGACTGGCGGCGGAAAAAGATCGGGGCCGCATCGTGGGCACGGTGCAGAGCGGCATCGTGGTGGGCGTCCTCCTGTCGCGCCCGTCCGCAAGCCTGGCTGCCGAGTTTCTTGGATGGCGTGCATTCTATGGTATCATGGCCGTATTGGTTGCTGTGCTCGGCCTGATCCTTGCGCGCGTTGTCAAGGCTCATCGCCCGGCGACCGGTCTTCAGTACGGCGCTCTCATCGGATCGCTTTGGAAGCTGATCCGTGAAGAGCCATTGCTGCGCCGTCGCGTGCTTTATCAGTTCCTGCTGATGGCTGCCTTCAATATTTTCTGGACGGCGGTCGCCCTGAGGCTTGCTGAGCCACCATTCGGGCTCGACCAGATTGGCATTGCAGCCTTCGCACTGGTCGGCATACCCGCTGCGTTGATTGCGCCTTTCACGGGCCGGATCGCCGATCGAGGCTGGTCAGATGGCGCAACGCGATTTGCACACCTGTCGGCTTTCATCGGCGTCGTGCTCATCGGATTGCCAACTTCCGGCGGCTGGGGTCTCTGGGAGGCGGATCGCTTCCCCTGGCTGTCGCTCGCGGCGTTGGCCATTGGGGCGGTTCTGCTTAATCTCGGTACTGTCGCCGACCAGGTGCTCGGCCGCATCGCCATCAACACAGTCCGACCGGAGGCGCGCGGACGCATGAATGCGCTTTTCACCGGGTTGTTCTTCTTGGGTGGGTCGGCCGGCTCCAGTCTCGCTGGAGTATGCTGGGCCCAGGCCGGCTGGGCAGGCATCAGCGGTGCAAGCTTGGTCTTTGCCTTTGCTGCACTGATCGCCAGCTCTGCGAACTGGCATCCGGGGACACCTTCGGTGCCGGGGGAAACCTCAACAAACCTGTAACAAACGAATAGTCAGCTCGCGCCGAGCTCGCCGGTGGCACAACGACGCGCCATGATGTTTGAATCCGGAGCCCACAATATGCGACGAATGAGGCCATGGCGCGGGATGCGTTGTCATCTTACCTCGTACGATGCCACTTGGCCCCGATGGCGGGCTACCTTTTTCGCGATTCCCGCAAACCCGCATATTGCACCAGCGACGTTTTCCGCCCCGTGAGATGTCTACGAAGAGCCACCCACATCGTGGGCACACGCGGAGCCTTGCGCGGGGTAGCGTAAAAAACGCCTCGATGGACAAGAACGCAAGGAATGCGGTCACCAAGGCTGGGTCTTCCCATTGATCAGACGCCAGAGCGAGCCGTGTCCCATCCCACGCGACTTGCTGGGCTCCCAACCTGTTTGCGGCGCGTGAGCATAAAAGACCAAGCGGTTGCGAGGGAGGCTCCAGATTTGAGGCGATCGCGTCGAAGAGCGCGTATGACGATTCCCGTATGTCACGAACTTCGTGGAGGAAGTGCCGATCCCGTATCTCGGCAACGGCCACTGCTTCCTGTTCGTCTGCCAACCCCGCGGCGAGCAACCACGTCCCGATATCGCGAGGGGAGTTGAAGAGTTCATTGTGCAGGGGCGGGTTTCGCCGGTCATACACGGCGTTCGAAAGGTCGAGGGCGGCGTGGCCGCCTATGAAGTGCTCTGGCACCCAGGCCGTGGGATCGCGCGACAGGGAACTTAACCTTTAATATTCCGTTACATGGTTACAAAACGTAACCGGATTGACCGATTTATCAGGTTTCTTCGCTCGCTGCAAACCAAAGACGGAAAACGGCCATGCTGAACGTTCATAAAGCCAAGCATCATACGGTCGAAGTGGACGGGGTGAACTTGTTCGATCGCGAGGCGGGGCGGCGCGATGCGCCCGGTGTCCTGCTGCTCCACGGCCAGCCCAGCTCATCGTACAGCTTCCGCGACGTCATCAACCCGCTGGCGGAAGTGGCACGGGTCGTCGCGCCCGATCTGCCCGGGTTCAGCTTCACGGAGGCGCCAGAAGACTATCCGTATACGTTGGAGGCCCTGGCGCAGACGATCGATCCGCTCAAGTCATGTGTATGTCGGGCCGGCGACGCTTCGTGCGCAGCAGCTGCCCTACATCCACACCGACGCCGACAAGCTCAGCTGGCGAAAAGAGGTGGGCGACAAGCTCGATCCAAAGGCTGACCCGCTGGCGGAGAAGCGAAAGGCGTTCTGGGACCGCATCGGCACCATGCCCCCGGCCCAAGAGATCAGCGAGCTTGAGGCCCTTGGATATGGCCCAGGCGAGGAGCGCTCCAACAAGTCCTTCTGCCCGTTTAGGTAAGTAGCCTCGCACGGAAGCATCAAGCACCGTAGCGGAAGGTTGCCTCGCTGGAGGATTGCTATATGGGAAAGCAACTTTTATCTGCTGCCACAGGAATCTTTCTATTCGTAGGTATCGGAACCGCCGCCGCTCAGGACGTCATCATTCAGCCTGAGCAAGACATGGTGATCCGGGAATATGTAAAGAAGAAGCCGATAGCATCCCTGAGCCTTCCCTGTGCTGAGCTCAACATTGGCACCGCTCTGCCCGACACAGTCAGAGCTTTACGAAGTGCCGGACGTTCAGTACCGCTATGTAGTTGCCGAGGGACGAACCGTCCTGGTTGATCCAGGTACCCGCAAAACTTTTAAGATCTACGACTGATTTTCTACCTGAAGCCCGCCGTGCCGAAAAGGTGCGGCGGGCTTTTTGCGTTCAGCCGATCCAAGCAACTGATCGGGAAGCCTTTCGTTTCGTAGAACCAAAACCGGTGACAATCGTTTCGTAACTATGGCGATCCCGCCTGATGGAGAAAACCATGGACTGGAACCGCGTGGAAGGAAACTGGAAGCAGGTCAAAGGCAAAGTTAAAGAACAGTGGGGCAAGCTCACTGATGACGATCTCGATCTAATTGCCGGAAAGCGTGACCAGCTCGAAGGCAAAATTCAGGAACGCTACGGCATCGAAAAGGACAGGGTCCGATCCGACGTCGATGACTGGTACAGCCGCCAATCATGGTAGCGGACGATGCGCCCGCCGCCGGCATACGGCGGCGGGCAGCCTCACGGAACGCGCGAGATGCCGCGTTTGGTTCCAAAGTCGCCAGGAGCTATGTCGGGTTCTTCATGCTTACTGCCATCAATACTTCCGGTACTCCGGCAAGCGACGAGGTCGATAGCTTCGTCATCCTGCCACCTTCAGGGGCTCGGTCCGAAGCGGTGTTGCGCGAGGTCGAAGCATTCCTGAAGGCCTGCTTCCCGGAATATGATTTTCTTGCAAACGGCTGCGGCACGCCGTTCGACGATGACTACCAAATCGTGCCAATCCGTTGCGTTTGCGGCGAGGAGCCGGGCACGTTGCGCTTGCTCGACTTTCCTGACCCGTCCATCATGATGGGCATCGCTGCCGCTCTGAAAAGTTTCAGGCCAGGGCAGCCGCCGGCGCTGAACTAGAGGGACGGTCGCGCCGCCGGGCTTCCTTTGCGCCCCGCCATCAAAGACGAGGAACGCGACGGCTTTTCCGCTCGTTGATCCTTTATGCCCTCTACCTCGATTCGCAAAACGGAGTACGATCCCGAGCGGAAGGTACTTTCGGTGTGGTTCGTGGCCAGCGGCAAGCGGTACGAGTTTGAGGGTGTTCCGCCAGAGACCTTTGCGGCATTCAAAGCCGCGTTCGCGAAGGGCCGCGAGCGATAGCGACCCGGGATGACCTGACATGTCGTGGCGAGGTGGCGCTAAGTGCGACCAGTCCTTGGGACCTCGTCCAGGAGACTTGGACCTTTGCTCGGTGGCAACTGGCCGTCGGGAGTGAGCTTGTCCACTGCGTCAGGGAGTTCTCTTGTGAGCCGATCGAGAAGCTCGTCATGGGACAATCCGGTCTGCTCGGCCAGATCGTTCAACGTTTGCGGGTCGATTGCTTTTTCAACCTGCTCCCGCTGAACGGGTCGGTTTGATCCTTTACTTACCCACGAATCAACCTGGTCGCCGGCACCTGCATTCCTGAGGCGGTCCAGGATGTCGCCGAGGCCGCCGGGCGAGCCGGCACTATTGGGATCTGTCGATCTCTTTCCCGCGATCAGCTCGCCGATCTTGTCCTTGTTCTTGTAGGCAAGCAGGCCAAGCAACGCTATGGCGACCTTTCCTATGTCAAGGCTCATTTGTCGTCTCCTTCATCCAAAAGGGACAAGGCATGCGGCTCTGAAAGGTTCCGCCGGGTCGGATCTCCCACCGGAATTCCGGGCCAGCCTCGCACATGTTGTATATTAGCATCTGCGGAACTTTCGGCCCTTTCGCGTGTTGGTGCCTGTACTCCGGCCAGACAGCAAATTGTGATCAGCTGTTGGTTGCACTTGGCCCGTCGGCTTCGGTCGGCGGGCTTTTGTTGTCTTGGGCAGAACCCCCGCCTGCGACGATGGTTCGATCAAGCAGCACCGTGCCGCCAGCCGCATAACGGTTCGTTAGGCATGTTGAGGCGGTGATGGGACTATCTCCAAACGTTCCATCGACCGTCTTCCAAGCGCTCGGTAGGCGGGCAGGCATGCATCATCTCCCAATGGGTGTCGCCCTCGCCATTTCGCTTGCATTCGGTATAGTCGTGACGGCGGTTGCCGGGAAGGATCAGTCGGAAGGCTGCAGCACGTGGTGCTCATCGGTCCTGGGCGATGTTCCCATGAGGGGCACGCGTCACGATGTAGAGGCGGAACCGGACATCGGGCACTCCGAGCCCTAAACAGAGGGCCGTAGCACCCCCTGGACGACCGCGGTGCGCTGAGCCTCGATGCCCAGTCCCGAGCGGCCTTACCGCCGCGTGGAGACACCACTGCGCTCGGCAACTTGACCTCCCCAAGGGTGCGCAAACTGCAAACCACCGTTTGGTGGCGCCAAGCGTCTAAGACCCCGGGCCCCGGTAAAAAGCGGAGCCAATGATTAGATGGCTCTAGTCGGGAACAAAGTCGAATATCCATGATTTTGTACGTTGCCCTGAGTGGCAGTACCGATAGCTATCCAACGGGTGTTCCATGGATTCTCCAACGTTGCCTCCGCCACCTCCGACTGAACTCAGCCAAACACTGAAACGCAATATCCAAGCGATTGAGGAGCGCCGGGCGAAGGAAGCAAGCGATGCAACTTTGGAAGAGAAAATCGCTGAGGCGATTACTTCTTTTACGGGCAGTATGCGTTTCGTGTACCTTCACTTGGCCGTGTATGGCGGCTGGATCGTCTTGAACTTGGGCTGGATACCGATCACTCCGCCATTTGATCCGACATTCGTGATATTGGCTATGGTAGCTTCCGTCGAGGCCATATTCCTCTCGACCTTTGTACTGATCAGCCAAAACCGGATGTCAGTTGCCGCAGATAAACGGGCGGATCTGGACCTTCAGGTGAGCCTGCTAACGGAGCACGAACTCACAAAGCTTACTGAACTTGTCGATTCAATTGCGGATCGGTTGAGTGTAAAACCAGCCTTAAGCGATATAGAAGTCGGCGAGATTAAGAGAGACATTGCGCCAGAAGCAGTACTGGACGAGATCGAATCGAAGCAGCGGGAGACTGCGAAGAAGCTGGACCAGCGCTGAAGGTGGTGACGAAGGTCACTGATGTGTCTCCCTCTAGCTCATGGATCGACGTCTCCTTCCGGCGCGCCCTGGTCTTCAGCCAGAAGATTGCTTCAGTGACGGCCCTCGACCTTCACCGCTCGCCTTGCGGTATAGGTTCTCGGCGACCCGTGCGTCGGCCTTGATGGCGCCGCTCTCGAGCTTATGGGCATAGGTCGCCTTAAACCTGCTCGTCTGTGGCGAGCACGCAGGCAATGTCGCCCGTGCTAAGCCCGAAGCCGGCCAGCGCCTCCACCCTACCCGCGAGGTTCATCTGAGCGGGCCGGAAGCAGGTCAATCAGAACGAGCGCGTCGGCACCGCATGGAAGACGTCGCGAAAGCCGCGAATATCACTCGGTCAAGCTCGACGATCCAAGCTTTCCTGCTCCGATTTATGCAAGCGTGGTCGATACCCAGACAAAAAACGAGTTCTCGCTCATCATTTTCCCGCCGCGCCGCAGAGTGATCCGCCCCAACACGGAGCCCCGTCGCAAAAGGCGGGCTTCGCCACGTTCAGGTACGACACTGCTTGGAGCTCCTTATCGGGTGCAGCACGCTACGCTTTGACGAGTGCCTTGCGCGCCTTCTTCACCGGCGACTTGACGGCCGTTGCGGTTGTTGTCGCCGCCGCGGCGCGAGCAGCTCGTTTTGGTTTTTCTGCCGCTGCTGGTGCGGGCGCCGCCTTGCGCCCGAGCCCAATTGATTTCGCAAGAGCCGAGCGGGTGGCTGCGTAGTTCGGCGCCACCATCGGATAGTCGGACGGCAGGCTCCATTTCTGGCGGTACGCGTCGGGCGTTAAATTGTAATGAACTCCGATGTGCCTCTTGAGGGATTTGAACTTCTTCCCGTCTTCCAGGCAGATGATGAAATCAGGTGACACTGATTTCTTGATCGACACCGCCGGCTCCAGCTTGACTGCGGCCGGAACGACAGGCGTGCCGATCCCTTGCAAAGCAACATAGGTGTCCCCAATCAGCTTCGACAACTCGCCGACCGGCAAGGGATTGTTCGACACGTAGGCGGAAACGATGTCGGCCGTAATTGATGTGAGATCAGCCTGGTTGTTTCGGTCCGGAGAAACGTTCATCGAGTTTTCCTCTTGTCTAATGGCACGCGTTGAAACGGATGAGCTGTTTATTTCGGAATCAGGCAAACAATTCGTCGTTTCCGCCAACAAACCTCATTCGTTGCAAATATCAACCGGCACGCTTCGCTTTCATCAGCTCCAGACAAGGTTGGGAGGCGCTCGAGGTCGGCAGCCTGCTGATGAAGCAATGCAACAGCAGCTTATTCGGCGGGGTCGAGGTCCGACACAATGCCACCGATCGGCAGCGGCAGGAACGAGGCCCAGATCACTGGGCCCGCTGTCTGAGAAGTGCCAGGTCAGCGTCCCATTGACGTCGAAGGCTACAGCCGGACCGGTCTGCGCGACACGCGCATGAGCCCGCGGAAGCAGCGGCGATGATATCGCCGAACTCTCGCGCCCTCGGCATCGCCAGGCAGACATCCCCGGCTGTTCGGGTGCCTCGGCGCTTCAGAACGGCCATCCAGCATCCGGAGTTGGTGCGCAATCTGATCGTGATTACGATAGCGTTCTGGCGAGCTTTTCTCGCTTGACGCTTTGCCACGGGTGCGTTTTTCTCTTGGGCCATGCTCAAGCCCTTGCTAGACACCGACGTTGCCGACGAGGCGCCTGGCTACGACGAAGAGCACCTGCTTACCTTTATCCGCCTGCTTGATGCTTCTGACGAAGGGGCCGATTGGAGGGAAGTTTCTAGGATCGTTCTGCACGTGGATTCGGACAAGGAGCCGGAGCGGGCCTTCACAGCCTGGCAGACGCATCTAGCGCGCGCGCACTGGATGACCATCAACGGCTATCGATATCTTCTTTCCGGTGGCGCGCTGCGAAGCCAGGATCTGGTGAAAGTCACCGCGATGAAGATCGGAATGGTATGGACGGCTCGTTTGAACGGCATTTTGAAGTCCCAAATTTCAGTAGCTAAGCAGCGGCGCGGGTATGATCTTTCACAAACCCGCGCACCGGGTACAGCCCAACCCAATTCCACGCCACTGGCGTGGTGCAATGCCTGATAGACCGGTCGTGCTGTAGAGTGCGGCGTGTTTTTCACGGTCGGTCGCACAACTCTTCAGCTTGGATAGGTGAGGACAGCGCCGCCTCGGTCCAATCCGATCTTCCGAGCCTCAAACTCGGTCCTGGATTGCGCAAGGAGATGTGGCATGGTTGGTTCTGATCGGATCGACAAACTGATCGCAGCGGTGCCCGCGGCCTTGGCGCTTCGCGCCGGGCTGGACCTCGGCATCTTCACCCGGCTCGGGAGCAGCGCGGTGACCGCTGACGGCCTTGGGGCCGCGCTCCAAGTCGAGCCCGATCGTCTGTCGCGGCTCCTCTACGCGCTCGCCAGCATTGGTCTTCTCGAAGTCAACGATGGTCAATTTCGCAACGGAGCCGAAGCGTCAGCCTTCCTCGACGCGTCCAAGCCAACCTATCGCGGCGGCGATCATGCCCTCCTGCGGGAGCTCTGGGGAGCCGACTTGCTGACGGCAGAGTCGCTGCGACAGAACCGGCCGGCTGCGCTGCACGACTTCTCCGAAGCGCGGGCCGAGGCCGCGGCGGCTTTCAGCCGCAGGCTCGCACCGGGCGGGGTGATTTTCGGCCGACATTTGGCCCGGGAGATGGACCTCTCGGCGATCAGTTCGGTGATCGACATCGGCGGGGGCTCCGGGACCATTCTTGTCGGACTTCGGGAGCGGTGGCCGCAGATTGCGGCGACGCTGATGGAGCTCCCAACGGTCGCAGCGGTCGCGCCAGCGATCCTGTCAGAATACGGTGCAGACGACGTGGTCGTCGAAGAGGGGGACATAACTGTCGCTCCATCGATCGGTCGGCACGATCTGGCGATCCTGAAGGCCGTCGTCCAGGTGCCTCCGCCGGACCAGGCGCGCAGTTCGATCCTGAACGCGGCACGTTGCCTCAAACCCGGAGGCGAGATCGCAATTGCGGGGTGGGGTGTCGTCGATGACGACCGCCTCGGCCCGCCTGAGGGTGTCTTTCTGAATGTCACTTTCTTGAACCTCTATCGCCACGGCGAATCGTACACTGAAGGTCAGTATCGCGCGTGGATGACCGAGGCTGGATTCCGGGATATTTCGAGGTCGCGCCTGGCGGACGGCTCCACGCTCTTTCGTGCGCGCCTCACGGGCTGACCGTGGCTGAATCGTTGATTTTCGGACGCAGGGATCTCCGAGGCGCCCCGCGACTTGATTGCGGTTGCGGCTGTCTTGTCGCTGCTGCCGCCCGAGCAGCTCGTTTTGGTTTTTCCGCTGCAGCTCTTGCTGGCGCGGCCGCCGTTGGTGAACAACCGGGTGGCCGGTTCGGTACGCGCAGCAAACTCCCCCTCCGATTGCTGCATTGGTCGGTGGCACCGATCGCAGCCCGCTTCTGACGCCCGCCCTGATACTGCCGTATTAAACGCAGAAGCCTACCGAGATTCCAATTTACCTTTTTCCCAGCCATCTGCGGCAATGGACTCTGTTCCCCAATGTGCCGCCACGTGCGGATGGCTATGTTCGAAGTAGCGGCGTCCTAGGTTCGGATAAAAGGAGTGGCCTGATTTGTTGCGTGCGAGACCTTTTCCCATCGTGGCAAGGATTGCTTTTCTGGTCACACTGGCCGGTGTCCTCGTGCTCGCGCTCTCACCGGTGTGGCTTTTGCAGAATTTTGGTTTCGGGTTCACCTCTCACGATGACAAGCTCAATCACGCCGCAGCGTTCGTCGTGTTGACGGCTATCGGCAGTCTTGGTTGGCCAGAGCACAGAGCAAGGCTGATAGTTTTTCTCGCCCTTACTGGCGGCGCGATCGAGATACTGCAGGGCATGCAAATAATAAGTCGCGACATGGATATCTTCGACTGGTTTGCCGATTGTGTCGGCATCGCGTGCGGGCTCGCGATTGCAAGCTGGACAAAGAAATTAGCTGACGGCTTCTCCTAGAGGTCGCATCCTGGCAAGTACGGGCTGGCCGCGTAAAGTACTTGCGCGGTGAATAGGATTTGCGGCACGCTTCGCTAAAGGATTTCCGCGAGGAGAATGGGATGGCCGTAGCTAAGAAGGACTCGGAGTCCCGGAACTTGACGCATGAAATACGTCATCGCCTCGCTGTTCGGCGCCTTGCTGCTGTTCGGTTTCATCGCGTTGGCTGGCGCTGGCCACGGGTGGATCGCGGGCGCGTTGAGTTGCCTGCCATTAGCTGCGGTCTCGTTTGCCGCTTGGCTCAACGCACTGCGCACTATACCTTCACTCCATATCGCTAACGGATTGCTTGTTACCGCATGCGTCGTGCTCGTAGGTACGGCGTATGGAACGCTATCAGAAGGCGCACGGTACTTCCTTGATTATTGGCACCTGCAAGGTCCCCTGGCCGGGCCGGTTATCGCCCTCATCTATTTCAACTGGGTCTTCGCTTGCGGGCTCACGTGGTGGCGTCGCCGCGCAGAGACTTAGCTTTGCATCGCCCTCCCGGGAACCCGCTAGAGAGGACCGACGAGCAAGAAGACCATCGCTCGGCAATCGCAAGCTCCGCTTCCGTCCTCGCCTCTCTTTCTGGGTCCATATTGTCGGCGGCGATGAGCCGTCGCGGGGATTGCATGATTTCGCCTCGCGTCCATCCGGCCCAAGCAGGCAACCTACGATGGCTTGGAATCCCGGCCCCATGGCCTCCTGGCAGTATCTCGCGATCGGCACGCCGTGTCGTCTTGGCGGCGTGATCATCCTCGCTCCCTAGAGATACGCTTAGCCGGCACGCTACTCGATGATCTTCACAACCACGTTTTCACGGCTTGCTTCTGCGCGCGCGTAGTCGATGCTAGCGTTATAGTCCGCTTTCGGGCTGGCGATTCTTTCAGGGCGCTCTGCTGGACCGGCGATGATATGGGGAGGCGCTCGCAAATCGCGCCCCACGCGCGGGTTGATCGGTTGATCAACATCAAATCGTGAATATGAGAAATGCGCTAACTGTGACCGCGGTGGTCACCGTGGCTCGTGTGTCAGCAGATGTGGTAAGGTTGAGTGTCGGCGAGTAGCAGAGGTCCAGCAACAATGACTTTGAGGCGAATCAGAGCTTACGGCGCATCCGGCTTGGTTCTAGCGCTTTGCACTGTGTTTGCTTGGCAGAACGCCACTGCCGCTCAAAATTGCGACGCAGCCGCGACGCCTGGCGTCAATTGGCGCGAGTGTGACAAGAAGCTTCTCATCCTAGAAGGACAGGACCTGAGCGGGGCGAACCTGTTCGGTGTTGATTTCACTTCGACCGACCTCAGGAACAGCAATCTCGTTGCCGCAAATCTTGAGAAGGCAACGCTTGTGCGTGCTTCCCTGGCCGACTCGACCGCCAAAGGCGCCCGGTTCGACAGAATCGAGGCCTACAGGACCGACTTCAGCCGTATGGACGCGCAGGGCGCTGTGTTTGCGAGCGCGGAAATGCAGCGCTCGAATTTCCAGGACGCCAATCTGACCAATGTTGATTTCACAAAGGCAGAATTGGGGCGTGCGCAGTTCCATGACGCCGATATCAGCGGCAGCCGCTTCTCGTTTGCCAATCTCGCACGGGCGGACTTCCGAGGAGCGACGTTCACCGCGCCGGTAGACTTTGACCGCGCTTTTTTGTTTCTGACCCGTATCGAGGGCCTCGACCTTTCCAATTCGGTGGGTCTGTCCCAGTGGCAGCTCAACATGGCTTGCGGAGACGCCCGGACCGAGTTGACTTCTGGCTTGACGAGGCCTGAAGATTGGCCCTGTCAATTCCAGCAGGAATAGTTGTCGCAAACGAACTGCGGCAATGCTGCACCCGACAGGATTCGAACCTGTAACTTCTGCCTTCGGAGGGCGGAGATCCTCCGCCAAAGTGGCACGTTTCTACGGTATTGGTATTGGCGAAATCGCGGCAGCTACTGGTGCTGCTGGCTTTGCTCTGTGGACCCGACGCAATGGATGAGCTGGCGGCTTCCAAGAAAAATCGACCGAGTTCATCTGTCTCTCCCGTGAAGAAGACGATCCTCCGCAGACTGGGGCCGGGCCTCATCACTGGCGCGTCGGACGATGATCCATCCGGGATCGGCACCTATAGCCAGGCGGGGGCCCAACTCGGGTTCGCAATCGGATGGACGATGCTGCTGACCTATCCTCTGATGGTCGCGATTCAGGAAATCAGTGCGCGCATCGGAAGGACCACCGGCCACGGCATCGCAGGCAATCTATGCCGCCACTATCCGAATTGGCTTCTACAGTCCATCGTAACTCTTCTGTTCATCGCAAATACCGTCAACATCGGCGCCGATCTCAGCGCCATGGCCGATGCGACGAAGCTTCTAATCGGCGGCCCGACCGTTCTCTATGTCGTCCTGTTCGCAGCCATTTGCGTAATTGGAATCGTTTTCGTGAACTACGATCGCTACGCGCTCATCTTGAAATGGATGACGTTGAGCCTGTTCTCGTATGTCGCTGTCGTGTTTGCTGTGCAAGTTCCCTGGGCCGAAGCACTGGGTGGCGTGCTGGTCCCGCGAATTGTCTGGAGCAACGAGTTCTTCACTACGCTTCTCGCTATCTTCGGCACGACGATTTCGCCCTATCTCTTCTTCTGGCAGGCGTCAGAGGAGGCCGAAGAGGTCCACGCAAATCATCGCAGAAAATCGTTGTTGAGGGCTCCACGTCAGGCGGTCGACGCGTTCTCGCGAATACGCGCCGACACTCTCATAGGCATGGCATTCTCCAACGTCATCGCGCTGGCGATCATCTTCGCGACCGCGGCGACCTTGAACAAAGCCGGCATCACCGACGTCGAGACATCCGCTCAGGCGGCCGAGGCGCTGCGGCCGATCGTCGGCGATTTTGCCTTTGCTATCTTCGCTTTCGGCATCGTCGGGACAGGGTTGCTGGCGGTACCAATCCTGGCCGGCGCGGCGGCTTACGCCATTGGCGAGGCGAGACGATGGCCCGTGGGGTTGTCGCGCAGACCTGGGGAGGCTGTGGCGTTTTACAGCACTCTTGCCGCGGCCACGGGGCTCGGAGCAGCGATCACGTTCGGTCCAATCGATCCGATCAAGGCGCTGTATTGGACAGCCGTCGTCAACGGTGTCGTCGCCGTTCCGGTCATGACGGTCATGATGATAATGACAGCCCAGCCAAAGGTCATGGGCGACTTCACCGTCAAGGGCTGGCTGCGCTGGCTGGGATGGGCCTCCACGATCGCTATGGCGATGTGCATGGTCGGAATGCTCATGAGCTGGTTCATGTGACAGCCAATTGATCACCCGCCGCAGTTCGTATGGCGGTGGAAACCAGGCCGGAAGCTATCTTCGACACTCTATCAAGGTCTCGACGCCCTAGACTATCGCGCTGCCGAAACCGCAGGCTCGAGGCCGAGCCGTCCCACAACAGCTTCAACCGGCATTGGTTGCGGGTTGTCGCCGATTGCTGGACGTTACCTCGAAACGCGCGGGTGCTCTTCAGATCGGGGCGGTCGAGGCGCCGAAGGCTCAGATGACCGATGCCGACGTCGGGATTGCGGCAGACCACACGGACGAGAAACTGGGCTCGAACTCGGTTAACCAGCCGCGACCGCGGCGAGGAGCGTCCGGCGGGCTTGGCGAGGACGCCGAACGCGGCGGAAGACCAGCGGGTCGGCGCAGTATTGAGGTCGCACACGTTCAGTTCCTTCTTGAGAAACATAATTCCAGCACCGAGGAACCCGATCCCGGACCCGCGCGGCAGGACGATGCCCAAATTAATTGGCAGCCTGTTCGATCGAAATCATGGAATGTTCCTGAGAAGACAGCCCTGCGAACTCGCTCACGCCGGGTTCTCGAGGTCGAATTGCTTCGACGGCTCGTCGTAGCCGAACAACTCCGCGTAGCGCCCCAGGAGATGATCGCGCGCATCGTGTCGGCACGTTCTTCGGACATGTGGTCTTCGAGGTGGCGTGAATTGTGCCATGCATCGCCAACTCCCAAGCTGGCTCGGTCATTCACTCACTTGCCAGGGAGGCGTGCATTTTCTGGCGCGGTACCCAGTTCCGACCGTATCAGGCGCCTTGGTCTCATCCATTCGCCGCGCGCTCTTTCGGACAGTACCAATCCATGGCCAGGTCGATCGGGCGCATAGACGTAGCCGTCCCGGATTTCGATGGGCTGTTCCACCAGATGATCGAAGTTCTGAAACGAATATTCCAGCCATTCGACTTCCGGCAGCGCGACCGCCATGTGCACGCCGATCTCCAGAAAGGTGTTGCCGATGCTGACCGGGATGCCGAGCTCGGCGGCCAGCCAACCAATGTGCATAACATCGGTGACTTGACCGTGGACATTCAGGATGTCGGCTGCGTGGGCTTCCAGAAGAAGCCGTTTGCCTTGAAGATCCAGATACTCGCCGCTGTTGATCTGAGTCCATGTCATGGCCTGCCTGAGCATTCTCAATCCTTCGTGGTCGTGACGCAGGATTGGATCCTCGACCCAGAGAAGATCGTGGCCGGCATCGCGGATCGCCACCAATTTCATTAGCGCTTCCTTCGAGGTCCACGCCTCGTTCGGGTCGATCATGATTTCCGAGCCTGCCGGCACGCAGGTTTTCAACAGCTCCAGGCGCCGCAGATCGCGATCGAAATCCGGGTGGCCGACCTTGATCTTGAAAGCGGAATAGCCAAGCGACGCCGCGTGGGAAAACAAGGAGACGAAAGCATCGTCGTCGAGGTGAAAATCGAGGCCACTGGCGTAGGCTTTCACACGGTTGCGACGACTGCCGAGCAGCACGTGAAGGGGTAGGCCAGCTTCCTTTGCCGCAAGATCCCAAAGCGCCACCTGGATCGCTTCATGAAAAGGCAGGGAGTACGCCCGCTGATTGCCACCGCGCGGGCGGTTCACACGATGAACCAGCGCGATCGCCTTATGTCCTTTCAGCCCCTGCCAAACCTCGTTTTCGAAAACGGTCTCAATCTCAGTCTGGTCGGGCAGGGGATTGAAGAGCGTCTGGATGAAGCCCAGTCCCACTTCACCACTTTTCGAAACGAGTTCCAGCGCAGCGACGTTTACATCGTCGGCTCGAACCTGACTGTCCCCGATTACCCGGTCGCGGGCGAACTGAAATCGGGTTATACGAAAATGCGAAAGGCTCATCACAGGGGCTTTCTGATCGTTTATGATAACGCACTGATCTATCAGCTAAGATGTCTCAGTACCGAATCAATGGAGGTGCCGCAAGTGGCGGGCAAAGCAAAAGCCATCTCTCATACCCTGGTGGCGGCCACCCGTATGAGCGATGTTGCCTACGAACGAATTCTGGAACGCTTGTTCGACAGGCGCGTTCCGGTCGGGGCATTCGTTTCGCAGAGCGAACTGTCCGCGATCGTTGACGTGCCCGTCGCTCCGCTTCGTGACGCTCTGCGCAAGCTCGAGGCGGAAGGAATTCTCACCATCCATCCACGCTCCGGAATCCAGTTCATAAAACCTGGCATGGAGCTCACGCGCGCCACCTACCAATTCCGCGCCATCATAGAGCGATCGGCAATTCGCGTCTTTGCCGAGCAGGGCGATGAAGCCGTCATGAATGCCTTGGAAATGCGGCACTCCCGGCTGGTCCGGCGCATCGAACGGGAGGGTGTGGGAAAGGAGCAACTGGAGGAGATGGATGCGCTGGAGGGAGAGCTGCATGGCGCAATCATCGGCGCGCTGCGCAATCCCTTGATCGATAGCACCTATCGGCGCATGCACAATTATCTACGTCTGTTGCGGCTGGACAGCAAACTCACCTCGCCAATCATGATCCGGACACTGAAGGAACACCTCGACATCCTTGAGGCTTGCAGCACCAGGAATGCCGACGCTGCCGAAGCAAAGCTGCAGTCCCATTTCCAGGCGGCCATGCAGCGGAACCTTGGTCTGGTCTGACACGTCGTTGCTTGCCTCTCCGGCGCGGTTGCACGGCTTGGGAAATGATGTTACCCAACACTCCAACTGATCGATCAGTCTGCTGATCTGATATCTTGGAGGTTCGCATGCGGTTGAACAAAAGGCAGTTTCTCGTGGGTTCGGCGGCCCTCGCGATGGCAGGGCGCATTGGTGGTGCCCGTGCCGCGAGTGCCATGAGTTACTGGCACCACTTCACCAGTCAGTCGGAAATGGCCAGCTTACTCAAGATCATCGGATTGTTTCAGGCGGCCAATGCAGATGTGGCGGTGACCCAGGAAAACATCCCGAACTCGGAATATATGGCCAAGGTTTCATCGGCCGTGCTGGCCGGCGGGCGTCCCGATACCGCCATGGTGATCGCCGAGCGCTTCGCCGATCTTACCGCGATGGAGGGATTGATCGATCTTACCGAGCGCGTGAATGGGTGGGAGGGCAAGGCGAACTTTCCCGACAACCGCTGGACCGGGCTTTCAAGCAATGGCGTCATTTATGCGGTTCCCGCCTTCGCCTTCGTTGACTGGATGTACTACCGCGCAGACTATTTCGAGGAAGCTGGACTGGCGGGGCCACCCCGAAATTTCGACGAATTCCTTCAGGCATCCCGCAAACTGACCAATCCTTCGAAGGGCAGGTATGCCTTCGGCATGCGCGCCGGCGCCGGCGGTTTCAAATATGTCATCGATGTCATGGAGGCGTTCGGCTCGCCGATCGTCAAGGATGGGCAGCCGGCCATCGAGAGGGCCGCGGCGATTGAGGCGATAACGTTCTATTCCGATCTCTTCCTGAAGGAAAAGGTCGTGCCGCCGAGCGCGCCCCACGACAGCTACCGTCAGATCATGGAAGCCTTCCGCACCGGGCAGACTGCGATGGTGTGGCATCATACCGGTTCGCTGAACGAAATCTCGAGTGCGATGAAGCAGGGCGAACAATTCTCGACCGCGCCGATGCCGGCCGGTCCGAAGGCGCATGTCGCTCGCGTCGCGTACGCCGGCAACGGCGTCATGAAGGAAGACAATATCGAGGCTGCCTGGCGGTGGGTGAGCTTCTGGGGCCAAACGGACGCTGCCCTGGCCCTGCTCGAGGGGACCGGCTATTTTCCGGCCTCCGCCGCTGCGCTGCAGGATCAGCGGATCACCGGCAATCCGATCTATAATGCGGCGACGGAAACGCTCAAGTTCGGACGCCTGCCGAACAATTTCGTCGGCGCCGCGGGCTGGTCCGAAAATGTCGTCAATCCCGCTTTCCAGTCGGTGCTGACGGATCAGTCGACGCCGGAACAGGCAGTAGACCGCATGATCCAGGGCCTGGAGGCGGCGCTCCGCTGATCCCCGGACGTGCAGCCGTGCTCAGAACGCAACGGGACGGTGCTTTCGCATCGCAGATTCATGATAATAAGCTCGAGCAGATATCTGCCTATGCGGGCTCTCGGCGAACTATCCGAGACCCGATACTGGATGTATTTGCTGCTCCTTCCCAGCCTCGCCCTTATCCTTCTCGTGATCGCCTATCCGACGCTTTACGGGATGGCCATCAGCTTTCGCGAGATGCGTCTGACGCGTCCCGGGTTGGATGGCTGGGTCGGCTTCAAACATTATCTAGCGATGTGGTCAGACCCGGTATTCTGGATCGCATTGAAGAACACCGTCGTGTGGGTTGCTGCCGCGGTCGTGCTGGAACTATCGCTTGGTCTTCTCGCCGCGACAGCTCTCAACAGGGATTTGCCGGGCACGAAAATCTTCGCCGTGCTCATCCTGCTTCCCTACTTCCTACCCAATGTCGTAGCGGGTCATATGTGGGCCTTGCTGCTCGATCCGCGGCTCGGAGTCATCAACGACCTTCTTGTCCGGCTAGGCGTCCTGCAGGCCTACAAGGCATGGTTTGCTGATCCCAATACTGCGCTTGCGGCGACCATTCTCGTCGAGGCCTGGCATGGGTTTCCATTCTTCGCGCTGCTACTGCTCGCGGGCCTGAAGGGTATTCCCGAGGATCTCTACAGGGCAGCGGCGGTCGACGGCGCAGGCCTGGCGGCACAACTCAGGCTGATCACCTTGCCCATGCTCAAGACCGTCATCGCGGCGGCAGTGATCCTGCGCGTCATCGGTCTGGTCAATTCGCCCGATCTGCTCCTCATTCTCACCGGTGGCGGACCGGGAGATGCCACGCAAGTGCTGTCGTTGTATGCCTTTCAGACCGCCTACAAGGAATTCAATTTCGGCTACGCATCCGCCCTGTCGGTGGTGATGTTCGTGACCCTGATGATCTTCGCGGCCGGGTATATCCGCATCTCCAGGATTACCAAAGGACAGGGCGATGATTGAAAGCAAGCGTCACCGGCGGATGATCGCGAACATCGCCACCTACATCGTGCTCGCAAGCCTGACGGTGTTCTGCATCGGTCCGATGATCTGGATGTTCCTGACATCCCTCAAATATGAGGCCGACATTGTCACCCAGACGATGCAGTACCTCCCGAGCCGCGTTACCTTCGACAATTATGTCGCCATCTGGACGCAGTCAGGTTTCCCACGGCTTATAGGCAACAGCCTCGTCGTTACCTTGCTGACGGTGACGATCTGCGTCGTCACGGGCACGCTTGCCGCCTATGCATTTTCTCGCTTCGCGTTTCGAGGCCGAGATCAGCTCATGCTCGGCTATCTTGTCGTTCGCATGTTTCCCGCAGTCATGATGATCATTCCCCTTTATGTTGTTATGCGCGGTGTGGGGCTCGTCGACAGCCGTTTCGGCCTAGCGCTTGCCTATACGAGTTTCCTGCTGCCGCTGTTCGTGTGGATGCTCAAGGGGTTCTTCGATTCGGCACCTAAGGAACTCGAGAGCGCGGCTCGCATCGACGGCTCGACAAGGCTTGGCGCCATGGTCCGTATCGTCATGCCCCTTGCGCGGAACGGCCTGGTCGCAAGTTCGGTGTTCATTGCCATCGCGGCCTGGAATGAGTTCCTGTTCGCCCTGATGCTCACGACCGGGCAGGGGTCTCGCACCTGGCCCGTGGGCCTGCAACTGATGGTCGGAGAGTTCCAGCTTCCTTGGGGCGTTCTGGCGGCAGGCGGCATTCTCAGCATCATCCCGGTCATCGTGCTCTTCGCGATTGTCCAGCGAACCATGGTTCAGGGGCTGACCGCAGGCGCCATCAAAGGCTAGGAGTACTCGCATGGCGACACTTTCCATCAGGGACGTGCGCAAGTCCTATGGCTCCGTACAGGTTCTTCACGGGGTCGACATCGAGCTCGAGGACGGAGGCTTTCTGGTTCTGCTCGGGCCGTCCGGATGCGGCAAGTCGACCTTGCTCAACATGATTGCCGGCCTCGACGACACGTCCGGCGGTGACATCCTGATCGGTGGACGCTCGGTCCTCGACCTTGCGCCCAAGGACCGCAATATCGCGATGGTGTTCCAATCCTACGCGCTTTATCCCACCATGTCGGTCGCGAGGAATATCGGCTTCGGATTGGAAATGCGTGGCGTGGGCGCCGACCAGCGCACGCGTGCCGTGGAAGATGCCGCGCGAATGTTGCAAATCTCCCATCTGCTCGATCGACGCCCCGCCAATCTTTCGGGCGGACAGCGGCAGCGCGTTGCGATGGGCCGCGCGATCGTGCGCGACCCGGAGCTGTTCCTCTTCGACGAGCCATTGTCCAATCTCGATGCCAAGCTTCGCGTGGAAATGCGCACGGAGATCAAGCGCCTACACGAGCGTCTCGGCACGAGCATCGTCTATGTCACGCATGATCAGATCGAGGCGATGACGCTGGGCACCAAGGTGGCCGTCATGAAAAGCGGCTACATCCAGCAATTGGGCGATCCGCGCACCATCTATGAACGGCCCGCCAATATGTTCGTGGCAAGTTTCATCGGATCTCCGGCAATGAACTTCCTTGCCGGACGACTGGTCCCGGATTCGGAGGGTGTCCGGTTTCAAGCGAGCGGTGTATCGATCGTGTTGCCGACGCGGAACCGGCAGGTGGGCTCTGAGCGACCGGTGATGTTGGGCATACGGCCTGAAGAGCTGAGAACCGTTGCGGAGAATCGAGCTTCGATCATTGGGGAGATCGACGTGGTAGAGCTCACCGGGCCTGAAACCATGGTGACTGTGCAGGTCGGCGAGAACGCGATCATCGCGCGCCTGCCGCCGAGGTTTGCCGGCCGGCGCAAAGAGCCAATATTTCTTGCCGTCGATCCGGCGAGCGTCAACCTGTTCGATCCGGATAGCGAGCAGCGCATCGACATTTAGGACGTGGATACCAGCGGCTGGACGCAGTGGCGCAGGGATCCGCGATGTCGCCTCGAACTCATCCGGAGCGAATGCGGACCGCTTGCGGTCAAGCTGCGCTGGGTGAGCGGTATCTCGGCAGGGTAGTCAGCGGGCCTTGGCGATCAGTTCTGTCAGGCAATCAGCAGCCTCCGTCCCTGGCACGCCAAGATCTCTGACACTGTCCATGTGGTTGCGGTTCGGGAGCACATGCGACGTTACCAACGATCCCTGCCGCACCAAGCTTGCTTTGAATCGATCGGCTTGCTGATGGAAGGGTGGCGTCTCATTGGCTCCGACCAGAACCGCCGCCCTGGTTTGAGGATCATGCCGACAGGCGAGCGGCGTAAACATGGCGACTTCCTCGTCGGTTATTCCAATCTCGTCGGCGAGAAAGGAATCCTGGAGCGGTTTCAAATCGTAGAGCCCGCTCAGCAGAAGGGCTGCCCTCACATTCGAGGGGGTATGCTCGCCGTCGAACAGAAACGTTGCAAGATGGGCTCCTGCCGAATGACCACTGACAGTCAGGGCCGCCGGGTTTCCGCCATGATCGGCGATGTTGGCGAGGACCCACTGCTTGGCGCGGCGCAACTGGTCGACGATCGTCGCCATTCTGACCTTGGGCATTAGAGCATAATCAAGGATGACGGCAATGGCCCCGGCCTGGCTAATCGTCGTCGCGACATATGAATAGTCGCGCTTGGAGAACATTCTCCAGTAGCCGCCATGGACAAAGATGTGCACCGGCAGCGCCGTTCTTTTCCCCGCGGGAAAGAACAGATCCATGGTTTCGGTCGGATCCAGTCCGTAGGCCACGTCCGCAGTCATCGCAATGGTGGCGCGGGCGGCCTCGCTGCGGCCAACGAACTCCTGCACGATTTCGTCAAAATCCGCGACGTGGTCGCGGATGCGAAAGGGATCGCCTTGCATTCTTCTGCTCACATGCTGATGGCGAGGTATTTCGCCTCCATGAACTCGGCAATGCCATGATGCTGCCCTCCCTCGCGGCCGAGCCCACTCTGCTTGACGCCGCCGAAGGGGGCTGCCGGATCGGACATCAGCCCCCGGTTGACAGCGATCATCCCGGCCTCGATCCGGGAGGCCACCCGCATGCCGCGTGCCAGATCGCGCGTGTAGATGTAGGCAGCAAGCCCATATTCGGTGTCATTGGCGCGTGCGATGACCTCAGCCTCGGTGTCGAAGCTCGAGATCGGCGCCACGGGCCCGAATATCTCCTCATGCGCCATCTTTGCGTCACCTGGCACGTTGCGAAGCACTGTAGGAGGGTAGAAGAAACCAGTTCCGGACAGGACTGAGCCGCCGCACATGACCCGCGCGCCGCGTGCGACTGCGTCGATGACAAGGCGATCTATTTTCTCGACCGCCTTTTTCGTGATCATGGGTCCGCATTCCGTGTCCGGGTCGGTGCCAGGGCCGACCTTGAGCGACGACATCCGCTTCTCGAGGCCATCCGAGAAGGCTTCGTAAATGCCAGATTGCACGTAGAGGCGGTTGGCGGCCGTACAGGCCTCACCGGCGTTACGCATCTTGGCCACCATTGCGCCATCGAGCGCCGCTTCGAGATCGGCGTCGTCGAACACAATGAACGGTGCGTTGCCGCCGAGTTCCATCGAACACGAAACCACATGCCCGGCAGCCTCTGCCAGCAGAGCGCGACCCACACCCGTCGAACCGGTGAAGGAGAGCTTGCGCACTCGCGGGTCGGCCAGCATGGCGGCTGTCAAAGGGCCCGGACTGGAGGTCGTCAGGACGTTGACCACCCCCGGTGGCACGCCTGCGTCCTGATAGAGCGCGGCCAGCGCGTAGGCGGTAAGCGGGGTCTCGCTGGCTGGCTTCAAGATCACCGTGCATCCAGCGGCAAGTGCTGGCGCGATCTTGCGGGTCGCCATCGCGGCAGGGAAATTCCAAGGCGTGATCAGGACGCAGATGCCGATCGGTTCGTAGTCGACCACGATGCGGTTGGTGCCGGAAGGCGCAATACCGAATTCGCCAGTAATGCGAACGGCCTCCTCGGCATTCCAGCGGAAAAATTCCGCGGCATAAGCGATCTCGCCGCGGGCATCCCGCAGAGCCTTGCCGTTCTCCAATGCGATGAGAGTAGCCAGTGCCTCCGATCGTTCCGTCATCAACTCAAAGCAGCGTCTGAGGATCTCGGAACGCCTTCGCGGCGACGTTGTCCGCCAGCCGTGGGCTGCCTTGGCAGCGGCGTCAACGGCAGCGGCCGCGTCGTTCACGGTCGCATCGGGCACAGCGGCGATGACAGCCTCGGTCGAAGGATCGACGACCGGAATCACCCTGCCATCCGCGGACTGGCGCCATTGGCCGCCAATATACAGCCCGTGCGAGATTGTGTGGAAGTCGCTGATGCCCTGATCATCCGACAGAACCTGTGAAAACGTGTTCATCTCGATATTCCCGATTGTTACATGATGCTGGCGAGGTCGCCATCAAAGGCGGCCTGGACCAGGCGGCGCATGGACCCCAAGTCGAATGGACGCGGATTGTTCTTGATGAGGCGCTCGATACCAATCGCTTGTTCCGCCGTCCAATCGAGCTTATCGGCGGGCAGCCCCAGTTCGGCCAACGAGGGGGTGATCCCGATTGCCCCAAACAGCCGACTGACCTCGCCAATGGTCGCGTCGGCCAACTCTTCGGGCGTCCGGCCTTTACCATCGAGGCAGAGCGCGTTGGCGATCTCGGCCATCTCGGTCGCTGCGGCTGTTCTGTTGTACTTCATGACGTATGGCAGCATGGTGGCGACACCCAATCCGTGAGGGGTGTGGGTTATCGCGCCAACCGGGTATTGCACGGCGTGCGCTGCCGCTGTGCCGGCCGTTCCGAACGCACAGCCGGCGGCCAGTGCACCCATCATCACGTCGGCCCGGGCGTCCTCGTCAGAGGGCTGGCGGTATGCCGTTTCAAGGCTTCGGCCAAGCAGCTTGATCGCCAGCAGGGCGAAATGATCGGTCAAAGCGGTTTTGCCGATAAAGACATGTTTCTGCGGAAGGCGGGGATCGGTCCCCCGCCTGACGGCCGTGAAGGCCTCGATTGCATGCGTCAGCGCATCGGCGCCTGCGATCGCCGTCAATGCCGGCGGGCATGTCATCGTCAGTTCAGGATCGCAGATGGCCGCGGCCGCGATCAGATATGGGCTGGAGATGCCGACCTTCAGAGTGCGATCCGGATCGGAGATTACGGCGACCGGGGTCACTTCAGAGCCCGTGCCGGCTGTTGTCGGCACCGCGATCAGCGGCAGCGTCGGGCCGGGCACCTTGAACTCGCCGTAGTAATCCTGGAGCTGACCGCCGTGAGTGATGAGCAACGCGGCGCATTTGGCCATATCGAGACAACTGCCGCCGCCAATGCCGATCACCATGTCGGGCGCGAACCTCCGTGCTTCCTCAATGCAGACGGCAACGGTGTCCCGGGGAACGTCGGGTAGCACGCGATCATGCACCAGTACGTCTATCGAGGCGGCTCGCAGCGCCGCGACGATCTCTCCAAACGGGCCCGTTGCGGCAAAACGTTCATCGGTGCAGACGAGCACGCGACGCCCGAGCCTGGCCGCGACAACCGGAATGACGTGGCGTTGGCCCTTCCCGAAGAGGATTTCGCGCGGCAGCCGTATGGCAGCGAAAAGGCTCATTATCTGCATCCTGTGATGATGTCTGGATTGGAATGCGAAAGGCCGTTCAACTCGGCCCAAAGGCTGGGTTTGACGCCAAACCCCAGTTGCAGCGCGCTTGCGTTCCGACGCGTTGAACCATCGCCCGGAGCGCTGACGGTCCGTTCAGGCTCGGACGGTGAGGAAGCCCGGACCGCGGAGTCGGCCCGCTGCTCCAGCAGGGCCATCGCAAGTACGATTGCTTTGTCTTGAAACAGCCTCAAATTATATCCTCTATAAAATCGTATAGGATATAGGATTGCATTGGTCGGAGCATCGTGTTAGCAACTCAATGTGTCAAGAGGCAAAACATGCAGGCCATGAACTTACCCAGTCTAGACGAAGCGAACCTCGCCGGCGGGCGTATCCAGCGCTCCAGCAGCCTGGTTGAGGACGTCTACGAAGCGATTTTTGCGCAACTCATGTCGCTGAAGATTGCGCCGGGCTCGCGCATCACGGTCGACAGTCTGGTCAAGGAATTCAACGTCTCCCACACGCCGATCCGCGAGGCGCTCGGCCGGCTCGAAGGCGAAGGCCTGGTGCTGAAGACGCATCTGATCGGTTACCGCGCTGCGCCGCAGATCACGAAACGACGGTTTGACGAACTCTACGAGCTTCGCCTGCTGCTCGAGCCTCATGGCGCGGCCAAGGCAGCCGCGCTCATGGACGAGGTAAAGCTCGCACAGCTTCAGGAATCGGCGGGCGTCATGGCGCGCCGTGAAGGCAAGGACGAGCGCCTGAGGTATTCCAACTTCGCCCGCCAGGATGCCATTTTCCATGACAAGGTCATGGAATTCGCCAACAACGAACTCGTGCGCGAAACGCTGGCGCACCAGCATACCCACTTCCACATATTTCGCCTGATGTTCCATTCGCGCGTCACCGAAGAGGCGCTTGACGAACATGAGGCCATCCTGGCCGCTTTCGCTGCGGCCGATCCTGCCGCTGCCGAGCAGGCGATGCGTCGCCATATCGAGCATTCCCGCGACCGCTTGTTGCTGGCGTTCGACTGAGACGGTCCCGATGTCCATTGCGGTTCGTATCGATGCAGGGAAGGCAGGCGTATCGGCTGTCTACATGACCGTCGCCAACCTGATTGGGCAGGCACCGGTTCGGGGCAACGTGAAGCTGGACGCCACTTTGATCACGCAGGCCAATGCCAAGGAATACTCCCCCGATTCACCCTTTGAAAACTCAAATACCGGGCGAGCATATGGCTCGCCGGGCCGTTGTCATAGGAAAGGAAACGACCATGCCAGGCAAAAAGATCCTAATGCTGACCGGTGAGTTCACCGAGGAATACGAAATCTTCGTCTACCAGCAGGCGATGGAAGCGGTGGGCCACACTGTCCATGTCGTGTGCCCAGACAAAAGCGCCGGAGACGTGATCAAAACATCGCTGCACGATTTCGAGGGCGATCAGACCTACACCGAAAAGCTCGGCCACTATGCGCTGATCAACAAGACCTTCTCCGACGCTGAGAAGCAGCTGGAGCAATACCACGCTGTGTACTGCGCCGGCGGTCGCGGCCCCGAATACATCCGCACCGACAAGCGCGTGCAGGCGATGGTGCGCCACTTCCACGAGAGCAAAAAACCCATTTTCACGATCTGCCACGGCGTGCAGATCCTGATTGCGGTAGACGGCGTCGTGCGTGGCAAGAAGGTCGGCGCACTGGCGGCGTGCGAGCCCGAAGTGACGCTTGCGGGCGGCACTTATATCGACCTGTCTCCAACGGAGGCATATGTCGACGGCACGATGGTTTCAGCCAAGGGCTGGACGGCGCTTGCAGCGTTTATCCGCGAGTGCCTGAACGTGCTTGGGACAGAAATCCGCCACGCGTAGACCTTCTTCCGACGCGTCTCAAAGGGGTGCGTCGGTTCCCTTTCTGGAAGGAGAACTTGTCACCGCCAATTCGGCCTCGGATCACAAAACGCCTGCATCGCGCTGAGTTTTCTCCCAGGATCAAAGGTCTTTCGCTATGCATTGATACTGGTTTCATCAAATCCCGTAAGCGAACGCATCAGTGTTTCCCTTGCTGAAGCCAGATGCGCTCGGCAGGCTACCTCAATCCGAGTGGAGTTGCGGCTCTCAAGCGCATCGATATAGGCAATGTGTTCGTGGATTGCGGCAAGGTTGCGCTGCTTTTCGTCCTGCTTGTTCCACTGATAGTGGTAGTGAAAAATAAACGTGATGATGTCGTAGAAATCATCGATGAAGCGGTTCGGTGATGCCTCGTTTATGAGCCGGTGGAACCGGTTGTCCAGGCCGGAGAAGTCGTGAAAGCGGCTCTCAATTCGCTCCAGCAGGTCGGCATGCGCCATCTTGAGCGCGGCGAGTTTCGACCATAGCGGAGAGCTGTTCGGCTGCAGTGAAAACAGTTGTGCCGAACGCAGTTCAAACATCACCCGGATCTCGAAGAGCTCAAGTGCAAAGTCTTCAGTGAAACCCTTGAAAAGCCAGCCTGTATTCGGCCTTTTCTCGATCAGTCCAAACCGGCTGAAGCGGATCAGGAATTCGCGAATTCCATTGGTCGCAACACCGAATTGTCGTGCAAGCTCAAGCTCATTGATGCTGGTTCCGGGCCTGGTGTCACCCCGCAGCATCCACTCCATGAACTGCTGTTCGACATGTTTGGCGCGAGGCGTAGTTTCGGCGTCCGGATAGTAGTCGTTGTCGTCGACCGCGCGGCCCGTCGCTCTGAGGCCGTGGCGTTCGGTGACAAGTTCGCGGTTAACAAGTTCTCGCAAAACCTTTCGGACGGTTGTGCGGCTGACGCACATTCGCCGTCTAAGCTCATTTTCGGAAGGAAGTTCGCCGGCCAATTGTCCGTCGCGCAGCATATTTGCAGCTCGATTGAAGGCCTTCTTGTAGACGGTGTCCGTTCTCATCGGATTTTCCTTTGGAACAATACCTTGTCCTTTTTAGCATGAACTTTATCCATAAAAAACAACTTGACCCGACCCTGCTGGTTGTTTTTTATCGATAAGAAGAGGCACGAATTGAGTTTTTGACGACGCGGCTCGCACAAGCTGCGGCGGGGAGGGGAAATTTGCCTGAAACGGGAAACACCGGCACGACTGTCGGCGAGGCCGCGTTGCCGGCATCCAGGAAATCAGAAGCCGTCCCCGGCCTTGCGCTTGGCCTGATGCTGCTGAGCGCTGGTCCGGTCGTCATCCTGGTGCTGCTGGTCGCCGTCCTCAGCTTTCTGTCACCCTATTTCCTGACAGGACGCAATCTCAGCAACATCCTCGCCCAGACCGCCGTCATCTCGGTTGTGGCGATGGGCCAGCATCTGGTCATCCTGACACGCGGCATCGATCTCTCCGTCGGCTCGAACCTTGCGCTGGCTTCCGTCGTTGGCGCGCTGAGCTTTCATGCTGGCGCCCCCGCCATCGTTGTGATCGCGGTGATGGTTGGCTGCGGTGCCGCGGTCGGCGCGATCAACGGGCTCTTCTATGTCTTCGGCCGACTGCCGCATCCTTTCATCATCACGCTGGCAACATTGAGCATCGCCAAGGGGTTGGCGCTGCAACTGGCCGATGGCCGCGCCATCCCTGGCATGCCGGATTCGATCGATGCGCTTGGCCGCGACGCGGTCTGGGGTCTGCCTGGATCGGTTTTCGTTGTTGCCGGCGTTGCCGCGGTGCTTTTCGTCATGGCTAAAACCATGGTCTGGGGGCGCTGGATTTATGCGGTTGGCGGCCGGCCCGACGCTGCGTTGCGCATGGGTATTCCCGTGTCCTGGGTCCTGGTTTCCGTCTATGTCATCTCAGGGCTGTGCGCCGGCATCGGTTCAGTCATCCTTGCCGGCCGCACCGACGCCGGTTCGCCGCTGTTCGGCAATCTGCTGGAACTGGATACGATCGCGGCGGTGATCATTGGCGGCGCCAGCTTTCTTGGTGGTCGCGGCCACCTCGGCCATGCCTTGATCGGCGCCATCATGATCGGCGTTATCCGCAACGCGCTCAACCTGCTCAACGTCAACGTCTTTTTCCAGCTCATCGTCATCGGCGTGGTCATCGTCATAGCGGTCGAGTCCGACGTGCTGCGCAATTACCTCGAAGGACGTGTGCGTGTCCTGCAAGCCGGGAGGCAGTCATGATCGCTGCTGCGGCCAACGCCGATCATGCGGTCACCGCGGACAATCCCGTGCTGGCGGTATGCGGTGCTACCAAGCGTTTCGGTTCGGTTCTGGCCCTGGACGATGTCAGCATCGAGGTTCGGCGAGGCGAGATCGTCGGCCTGCTCGGCGACAATGGCGCGGGCAAATCGACGCTAACCAAATGCATCAGCGGGGTGCACCAACTCGATGCCGGCGCGATCTTTTTGGATGGTGCGCCAACGCAGATACGCTCCCCTGCGGATGCGCGCTTCGCCGGCATCGAGACCGTCTATCAGGACCTGGCGCTGTTCGACAATCTGACACCGGGACAGAACTTCTTTGCCGGTCGCGAGTTAGCTGGCCCGCAATGGCTTCCGCGCGGCCTGCGACTTCTGCAGCAGCGCCGAATGGACGCCGAGACCCGCGCTCTGTTGGTGAATCTCAAGGTCACGTTGCCGCGGCTGGATGCCGTCGTCGCCATGATGTCGGGTGGACAAAGACAAGCCATTGCCGTGGCCCGCTCGACCGTATTCGCCCGCAAGGTTGTCATTCTGGATGAGCCGACCGCCGCACTCGGCCTGCGTGAATCACGGCAGGTGCTCAATCTGGTTGCTGCGCTCCGCGACCAGGGCAATGCCGTCATCCTGATCACTCACAACATGGAACACGTCGTCGAACTCGCCGATCGCGCGGTGGTGCTTCGCCAGGGCCGCAGGGTCGGCGAACTGGTGCCGACCAAGGACAACAAACAGGAGCTGGTTTCCATGATCGTTGGAGCCTGACCCGTTCGAGATTTGGGGACCGTTCCGGTCCGCAAATGCCTGAAGCGTCTCCCGCAGGGAGGCGTCTCAATCCAAGGGAGGAAAACAATGCCAATGAACCGAAAACTGTTCGCAGGGCTGGCGATCGCCGTTGCGTTTTCTATGCCGGCTTCGGCCGCAGACAAGATCAAGATCGGCCTGATCACGAAATTCCCGGTGCCGTTCTACTCGACCATGGAGGACGCCGCCAAAAAATACGCGGCCGCTCATCCGGAAATCGAGCTGGTCACCGGCCAGGGCCAGGCGGCCACCGACATCGAAGGTCAGATCGCACTGATCGAATCCATGATCACGCAGCGCGTCAAGGGGCTGGCAATCACGCCGGTCGACCCGACGGTCGCGCCGGCGCTCGACAAGGCGGTCGCCGCCGGCATCAAGGTGGTTCTCGTCGACAACAGCATTCCCAACTGGAAAGGCCAGACGGCATTGGTCTCGACCAACAACCTCAACGGCGGCAAGATCGCCGGAGAGTATTTGAAGACGGTGCTCAAGAGCGGTGACAAGATCGGTATTTTGCAAGGCGTTCCCGGGGTGCCGGCTCTCGATGACCGGGTCACCGGCATGATGGAAGGATTGGGCGACGTCAAGGTCGAGGTCGTCGGCAAGGGTGCAACCAACTGCACGCTGGAACTTGGTACGTCAGTGGCCGAAGATATCCTGACCGCCAATCCCGATCTCAAGGCGATCTACTCGGCCTGCGGCCCGCCGATCCCTGGCGCCGTCAAGTCGATCAGCAATGCCGGCATTGCCAACGACAACCTCATAGTGGTCGGCTTTGACGCCTGCTGCGGTGAGATCGAGGCGATCAAGTCGGGGGCGGAGGACGCCAGCGTAGCTCAATTTCCAGCGAAAATGGGTGAGCTTGGCATCGACACTGTCGTCAAGGCCATCCGTGGGGAACCCGTCGAGGCCAATGTGGATACCGGCGCCGGACTGGTGACGCTGCAGAACGTCAAGGACTTCGAGTGATCCACCAGTGGTGGGGGGGGGGGGGGGGGGGGGGGGGGGGGGGGGGGGGGGGGGGGGGGGGGGGGGGGGGGGGGGGGGGGGGGGGGGGAGGAGGGCGGGAACGACGAGGGGCGGGGGGGGCCCCCCCCCCCCGGGGGGGCCCCCCGGGCGCCCACCAGGGCACCGGCGGGCGCTGGGGGGGCCGCGCCCACCCCTAACTCTCCGTGTGCCCCCCCCGGGGGGGCGGGGGGGCTCCCCCCCCGCCCCCACTTTCTGTTGCCGGACTCCAGCTTAGCGAAGGGGTGGAACTACAATCATGGACTCCACCATCAAAGTCGTGCGATGCGCCGAGCCCGGCAGGCTGGTGTTTGAGGAACAGCAGGCACCAGGCACTCCGCCGGAGGGCTGGGCACTGGTCAATGTCGCCTATGTCGGGATATGCGGAACCGACTACCACATCTTCGAGGGCAGGCATCCTTACCTCGCCTATCCACGCGTCATGGGCCATGAGGTTTCGGGAACAATCGCGGCAATCAACGCGCCCGTGGACCTGTCGGTCGGAGAGCAAATCCTCGTCAATCCCTATCTTGCCTGCGGACATTGTGCCGCCTGCCGCCAGGGCAAGCCTAACTGCTGCATGTCGATCGAGGTGCTTGGGGTGCACTGTGATGGTACCATGAGTGAGCAGATTCTCGTGCCGGCGCAGAACTTGATTCCAGCGGCCGGCCTGTCACCGGTCGAGGCTGCCACGGTCGAGTTTCTGGCCATCGGTGCCCACGCGGTCCGCAGATCCATGGCGGGGCCGGGCAATCGCACCTTGGTTATCGGCGCCGGGCCGATCGGCCTCGGCACGGCGCTCTTTGCGCGAATCGCGCAACAGAACGTGACCGTCATGGACGTCGATACCGAGCGGCTGACCTTCGATCATCGAAACGATAGCGGCGCGAACTGCGGGAGCAGGTTTCGACGTCGTCTTCGACGCAACGGGAAACAGCCGTTCGATGCAGTCTGCCTTTGCCTATGTTGCCTATGGCGGCGTCATGGTGATGGTCAGCGTCGTGCCGGACGATATAAGCTTCTCCGATCCAGAGTTCCACAAACGGGAAATGATGCTGATCGGCAGTCGCAACGCGACTCGTAGCGATTTCCAGCACGTCATTGCCTCGATTCGCGCTGGAAAAATACCAATCGACCAGCTTGTCACCCACCGCACCACCCTGCGCGACAGCCCACGCGACATCGCAATCTGGGCGCAGCAGAAGTCCGGTCTGATCAAGGCCGTTATCGACGTAGGATCTGGCCGACTTCAGCAACACGATCAAGACATGTCATCGCAGCCCTGGTGCTGCATTGTGGGAGGGCGAGTTGCTCGGTGACGCCACGCTAAGCGTCGCGCTTGACACGGTATTCCGTGCGGTTTTCCTCAGATAACAATTGTCCCTGCCGAACTGGCTTGGCGTTTCGCTGATTACCGCGGGCGCAGTTTTCGTCGCATAAAGGTTGAAGCCGCGGAGCGACGATCTTTCCGGCAAAACGTGTTCCACGCAAATCCGCCGGGTATTCGCACCGCTTGAGTGTCCGACGTAGCTAGTCCACATCATGCGTGATGTTTGATGCGCGTCAGGAGAGTGATATGAGAACCACACTGGCGATTGATGACGACGTCCTGGTCGCGGCCAGGGCCATGGCCCGGCAGCAGGGTCGTAGCCTCGGCGAGGTCATTAGCGATCTCGCCCGGCGCTCGCTGCGCCGGCCTCAAGCTGGCGGCGAGCGCAACGGGATTCCTCTTCTGTCGCCTCGGCCGCATGCACCTCCTGTCACGCTTGAGACGGTCAACGCCTTGCGAAACGAACTGCCTTGACCTTCCTGCTCGGTGTCAATGTGCTGATCGCACTGATCGATCCTGGTCACGTCGCCTATGGCGACGCGCATGGCTGGTTCGAAGAGACGGGCAACGCGGCATGGGCTACTTGTCCGATCACCGAAAACGGCGTCCTGCGCATCGTCGGGAACCAAAGATATCCTAATTCTCCCGGCTCGCCCGCCATCGTTGCGCAAATCGTTACCAAGTTGCGGGCTCTGCACGGGCACAGCTTCTGGCCCGACGATGTGAGCCTGGTTGGCTCCGGCGACATCGATGCAGCGAAAATCCTGACTTCGGCACAGGTCACGGATACGTACCTTCTCACGCTCGCCAAGGCGCGAGGCGGCCAACTTGCCAGCTTTGACCGCAAGCTGTCAGCGGCGCCCGTGAAGGGCGGGAAGTCTGCACTGCACCTAATTCCCACAAGGTAGACCGCCGGGCTCTTCGGTGCAGTCTGCCTTTCGATCTTCTTGGCTTTGAATTGAGGCTTGCGCAACTTGTCGCGCTCAGCGCACTCCAGTGGATCGCGAGCGGCTATCTGGCCATAGTTTGCGGGGCATTCATCTTCTCCCTTGAGCGTCCGCGCTTGGACAGTTCGGCCTTGCCGCAATTGCCCTTTCAGCTGAATCGACTAGCGCGAAACGTTGCAAGCATGGGATGCGGATTGCCTGAGGCGATTTCTTTGGCAAGCAATTCGCCGACGATCAATCCAAGCGTGGCGCCGCTGTGGCTAAAGGCGACGTGAAGCCCGGCGACGGTCTCGACGGAGCCAAGCACTGGCTCGCCGTCGCCCGGGATGGGCTTCGGGCCAACTGCATAGGTAGCGAGTTGGAGCCGCCGATTGCCCTCGAGCACCGCACTAGCCTCGTCGAGCAGTCCTTTGACGGTCTTGTCGTGCACGGTGTAAGTTCCATCAGAGTTGACCACGACTTCTTCCTCCGACCACGCCGAATCCAAAACAAGTTCGCCATCCGGCGTCGGGCGCACCGCCACGCGCGGCGTATTCAGCACGGCACGGAGCTCGGTCTTGATCGGCTTGGTTTTCAAGAGGAGTGAAATCGGCGTGGCGTCGGGGACACGAACTCCGATCTCCGCAAGCATGGCAGGCGTCGCTGGCCCAACGGCAAGGACCACTGCATCCGCCTT
This sequence comes from Mesorhizobium sp. M1399, assembly GCF_040317735.1. Classification (NCBI taxonomy): domain Bacteria; kingdom Pseudomonadati; phylum Pseudomonadota; class Alphaproteobacteria; order Hyphomicrobiales; family Phyllobacteriaceae; genus Mesorhizobium; species Mesorhizobium sp. M1399. Next base: position 46,922 of record NZ_JAMYKZ010000005.1, read on the forward strand.
TAACGGCACACCGTCGGCAGTGACGACGCCACGCGCGCGACCACCTGTGGCATCTATCCGCACGCGTCCGGCGTTCTGGACGAGCTTGCCGCCGCGGGAGCGGAACTCATTGAGCAGCAGATCGATCAGGCAGGGCAGGTCAACCCATCCTTCGCCAGGATTGAAGATGGCACCCTGCGGGGTGATTGCGCTGGCGTTGACACCGGGCGTCACTGCGCCGACTTCGGCAGGGCCGAGCAGAAGCGCGTCATAACCAATATCCTGCTCCAGCTGGCAGATGGAGGCGATCTGGTTCGTCCCATCATCCGCATCCCAGGTGAGGCCGCCGTCAAAGCGAAGCCACGACGCCGTTTCCGGCCTTGTGGCCGCCAGGGTCCGATAACGGTCGATGCCCGCAAGCCTCAAGCGGTGGTAAGCAGTGTCAGCACGTCGCGCTGAGTTCAGCCAGGAAAGTGAACGGCCGGATGCACCGTTGGCCGGCGCGCCGTCGTTGACAATGGTTACATCAAAGCCAAGACGAGCGAGGTGCAGCGCGGAAGAGATGCCGAAGATGCCAGCGCCGATGACGACGACTTGGCGCGGTTTTGGGGATGCAGTCATAGAAAAATCCTTCTACGCAGAAGCCGGGCTGGGAGTTGTTGGATGGCTGCAGAGCGCGGCGGAACTAGTAGTCCGTGAGCTTCTTCATGTAGCGCCGGCCCTCGAGCATCGGCTGGCCGCGCAGACCAGCCAGCGTATAGGCAAAACGCCATAGAGTGTCGAAGAAGACCAAGGGCACGAGATAGGGTTTGATGTGTTCGGACATACCGCTGAGGTCGAGTTCCGCTCCATCGAGCACCAGGATGTTTTCCCGGCTGCCGTGCTTGAAAAGGAAATCGCGAGCGCGTTCCGTAAGGTGCCTCGTCTCGTCCAAACCCATCAAGACCACGAAGCAAGTATCCCGGTCCACCACCTCGAACGGGCCGTGAAAGAACTCGTTGGCGTGTATGGCTTGCGAGTCGTACCACTGCATCTCCATCAACACGCAGATGGCGTAGGAATACGCCGCACCGTAGCTTGCACCGCTGGCCAGTGTGTAGATCGCTTTGCGCGGCGCGAAACGGGGTACGAAGGCCTTAAACCGGTCGGCATAGGTCCGGTGCGCACGTTCGATCGCCGGCTGAAGATGGCTCAGGCTCATCAGCAGATCGGCGGTCAGCCCGGCATCCTCCCGAGCATCGATTAGGCCGGCGAGCAACATGTAGAGCACGCCGTAGTTGCTGCGGGCTGCATCGATCGGTTTGCCCGTCGTGTAGGAGGCCTGGTAGGCGACTGCGTGGTCGACCGCCTGCGCGAGGGGCGATATCTGGTCGAGCGTCATGCCGATTGTCGTCGCGCCTTGATCCTTTGCATGATTGGCCGCTCGCACGGTCTCCTGGGTGGTGCCTGTCTGCGAGCAAAGGACGACGAGCGCGTCAGGTCCCAACCGTCGCGGATCTCGGCAGACGAACTCATCCGCGTTGTAGATATCGCAGGCGAATGTGCCGCTGTGACGGTCGACAAAGTATTTGCCTGCCACCATGATCGAGAGCGAGCCGCCGCACGCCACGAGGAATAGATGCGAAAACTGCCTGCCCGCCGTAGCGGCCAGGGCGCGTTCAACGTCGGCGGGGAGGGCGAAAATCATTAGGTTCCTCTTCTCGTTGACAGAGCTTGGGCCGGCGCACAATTGACAATGGCGGGCCATTGTGCGAACGTTATCACACCCTTTAAACTGAAAGTCCTGCGATGGTCAAGATTGCCGCGATGGGCGACAACGTGGTCGATTGTTATCTCGCTCGCGGCGAGATGTATCCTGGCGGAAATTGCCTCAATGTCTCGGTGTATGTCAGCCGCTTCGGCGGGCAGTCGGCCTATGTTGGGGCGATCGGCAAAGACCGGGCAGGGGACTTGATCCACGCCGCACTCAAGTCCGACCGCGTGGACATCACCCGATTGCGGCGCCTTGAAGGGCCGACCGCCTACTGCCTCATAGGTCACCGCAACGCCGATCGGATTTTCCTGGACTTCGATCTCGGAGTTTCGGTGTTCACGCCGACGCAAGAAGATCTGGATTTTCTCTCGGGTTTTCAGGCCGTCCACATCGGCCAGTCCAGCGGTTTGGACCCGTGGGTTGCCGCTGTATCAAGTAAGTCACTGTTGTCTTATGATTTTTCCACCCGCCGGGAACCGGGACACCGACGCGAGATTGGGCCCTATTGCTATCTGGCTTGTGTCTCGGGTGACGGTCTCGACGACAAGGAATTGGCCGCAATCGCAGCCGAATTGCTCGCATTTGGTTCAAGGTGGGTTCTTGTGACTCGCGGTCGGGCCGGCGCGGTGCTTCACGGCGACACCGTCTCTTACCGAACCCCGGCGCGGTTGGTCGAACCCGTCGACACCCTGGGCGCGGGCGACACCTTCATCGCAAGAACGCTATTCGGCCTGCTTAAGAAAGAGGCGCCTCAGGACATTCTTAGCCAAGCCGCGGAGGCGGCGGCTGCTACCTGCCGGTACTACGGGGCGATCGGCTATGCGGCAGCAATTGATCTAGGAAAGATCACGCCGGAGGTCCTCCGCGGAGCTCGGCGCATTCAAGACGAGAGAACCGTCTAGTTGGGGAATTCAACTGAGCAATTGACGCGAGAAATAGACAATGCTAGTCAAAGTGATAACGTTCTCATTCATCTAACCAACGCCATGAAAGAGCGTTTTGATGGATGGGTCGTCGAGTGGGACCGCAGGCCGACTTCGGCCAATCGTAAGAGGAGAAGACATGCAAACGAATTCGAGCAGGCGCCAATTTGTGAAATCCGGTCTGGCGCTGACGATCGCGCTGGTGACAGGACTTGGCACGTTGGCCGCATCAACGCAGGCAAAAGCGGCCGACAACCCCTACAACCTCATCGACCCGACGGTGATCAGCGTCGGAACCATGGGCGATGCGAAACCCTATGTCTTCACCGACGCCAACGGCAACTTCACCGGTTTCGACGCTGAACTCTTCCGCGACGTAGCGCGCCGGCTCGGGTTCAAGGAGGAGCAGGTCGTTTTCACCGGTCAGGAATTCTCGGCCCTGCTGCCCTCTGTCGCCAACGGTCGCTTCGACGTCGCTGTCGCCGCCATTGGCACGACCGCGGAGCGCAAGAAGACCGTGGATTTTGGCGACGGCTATCTCGCTGGCTACCTGTCGATCATTTCGCCTGATCCGGCTCTGACGAGCAATGAGAGCACCGCCGGAAAGCGCATTGGCGTGATCCAGGGGACGTTGCAGGAAATCTATGCCGAGAAGAATCTGAAGGGCGACATCGTCAAATTCCCGGACAACAACACTGCCGTGGCGGCGCTGAACAACGGGACGATCGATGGGCATTTTACTGACTATGAGTCGGCCAAGCAGTATGTGGAGCGCTATAAGAACCTGAAGATAACAATGAACGTGCCGTCCTTCGATGCGCCAGCCGGTTTCGTGGTCAAGAAGGGCAACGACGCCTTCCGAGAAGCGCTCAACAAGGCATTGCGAGAGGCCATGGACGATGGCACCTGGAAACGGCTTCACGAGAAATGGTTCCCGGGTACCCCGATGCCGGATCAATATCTGCCAAAGAAGTAAATTCGCGCGTATTCGTTAGCGTTTCCGGCCGGGCCCGTGAGCAACGGTGCCCGGCCGAGTTATAGATGGACTTGATATGAGCTGGTTCGACAACTTCGCCCGCAGCTTTCTTGATTTCCAGGCGATGGCAGAAGTTCTGCCGAACATGGTGATGGTCGGCCTCAAGAACACCCTGATCCTGGCCCTTGCCTCGACGTTTTTCGGGACGCTGATCGGTATCGTACTCGCCGTGATGGGGATTTCCGAGAACCGGCCGCTGAAACTCCTTGCCCGAGTCTACACCGATATCTTCCGCGGGCTTCCTGCCATCGTCACAATCCTAATCATTGGCCAAGGCTTCGCGCGATTGGGCCGAGATCTGTTCGGTCCATCGCCTTATCCGCTGGGCATTCTGGCGCTCAGCCTGATCGCCGGCGCCTATATCGGGGAGATTTTCCGCGCCGGCATTCAGAGCGTCGAGCGTGGTCAGATCGACGCCACCCGCACTCTCGGCATGACCTATGGCCAAGGCATGCGCTTGGTGGTGATCCCGCAAGGCATCCGCCGCGTCCTGCCCGCACTGGTCAACCAGTTCATCGGCAACGTAAAGGACTCCAGCCTGGTCTATTTCCTTGGTCTGCTCGCCTCCGAACGCGAACTGTTCCGCGTCGGCCAGGACCAAGCCGTGCTGACCGGCAACTTGTCGCCGCTGTTGCTGGCCGGCGTGTTCTATCTCGTGATCACGGTGCCGCTAACCCACCTCGTCAATTACATCGACGCGCGCATGCGCGTCGGCAAACGTATCACCGCTGTGCAAAGTGGCCTCAAGGAAGTCGCCGAGCTTGCCGAAGCGGGCGTGCCGGGCACAGCGACGTTGCCTGCAGCAGAGCCCACACGCTTCAAGGGTGGCGGTATTGAGGTCAAGAATATCGACATGGCCTATGGCGCCGTCCAGGTCCTCCATGACGTCAGTCTGAAAGTGGAGCCGGGGACCGTCACCTGCCTCATCGGTCCATCCGGCTCGGGCAAGTCGACCTTGCTGCGTTGCCTCAACCGCCTCGTAGAGTGTCGAGCCGGTGACATTCTGCTCGATGGCGAAAGCATCTACAAACAGACCCCTGACCAACTCCGGCGGCGCGTCGGCATGGTTTTCCAGCAGTTCAATCTGTTCCCCGACCGCAGCGCGCTCGCCAACATCACCTTGGCGCTTCGCAAAGTTAAACGCATGTCGCGCGAGGAGGCTGAGGGCGCGGCCTTGGCGAGGCTGAATGAAGTCGGACTGCTGGAGCGTAAGGACCATCGGCCGGCCAATCTCTCGGGCGGGCAACAGCAGCGGGTGGCCATCGCGCGCGCCCTGGCCCTCGAACCCGAGATTATGCTGTTCGACGAAGTCACCAGCGCGCTCGATCCGGAATTGGTCAAAGGCGTCCTGAACTTGATGGCCGATCTCGGTCGGGGCGGGATGACGATGGTGGTCGTAACACACGAGATGAATTTCGCCCGCAAGGTCGCGAACCAGGTCGTATTCATGGACGAGGGGCGAATTGTCGAGGCAGGCCGACCAGAGGACCTATTTGATAACCCGCAAAGCCCGCGTCTTGGGCGCTTTTTGTCCGAGGTGCTGTGATTGCAATGGTGTGCGCAACGGCGGCTGTTCCGGTGTTCGGCCTTGCGGGGCGGGCTTAACTGCCGCTAGGTCGCCGGCACAACGCGCGCATGGGCGGTAGGTTTGCCGAGTGACTCAAAGATTACCCAAAAACGCAACTATCATAGAGGTCGCTCGCCGGGCCGGGGTGAGTTCCGCCACGGCCGGGCGTGTTCTTGGTGACTACGGCTACAGCAGCCCCGAGGTTCAGGAGAAGGTGCGGGCCGCAGCAGCTGAGCTGGGCTACCGCCCCAATCGCCTTGCCAAAGGTCTGATCACCGGTAAAACGCAGACTATCGGCGTTGTGGTTGGCGACATCGAAAGCCCATTCTACGCCAGCGTGCTGCGCGGAATAGGGGATGTCGCGCGCCGTGGCGGCTTCGGGGTTATCGTTACGAACAGTGATGAAAATGCCGAACTCGAGCAAGAGGCGGTGCAACTGCTGCTGGAAAAGCAGGTCGACGGTTTAATTGTCTCATCGACCTTCGTGGACGAGCCGGATCATCTTCGTGAAGCAGTCGCGGCTCGCTGTCCCGTCGTGCAGTTCGACCGCATGGTGGCGGGCCTGGAAACCGATTCAGTCGTGGTCGACAACGTTTCTGTAACGCATAGCAGCATCGCGGCGATGATAGCGGCCGGACACAGCCGCATCGGAATATTGGCGGAACTCGGGCCGGGCCAACGCGACGATGTTGGCTCGTTTGTGGCAAACGTTGATCTCTCCAGCGCTGATCTTCGCTACCATCATCCAAGCTGGCAGAGACTATTGGGTTATCTCGAAGCCCATCGCGCCGCGGGCATTACGCCGGATCCGCAGTTGATCCGTCGCGTGGCGGTCTATTCTAGCGAGGCAGCCCGCAAGGAGGCGCTCGATCTGCTGACAATGCGCAATGCACCGTCCGCTCTGTTTACGGCCGATGGTGTGATGTCGACAGGGGTTCTGGAGGCCATTTCCGCATTGAAGCTTGCGATTCCAGGAGACGTTTCGCTGCTCTGCTTCGACGATCTCGACTGGATGCAGTTCGTGACCCAGGGTATCACAGCCATCGCGCAGCCGGCACATTTGATTGGAGCGGCGGCAGCGGAGCTTCTCTTGAAGAGGTTGGCGGAGGCCACGTTACCTTTCGAGCACCGTGTCCTTGCGGCCCGCTTGGTGGAGCGCAATTCAATTGCAGTTCATCTCAACCGCGAGGCCGTCTGACCCGGCCGCAACGGTCTATGGCTGGGGCAGTCTCTAAGGGGCTCTGAGAAACGCACCGCGGCCGAGACGCGAGACTACAACCGTCATCACCGGCCCCGCTGCATCAGCGTTGCCACGACGGCTTTAGCCAAGCGGCTCGCATCACCGCAATGATCATCTCTGAGTTGGCAATGCATCCTAAAATAGATGTCTACGCTGCGTCCCTACCCCGATATGGCCAGCCAGAAGGGGCTGCGCGGGGCTGGGCCATAGCCGGTTTTCCGATCCTTGGCTCGAACCGGGGCGTGGCTGACGGAACTCTTAGTTTAGATAGGGCTTATGTACAAATGTCGCTCCATTGGTTTTCACCGTCGATTCCCGTAAAGACCGGCCGTCCCGGCGTCATCTACCAATGCAGCAACGTCGAAGGGCCGCTGAGCAGCTCCTGAAGTGGAGCAAGCGCGGCCCTAAGTGGCATAGCGCGGTGCAACTCTGCATGGATGCAATGATCGATCAGGTGAAGCCCGATGTGGTTCGCAGAGCGTTCCTTGAGGCCGCCAAAGAGGAGGGAAAGCTACTGCCGCCGTAGCTCTTGTCTCCGAAGGAAGCTCATTCCATATCAGGCACGTCGCGGCTGACGAACAATGTCGTCGGCTCGCCGTGTTCGCCTAATGCAGGGTTAGCATCGCGCGACCACGGCAATGACGCCAGCGTGTTTCGCCGCCAAGCCTCTCGCAGCCCATACCGCCCGGTCCTCGGTCTGGGAGGCTTCGGCCTGTGAATCGGCGTGCAAAATCGGCGTCGAATTTTGCACGCCGATTCACAAGTGTTGCCGTCGGGTCATGATGATCTCCCTTCGCACACTTTGCTTTGCTCGGCACGAGCTGGGTTGCGTTCCGCTCAGCCCAACCGTCGACCGCCTCGAGCCGCATACCGCTGTCGTCGAGACGTCAGGCGTCCCGCGCACGACCAGCCCTCCGTAAATGTCGTCTCGAACTGTTCCGGCGACGGAACGACCGTCTTCATTTTGGTGTCCATGCGCTGGCGTTCAAAGAGATATAGCCGCTACCTGAGATACTCGCTGTCGAATCCGGCTGTTTCGACCAGCTTCTTGCGGTTGATCACCTCTACATGGCCTGACTTGAAAGAGACGAGATCGGCCTTGCGCAGCTCCCTTAACGTTCGGTTGACGTGAACCGTGGTCATTCCGAGGATGTCGGCCAGTTCATGCTGGGCAAGAGGACACTCATATCTTCCATCAACCGACAGCTCAACCATGGAGAGCCTCTCTTCCAACTCCAGCAGGAAATGGGCGGTACGCCTCATCGCGTTCCGTCGCCCGGTATTTGTCAGATGTTCGGCAAGGATGGCGTTCAGGCGCGCCAGCGAACAGGCGATCTTCTTCCCGATTCGGCCGTCCGACAGGATGGCCTCGACCAGTTCCTTACTGGAAATTTCATAAACAGCTAGTTCGGTTATGGACGCCAGCGACGCAAGACGGGGTCCGTCCAAGCCACGGAAACCGACGACATCCCCTTTGAGGGGAGTGTCTATGATCTGCCGCTCTCCGTCCGGCAGTGCCTGATAAAGTATGCCCCAGCCCGATTTTACAATGAATATCTCACTGTTGTCGTCCTCCTGCCGGCATATCACCGAATGGGGTTTATAGATTTTTGCGGTAACACCGAGAAAATTGTTGTTCCCCCACTCATTCTTCGACAACGTCCCCCTATGGGATGAGAGCACATGAACTGCAATAGTGTCTGCATGGAGAATCGCAAGTTTGCTTCTGTTTCCACACGACTGACAATAGTATCTCCCGGATAAATCGACAGAACGACCTCTTACCCTAGGGGCGGGTTTGCCTACTGTCCTCGTCTGTTTGGTAAACTGCGTTTAACTTAGGGTGTACAAGGGCGGTTAAGTCTCCGGGTTAAGGTCCGGCAACAGGCTCCGAACCGCCAATCACCTTGCCGCGCAGTAGTACGGCTTGGTTGTGGGATCGGGGGATCGGCGAACGCATGCACATGGTCGAGATGAGCGAAACTTACCTGGATCGTCTGCCGGCCGAACTGTCGGGGGGGGTCAGAAGCAGCGCGTTTGCATCGCCCGGGCGTTGGCCGCCGATCCGGAACTCATCATCTGCGACGAAATCACGTCCGCGCTCGACCAGATTGTGCAAGAGGAAATCCTCAAGCTCTTAATGCGGCTTCAGCGCGAACTCGGCATGAGCTGCATTTTCATCACCCATGACATTGCCACCGTGCGGGCGATCGCCGACGAAATTGGGGTGCACCAAGGTAAAGTCGTTGAGCGGGCATTAAAGAGCGAAATTCTCACGCCGCCGCACGGCCCCTATACCGAGCGGCTTTTATCCTCCGTGCCGGAAATGGATCCGAACTGGCTCACAAGGCTGCTGGCCAGCCGGAGGATGTGATCGTCGGGCGGAGCGTTGCGTGTCTTCCATATCGCCACGCCTTACAGCCTCGCGGTCGGCCTTCGGAACAATGCCAGAAATTTTGATGGTTCTCGCCCACGAAAAAGCCATCACGGCAGCAGGGACGAACTTGCGCTTTTGCGCATATTGATCTCTATCAGCAGCGATACCCAGCGCGCTCCTGCATCGGCTCGACGGCCGCAACCACCAGCTCAATGACGACTTGGCCGAGGTTGCCGCCGGTGTCCGCGCTTTGCTATAAAATCCCCCTATGTCACGAGAATGAGTATCAATCCGCCGCGCGAGTTGATGTCCTGGCGTCGTTCCGGGCACCCGTGCGCCAAATTCGGTCAGACGCCAGGCGCCGAAACGGGCGGGTCCACAGGCAAAGAGGGCAGGGCACTCGGCAAAGCTGCGCTCTATGGCAAACGGATAGCGGGCATTGCCCTTCAATGCGGGGATAGCGCCCCTTTGCCGTCGTTCGGTTTTCTGAGAGCATGATTGAGTACGTGCGATCCGGAGCCGATATTCCATGCCGACAAGAATCGATGCTAGTGAAGCGCGCCGGTGGTTTGCCGAAGATCTGCGTGTCTCATCACCTGTCTTGCACAACCCTGCGGTCATCGAGGCCTTCGCAAAGGTTCCGCGCGAACACTACCTTGGCAACGGGCCTTGGCGTATCCATTCGAGATTGCAAATCGGGGCGGTCCATACCAGCCCTTCAGCCGCACTTCATGAGATTTACCACGACGTTCTGGTCTTGCTTGACGAAAAACGCGGACTGAACAGCGGCTTGCCGTCGCTTTGGGCATTGGTTTTCGACCATCTGAACATCACTCCCGGCCAGACTGTCCTTCAGGTGGGCGCCGGTGTCGGCTATTTCACCGCCATCCTCGCTGAACTAACGGGTTCTGAAGGACGCGTGATTGCATATGAGATCGACGAAGAACTGGCTCGGCGTGCGCAAAGCAATCTTGCTCATTGTGCCCATGTAGAAGTGATATCAGGTGATGCAACGCAGGCAGTTGATCTGCCAAACCTCGATGTCGTGGTCGCTTTTGCCGGCGTGACGCACGTGCCGGAACGGTGGCTTTCAAATTTGTCCGACGCTGGCCGGATGGCACTGCCGTTCACAGGTGAGGACCGACGAGGTTTCATGATGCTTCTGGAAAGGGTCGGCGATACGTTTCCCGTACGGTCACTTGTGCCATGCGGGTTTTACCCCTGCAGCGGAGCTAGGCGCAGTGACGAAGAAAAGGCCTTGATGGCCGCCCTCAAGGCTGCCCGAGGCAAGGTCACCCGTCTCGCGCAATATCATCCAGGCCGACCAGCAAATGGCCTCGAGAACGCTTGGCTGGTGACCGACACATACTGGATTTCGAAAGCCTAGCGATCGATATCAATCACGCGTGTCGCCGTCGTAGGGTGTGGCACGCATTGAAGGGCGTTCCACGAAGGATCTATACCATCGTGTCAGTCGTGGCCTTCCCTGCAAGAAGTCGGGCAGTCCCCGGAATTCCAGCCAGCTTAGACAAGTGGCGAGCGCGATGTGGCCGACATGGAGCGGTGCGTCGAATTCGACCTCGCGTTCCACGAAGTTATAGGATTCGATGAGCTTCATCGTCATGCCTGCGCCCAAGGCAGGATAACGCAGATGTTCAGGGCGGCGCTCGTTTTCCCAGCGGATGGAAATGCCTGCGTCGCACATGCCGCCGGCGAGCGCCTGGAGGCGCAAGGCGGACCATTTTGCTCGCCCTGTTTCGGGGATGAGCCGAGGACTGCTTTCGAGACTGTCGAGATAGCTGCAGATTACGCTCGAATCGAAGATCGCATAGCCGTCGTCGAGAACGAGAGCGGGCACCTTGCCAAGCGGATTGATCGCAAACACATCATCGTTGCGATTGATGGGGCTCGTCTCGTGATGAATGACGCGCAGACGTCCGGCAAGCCCGGCCTCGTGGGCAAAGACCAGAACCTTGCGCGCGTAGGGGGAGTGGGTCTGGTAGATGAGCTTCATGGACCCGTTCTGCGTTGAGTCTGAAGCGTGGGCATCTCGAGCAGTCCGCGGCCCAGCCGCTCTTTTGTTCAATGGTCCGGGGTTTGGCGCCATCGTCATGCGTCCTTCTCCAGTTCGGCCTCGGTCACGATGATCACCACCCGGCTCGATTCGTCGAGCGCAAGCTCCCGCGATGGGCCGGAAGTCGCGACGGCGGTGGCGAGGCCGGCGAGGCCGGCCGCACCCGACGGGGTTGTGCCTGGACCGTTTGCCTCGCGAAGTCGGCTCTTCGCGTCGGCAAGCGCCGCTTCGGACACGGTTATGACCCGAGCGTTGCCTTGGCGGAGTACGTCGAGCGCCGATGCGGCTGCTTCGCCACAGGCGAGCATGTCTGCCGACGTCTTGAGATCGCCGGATATCCGCACGGACCGTGCTTGCGACAGCCCGGCCGCGACGCAGGCTGCGGCCTCTGGTTCTACTACGACGATCATGGCTGGAGGCATCAACCAGTCCTTCAGCCCAGTCGTCAGGGCGGCGGCAAGTCCGCCGACACCGGCCTGCACGAAGAGGTGGGTTGGCCTCAGATGGCCGATCTCGTTGACCTGGCGACGAATTTCCGCAGCAAGCACGCCATAGCCAGCGACGACATCTGCTACAGCTAGGTCGTCCGGGTCGCTAGAGGTGTCGGCCACCAGAATGCCTTCTCCGGCCCGGGCCGCCGCGGAGGCCCGATCGACGGCATCGTCGTAGGTGCCGTCGACCCACACGATTTCGGCGCCTTGTGATTCGATACGCCTGACCCGCGCCGCAGGAACGCCCGTGTGGAGGTATATTTTTGCCGTCCCACCGGCAAACTTCGCCGCCGCGGCAACGGCAAGTCCGTGATTGCCGGCGCTGGCCGTGATTAACGCCGGCAACGGCGTCCTGGCCCGCTCTGGATCGAGCAATTCGTCGATATCCATCCCGGTAGCCCGGGCCAGAGCACACAGACCAGCATAAGTGCCGCCGAGGGACTTGAAGCTGCCCAGGGCACGGTGTCCCTCGTTCTTGGCAAGCACCTGGGCCACATCCAGGCTCGCAGCGAGGTTTGGCAGGTCGAGCAACGGTGTCGGTGCATAAAATGGCGACAGGCGCTGTAACAGCGCCGCGATCTGATCAGGGTCAAGGCCCGGCTGTGTGTCTATGGCCATGAGGCGAAGTTCTATCCCGGAAACCACGCCGGTTCGCGCCTATTATCGTTCCTCGCCTGCCTGATTTCGTCATACATGCCTGTCCTCATGACGAAAACTGCCGTCCTCGATCGCTTCGACTATGTGCTGCTGTCGCTGGTTCAGCGCGACAACCAGATCCCGGCGCGGCGTCTCGCCGAGCAGGTCGGGCTTTCCCAGAGCGCGGTTCTGCGCCGCCTGCGCCGGCTGCGGAAGGATGGCGTGATCGCAGCAGACATTGCCGTCGTTCGCCCGGGGGCCGTGGGCCTGCCGCTAACCATCCATGTGCTCGTTTCCCTGGAACGGGAGAGCGCTGTCGAGTTGGACGCCTTCATCGGCAAGCTTCGCGGGCGCTCGGAGGTTCGTCAGGCTTGGTATGTCACCGGTGAAACCGATTTCGTGCTCCTCCTGCAATTGCCAGGGATGGAGGCGTACGATGTCTTCACGCGGGAAGTCTTCCACGCCGATTCGAACGTGAAGGCGTTTCGCACCATCGTGACGATGAGAGAAGTGATCGGCGCAGCCGATGCGCAGCCGCTATCCACTGCCTGAGTTTGTGGCCTGTCCCCAGCAAGGTCATTGCCCTTTTGACCCGTAATATCAGTCAAGGGCGCGAACCAGGTTGAAGGTCGATATACGCGTTCCCGTATCTACTCACCCGCCCCACCGCGAATGTCTGCACCTGGCGCAAATTAGTTCCGCCAGTGCGTAGAAAGAGACTCTAGTACGACGGGTACATCGCATGGCAATTTGTGATAGCAACGCTGATCGCGTCTGGTGCCGGTCGGTGGGCGGTTGCGGCTCGTTCCGGCATAGTGATCGTCGCGGCAGCGAGCGGCATGAATTTCGGAAGGCATATGAGAGCCAACATTTCAGGACCTCCCGGCGATGAGGCGCACTCTACGCGGACCAGAATCAAAGAGGTCGCGGCCGAGTTCTATGTCCTGCGCGGCCACGATGGTTTCAGCTTCGGCGATATAGCGACGGCGATCGGCACGACGCGCGCCAACATCCATCATCACTTCGGTAACAAGCGTCAGCTGATGGAGGAATTGATCGCGGACTTCGCTGCCAATGCCGAGGCCCGGATCAAACGCTTCTGGACGACTCCCGACATCCGGTTCTTCGACCGGCTCGATATGCAACTCGAGGATCTGCGCCGCTTCTACGAACGTTTCAACGCTGAGAAGGGAGCTCGCAATATGTGGAGCCCGCTTTCGCGCCTTCGCCACGACCTCCCGGTTCTCGGCGAACCGGCGGAACGTGCCCTGGAGCGCGTCAACCGGGTCTATGATCAGAGCCTGCGTCATGCGGTAGACCAGGCGGTGAAGGACGGAGAGCTTTCCTCCCACACACTCAGCGACGAGCTCGTGCACATGCTGCGCATTACCCTTCTGTCCTGTCCACCAATGACGCAGGACACCGGAAGCTTCGACGAGGTCGCCAGGACCTTCGCAGCGCTCGCCGCGATCATCCGCGCCGCTTGGCAGGATGCGGGGAAGGGCTCGGGTCGAGGCTAGACATCCAGTGGATCAAAGCGAGGGTGAGTTGACAGCCTTTGGCTTTCAAGTTACTTACTTGCAGGTAAGTCAGCCCATGATGGCGACGAGGCGCGTATTAGGGAGGATCACGTGCTGCGCGATGACGCATTCACTCGTTTCGAGGTCAGCCCCTTCACTGGAGCGCTCGGTGCAGAAATTCGTGGGATCGATCTGGCGAGCGCGAGCGAGGATGCCTTCCAGGACGTTCGCCGCGCGCTCTACAAATACCATGCGCTCGCCGTGCGTGATCAGGAGCTTGACGCCGCCGGCGTCCATAAGGTCGCCCGCCGGTTCGGACCATTTAGCGGCAATCCGGTGCACACGCCGATCGACGGCTTTAACGATATCGTGCGCTTCGTGCGCGAGCCGGACGACACGGGCAAAGTGATCGGCGAGGACTGGCACATGGACCTCGCCTGGCTACCGAAGCCACCGGGCATTACGATCCTCTACGGTGAGGAGGTGCCGCCGGTTGGCGGCGACACCTGCTTCTCCAGCCTCGAGAAGGCATATGACTCGCTTTCGCCGCGGCTGGTCGAGATCCTGCAAGGCCTGACGGGCGTCCATAGCGGCCGCGGGGTCTTCGCCATCAACGCGGCCCACAGCCGGCTCGGCGTCAAGGCCGATGTCGAGGCGATCGAGAATGCCGTCGTCGAGCATCCTGTGATCTGTCGCCACCCCGAGACTGGCCGGCGCTATGTCTTCGTCAGCAGCGTGATGACCAATTTCAAGGGGATGACGGAGGAAGAAAGCAAGCCGATGATCGACTTCCTGATGGCGCGGGCTGTCCGGCCCGAGTTCAACTGCAGGCTGCGTTGGGAACCGAAGACGCTCGGTATGTGGAACAATCCCCATGTCCTGCACACCGCCATCAACGATTATCCCGGATATCGCCGGGTGATGTACAGAACAACGGTGGAGGGCACCGTTCCACTTGCCGCCAGGGACGGCTGACGCGCAACCGCTCAGGGAGGAGCAATGGCATTTGGTTCCGAGGCATCCGTCGGCCACAGGGGGGAGGGGACGGCGGAAGCGGCTGGCGAGACCAAGAGGCGGCGCTTCGCGTTTTCGCCTGCCTACCTCTATGCGACGCCCGTGCACCTCCTGGTGCTTGGGATCATCGTGCTCCCCGCCATCTTCGTCCTGTGGCTGAGTTTCGAAGCCTCGTCATTCGGCCAATCGGCAACCTTCGTTGGGTTCGATAACTACATCCGCGTCCTCACCGATCCCTATTTTTGGCGTTCGGTCTGGAACACCGTCCTCGTCGTCGCCGTGGCGGTTCACATCGAACTGCTGCTCGGCCTTGGCCTGGCCCTGCTTTTCGCTTCCGGGCTTCCCCTCCAGCGCGTCATGCTCGTCGTGGTGCTCGCTCCCTACGCCATCAGCGAGGTGACGGCGGTCGCAATGTGGCGCTTCCTGTTCGATCCGGACGTCGGCCCAATCACGCTGATGCTGCGATACACCGGTCTGCCGACGCTCGACTGGACGTTCATCCCTTCTCACGGCCTCGTCCTCGTCGGCCTGCTCACGATCTGGCTGCACCTGCCATTCACATTCATCATCCTCTATGCGGCACGACTCGCGGTTCCGAAGGAGCTCTACGAGGCTGGGCGCACCGACGGGGCCAATGCGTTCCAGCTCTTCCGCAACATCACGCTGCCGCTCCTGGCGCCAGCGATGCTGATTGCGCTGCTCTTCCGCTACATCTTCGCCTTCCGCCTCTTTTCCGAGGTCTGGCTCCTGACCCAGGGCGGCCCGGCACGCACGACCGAGGTCGTTTCCGTTTATCTTTATCAGGAAGGCTTCCGCTACAACTCGTTCGGCACGGCGGCCGCGACGGCGTGGATGATGGTCGTCATCTCGCTGCTGCTTGCGACTGGCTATGTATGGCGGCTGCGCAAGGAATCCGTGGCCAATGCGTTCTAGGCGTCTCGCCATCGGTGCCGGAAAGATGCTCGCTGTTGCGGCAATCGTCGTCTGGTCACTGTTTCCGATCGGCTTCATCGTGCTCTCGTCGTTCAAACCCGGTCGCGAGATTTTCGCGGTTCCACCGGAGCTCTTCTTCGAACCGACCTTGGAGCACTACGCCTCGCTGTGGCAGCGCTGGCCGGCCTTTTTCGACGGGCTCGTCAACAGCCTGATCATCACCACCGGGGCGACGGCGCTTGCCGTCATGGCAAGTATGCTCGCCGGTTTTGCCTACTCACGCTATCGGGGCGTCCGTTTCCTGGAAGGATCGGTGATGTTTCTGATCGGATCGCGGCTGATCCCGCCGATCGTCGTGACGCTGCCACTGTTCCCGGTCGTCAATCGGCTCGGGCTCAACGACACCCATCTGGTGCTGATCCTGCTCTACGCGACGTTCTTTGTCTCGCTCGGCACGCTCTTGATGCGCACGTTCATCGATCAGGTACCGCGCGAACTCGACGAGGCGGCTGTCCTCGATGGCGCGCGGCCGCTGACGATCCTTGTCAAGATCATCTTGCCGCTCGTAGCGCCCGGCATGCTCGCCGTCGCCGTCTTCGTAGTCGTCTTCGCGTGGAACGAGTTTCTGTTCGCCTATATCTTCACCGCCAACCACGCCAAGACCGCGCCTCTGGTCCTTTCGGAGATGATCAGTTCGATCGACGGCGTCGACTGGGGCGTGCTCTTTGCGGCCTCTACCGTCCAATTGCTGCCGGTTCTCGTCTTCGTGGTCCTGATGAACCGGTTTCTCGTCGCCGGATTGACCGCCGGCGCGACCAAGGGGTGACGACGTCACCGAGAAAGGGAGGAAGACAATGCCTTTGCACATGACACGCAGAGCCCTGCTGACGACCGCGATGGCCGCCGGCGCGACGGGCGCCTTGGGTCGGTTGGCCCATGCCCAGGTAAAGACGCTGAACGTGCTTTGCCATCGCGTCCACCAAGCCAACCTGACGACCGGCGCCGCCGGCAATGTCATCAAGCCCTGGGAGGACAAGAACAACGCCCAGATCTCCTGGACTACGCTTGACAGCAATCCGCTCCAGGACCGGTTATTCCGGGAGGCGAGCCTGAGCGAGACCGATTTCAACGTCGGCTATGTCATCGACAACCGCATGACGTCGCAGATCGCCTCGCTGTTCGAGCCGCTCGACGACCTCAAGAAAGCCGAGCCGATCGAGGATTTCGACGATATCGCCGAGGGCCTGCGCCAATCGATGACCGTCGGCGGCAAGCTCGTCGGCATCCCCGTGCGCCATGCCACGCAGGGGCTTTTCTACAACGAGGAGCTGCTTCAGGAGGCCGGCATTTCGGCGCCACCGAACACATTGGAGGAGCTGGTCGAGCAGGCGAAGAAGCTGACCTTCACCTCCAAGTCCGGTACGCCGGCCGTCGGCATGATCCTTGCGAGCGACCTCGCCGTCTTCCCGGTCATGTTCGCCCGCGCGTTCGGCGGTGATTTCATCGACAAGCAGTTCCAGGTGGTCCCCGATCCGGAGGCGATGGAAAAAGGCCTGTCCGTGCTTGCCGACCTCTTCAAGGCCGGCGCGCTCCCCCGCAGCTATGCCACAACGCGCAACGACGACATGGTGACTTGGATGCAGCAGGGGCGCGCTGCCTTCGCGGTGCTGCCTTTCGCCCGCTACGCGCAGCTCAACAGCAAGGAACAGTCGACTGCGCCGGGAAAGATCAAGCCGATCGAGTTTCCCGGCTCCAAGACCCTCGGCACCGGTCAGGAAATGCATCCGGTCGTCGAATCCTGGGCAATGGCCATTCCCGCCAATTCGGCGGACAAGAGGCTCTCCTGGAGCTACATCCGCTTCGTAGCGAGCAAGGCGGCCACACTCGACATGGCGCGCAACGGCAATGGCCCCGTCCGCACTTCGACCTATGCCGAGCCGTCGTTCGCCGGGGCGCTGCCACAGGCGACGGTCGAGGCAGCCGCCCTTGCCAAGGCGCGACCGGCCTTTCCGGCTTTTCCCGAAGCCGCTCGCGCTCAGTCGACGTTTCTCGAGGAGGTTCAGCTCGCCGTCCTCGGTCGCAAGAGCCCGAAGGAAGCGGTCGCCGCCATTGTCGATCGCGTCAAGCCGCTAATGCCAGCTTGATAGTATGGACTGACGTGGCCATGTCGCCTGCTACTTGCCAGGCGACCAACCGGCGAGGATCAGCGCGGTCGTAAAGTCGTCGTCGGGTGAGGCGATGTTCCATGGACCTGAGTTCGATCGCGCGAGCTCAGGACTGCTTAGCAGTGCGCTGGCGGCAGACAGCAGGTTCAGCGCGCCGCCACCGATATCCCACCACGCGGCCTAGGCGCCTGGGCGATCGCGTGATGCAGGCCTTACGGCGAGGCCACGCCTTGGCGCACGAGGATCATCAGCGACTCCAGCCGCGCGACGTCCTCTGGGCGAAAACAGCTTGACGACATCATATTCGGATGCGTTTACTTCGTCCGTAACTAGGATATAAATTCCATTACTATGGAACAGAGCGAAGGGAACCAAGATGAAGCGTTTCTTGCAAATCGTCGCTTCACTCGCCGCGCTTATGCTGCCGGCGACAGGCGCTGCCTGGGCCGAGCCCGCTAGAGGTGGAGTGATTGATGTGGCGACCATTGGGGAGCCGCCGACACTGGATCCGATGGCCTCGACCGCCGATCTGGTTGGCATTGTCACGCAGCACATCTACGAGACGCTCTATACCTTCGACAAGGACTGGGGCATCACGCCGCTGTTGGCCGCCGAAATGCCACAGATTTCACCGGATGGCCGTACCTACACCATCGCGCTCAGAACCGGCGTTAAGTTCCACGACGGCAGCGAGATGAATTCGGCCGACGTGGTCGCTTCGCTGCAGCGTTGGATGAAGATTGCCACGCGCGGCAAGCAGGCAGCCGAAGTCATCGCCACGGTCGACGCCGTTGACGACCACACCGTCAAGCTCACCCTGAAAAAGCCGTTCGCGCCACTTCTGTCGCTGCTCTCACTCAACAATGCGGCCGCAATCATCATCCCGTCGGAAAACGTGGGACAGGAGCCGCTGACCAGCTTCGTCGGTACCGGCCCCTATATGTTGAAGGAACGCAAGCCGGACCAGTACATCCAGCTTGCCCGGTTCGACGGCTACAAGTCGCGCGACGGCGAACCCAACGGCTATGGTGGCGCCAGAAAACAGTATCTCGACGAAATCCGTTTCGTGCCGGTTCCCGATGCGAACACGCGCGTCGAAGGCGCTGTCTCCGGCCAGTTCGCCTATGTTGACTCGCTGCCGGTCGAGTCCTTTGACAAGATCTCGGGTGGCAAGACCCAGCCGGTCATCTTGAAGCCGTTCGGTTGGCCGGTATTCGTCCTCAATACCAAGCAGGGGCTGAATTCCGACATTCGCATCCGCAAGGCGATACAAGCAGCGCTGGCGCCGAACGACATGCTGCTCGCCGCATTCGGATCGAAGGAGTTCTTCGCAGCCGACGGTGACATGTACCCGCAAGGCTTTGCCTGGCACACGGACGCCGGCACCGAGCCCTACAAGCCCGATGGCGACACCGAAGCGGCTGCGGCGCTGCTGAAGGAAGCCGGCTATGACGGCAAGCCTTTGCGCATCCTCACCAGCCGCCAGTACGAGTTCCACTACAAGATGGCGCAGGTCGCGGCCGAGTATCTGAAAGCCGCCGGCTTCCAGGTCCAGCTCGACGTGGTCGAATGGGCGACGCTGACCAAGAACCGCACCGACCCGGCGCTGTGGGACATCTACATTTCCCACAGTCCGTTCCTGCCCGAACCGTCGCTGACCGGCATAATGTCGGATTCCTCTCCGGGCTGGTGGGTTTCGGATCGCAAGCACCAGGTGCTTGAGGCGTTCAACGCCGAAGCCGATCCGGCCAAGCGCGTCGCGCTGTTCGCAGATGTCCAGAAGGCGATCTACGACGAAGTTCCAGCGTTCAAGGTCGGCGACTTCAACGCTTTGGCCGCCCAGGCCCCCAAGCTGAAAGGCGTGACGCCGGCGCCATGGCCCTATTTCTGGAACGCTTATCTGGAAGGCAACTGAGACGGTCCTGCTTTCCGCCTCCACTCAACGACAGGCGACCGGGTGCCGGCCGACAAAGCCGGCGCCCGGCAAACCGTTCGATGGTTGCTCAGGGATGCTATAACGCCAATGCTGCGCTCAATCCTCAATAGACTTCTCGGCATGATCGTCGTCATGGCGCTGGTCGTCACGATCGTGTTCGTCATCGTACGGGTGACGCCCGGCGATCCGGCGGCAGTTATGCTGGGTCCAGACGCCACGGCCGCCGATATAACCGCGCTGCGGTCCAAGCTCGGGCTCGACGGTTCCATCCTCGAACAGTTCGGGCGCTACGTTCTCGATGTCGTCCAAGGCGACTTCGGCCAGTCGATCTTCCTCGGCGAGCCGGTCACGACCGCGCTCGCCCAACGCGCCGAACCGACGTTTTTTCTCACCGTCTTCTCCCTGGTAATCGCAACGCTCATCGCGCTGCCGGTCGGAATCCTGTCGGCCTATAAGCGTGGCTCTATCTTCGACCAGGCGGCAACTACCATTGCCATGTTCGCAGCCAGCGTGCCGAGCTTCTGGCTAGGCCTTGTGTTCATTCAGTTCTTCGCCGTGAAGCTCGGCTGGTTCGACACATCTGGCTATGGCGGGCCGGGAGCTTCGTTTGCCGACCGGCTTGATCATCTGGTGCTGCCGGCGCTGGCGCTCGGTCTCATAAGCTCGGCATTGATCACCCGCTTCACGCGCGCCTCGATGCTCGACGTGCTCAATGACGACTATGTGCGGACCGCCCGGTCCAAAGGCATGAGCGAATGGCGTGTGGTGCTGAAGCATGCCTTCAGAAATGCCTTGATCCCCATCCTCACCGTCATCGGCCTGACCGCGGCACTGCTCATTTCCGGTGCGGTGGTGACCGAGACGGTGTTCGGCCTGCCCGGCGTCGGCAGCTTGGTCGTCTCGGCGGTGTTACGGCGCGACTATCCGGTTATCCAAGGCGCGCTGCTGGTCATTGCCGGGCTGTACGTCCTGGTCAATTTCGCCATCGACATGCTCTATCTGGCTGTCGATCCGAGGGTTCGCTACTGATGGCCGCTATCTCGGTGCCGCTCCAGGCGGAGCCAAATATGCTTTCGCGGCTGATGACGCGGCCGACGGCGGCGGTGGGCATCGCCGTACTGATCGCCATCGTGCTCGCCGCGATCCTCGCGCCGGTCATCGCGCCCTACGCACCGACTAAGCTCTCCATTGCCAGTCGGCTGCATCCGCCGAGCCTCGACCACCTGTTCGGCACCGACGATCTCGGGCGCGATATCTTTACCCGCACGCTCTACGCCGCGCGCACTTCGCTGGCGGTCGGCTTTGCTGTCGTGATCTTCGCCTCGATCATCGGTGTCGTTTTGGGACTGACTTCCGGCTTCTTCAGAAGGCTCGACGCGCCGGTGTCGCGGTTGATCGACGCCATGATGGCTTTTCCCGACATATTGCTCGCAATTGCACTCGTGGCGGCACTTGGCGCCACCGCCGTCAATGTCGTGGTCGCCCTCGGCGTGGTTTATGCGCCGCGGCTCGCACGCGTCGTGCGCGCCTCGACGCTGGTCATTCGCGAACTGCCCTATGTCGAGGCGGCCCGCGCACTCGGCGTGCCGACCCCGATTATCCTGGTGCGGCACGTACTGCGCAACGTCACCTCTCCATTGCTGGTGCAGGCAACCTTCATCTTCGCCAACGCCATCCTGGCCGAGGCCGGTCTGTCCTTCCTCGGCGTTGGCATATCGCCCGACATCCCGACCTGGGGCACAATGATCGCCACCGGCCGTCAATACATGGATCAGGCCGGCTGGATCATGATGTTTCCGGGCGGCGCCATCGTCATCACCGTGCTGTCGCTGCAGCTCGTCGGCGACGGCTTGCGCGATCTTCTCGACCCTCGTCTCGCAAAGGACATCTGATGTTCAGCAATCGCTCTTCCCAAACCGAAAGGCCGCTGTTGATCCGGGGCGCAAAACCAGTCGGCTTCGGCGGCGAGTTTGGCCAGACGATCGACGTGCTGATCGGCAAGGATGGCCGTATCGCCGAAACCGGTTCGACCATTGCCGCCGGCGAGGATGTGACGATGCTTGACGCCAATGGCGCGTTCCTGTCGCCCGGCTGGACCGATCTTCACGTGCATGTCTGGTACGGCGGCACCGACATTTCGCTGCGGCCGCAGCAATGTGGCGCCGCCCGAGGCGTCACCACGATGGTCGATGCCGGCTCAGCCGGCGAAGCCAATTTCCACGGCTTTCGCGAGTTCATCATAGAGCCGGCGCGAGAGAATATATACGCGTTCCTGAACATAGGTTCGATCGGTCTCGTCGCCTGCAACCGTGTCAGCGAGCTGACCGACATGCGCTCGATCGACATCGACCGCACCATTGCAACCGTCGAGGCCAACCGCGACGTCATCGTCGGACTGAAGGTGCGTGCCAGCCACGTCATTACCGGCGGCTGGGACCTGACGCCGGTCCGGCTGGCGAAGAAGCTCGGCCGCATCCTCAAGCTGCCGCTGATGGTGCACGTTGGTGAGCCGCCGCCACTCTATGACGATGTTCTCGGCCTGCTGAGCGAAGGCGACATCGTCACTCATTGCTTCAATGGCAAGGCCGGCGGCTCGATCATCGAGGACGACGATCTTTATCGGCTCGCCGAGGATGCGGCGCAGCGCGGCATTGTGCTTGATGTCGGCCACGGCGGCGCCTCGTTCTCCTTCGATGTCGCCAAGGCGGCGCTCGAGCGCGGTCTGCCGCCGAAGACGATCTCGACCGATCTGCACAACCGCTCGCTCGACGGCGCGGTGTGGGATATGGCAACCACCATGTCGAAGCTGTTGTCGCTCGGCATGGCATTCGACGATGTGGTGACGGCCTCGACGACGGCGCCGCGCCGCGCCATCCGGTTGCCCGCCGACGGACTGCTGGAAAAGGGCAGGCCGGCAGAATTCACTTTGTTCGACCTCGCCGACGCCGAGCTCACCGTGAAGGATTCGCAAGGGGCGACAAGCACGCTGCACCGGCTGTTCGAGCCTCGCCACGCTATCCTCGGTGCCGAGGCGATCATTGCCCACCGCCACCTGCCGCCGGAAGGTTCTGCGGGCAGTGTGCACGTCTGTCCGCATTGCGGGTGGAAATCATGAGCGGCGCGATCGCCAGCGACGTCATCCTGTCGGTTCGGGACTTGCGGACCTGGTTTCAGACCCGCCGTCTTACCGCCAAGGCGGTCGATGGCGTCACCTTCGACCTGAAGCACGGCAAGACGCTGGCCGTGGTCGGAGAATCCGGTTCCGGCAAGTCGGTGACCAGCCTGTCGATCATGGGCCTGCTGTCACGGCCCGGAAGGATCGCCGGCGGCCAGATATTGTTCCGCGACCGGCAGGAGCGTGTCCACGACCTCGCCGGATTTACTCAGAAGGAATTCCGCAAGGTCCGCGGTCGGGAAATCACGATGATTTTCCAGGAGCCGATGACCAGCCTCAACCCGCTCTTCACGGTCGGCGATCAGATCGGCGAAATGATCGCGGTGCACGAGCCGGTGACCCGGGAGCAAGCGCGCAGCCGTGCGCTCGCCATGCTGAAGCATGTCGAGATTCCGGACGCCGTCTCGCGGCTCGACGACTATCCGCACCAGATGTCCGGCGGCATGCGCCAGCGCGTCATGATCGCCATGGCACTCGCCTGCAGTCCGTCGCTGCTGATCGCCGACGAGCCGACTACGGCCCTCGACGTCACCATCCAGGCGCAGATCCTTGATCTCTTGCGTCGCCTGCAGGTCGAGATGGGCATGTCGATCCTTTTCATCACCCACAATCTTGGTGTCGTCGCCGAGATCGCCCATGATGTCGTCGTCATGTATGGCGGCCGTGTCGTCGAGCAGGCACCGGTCAACGACCTGTTTGCGCACCAGCGCCATCCCTACACGAGGGGGCTGCTGGCCTGTACGCCCAATGCCGCGCGCGACATCGGTGACGACGGCAAGCGCCGGGCGCTCTATTCCATTCCCGGCAGCGTGCCGCCGATCACCGCATTGCCGCCGGGTTGCGCCTTCGAGCCGCGCTGTGACTTCGCCATTGCGCCCTGTCGCGCGGCACCGCCGCCATTAATGCCGGCAGGGCCGCATGGCGCTTCCCGTTGCATCAGGAGTGCAGAGCTGTGAGCGCCGGGGTGATACCAAGTCGTGCGGCGACTGCGCCATTGCTCAGCGTGCAGGGTCTGACAAAGCACTTTCCCGCCCGCAATGGCCGGATCGTTCATGCTGTCGAGGATGTCAGCTTCGATGTCGGACGCGGCTCGACGGTCGGGCTGGTCGGCGAGTCCGGCTCTGGCAAGACCACCGCCGGGCGCGCCATCCTCAGGCTGGTGGAGCCGACCAGAGGCAAAGCGCTGTTCGACGGCGTCGATCTGTTTTCGCTGTCCACACGTGAAATGCGCGGCTATCGGCAAAAGCTGCAGATCGTGTTCCAGGATCCATTCTCCAGCCTCAACCCGCGCATGCGCATCGCCGCCATCATCGGCGAGGCACTCGACGCGCGCGGCTTTCCGCGAGGCAAGCGACGTGCCGACAGGGTCGCCGAACTGCTGACCCTGGTCGGCCTGTCGCCTGATCACGCCACGCGCTACCCGCACGAATTCTCCGGCGGCCAGCGCCAGCGCATCGGCATTGCGCGCGCGCTCGCCGTCGAGCCGGAATTCGTCGTCGCCGACGAGCCGGTCTCGGCGCTTGACGTGTCGGTGCAGGCGCAGGTGCTCAACTTGCTCGGTGAGTTGCAAAAGCGGCTCGGCCTGACGCTGCTGTTCATCGCGCATGACCTCTCGGTGGTCGAATACCTTTGCGACGAAGTGGTGGTGATGTATCTCGGCCGCGTCATGGAGCGTGGTCCGAGCCGTCTTCTCTACGCCGCGCCGCGGCACCCATACACCAGGGCATTGCTGGCGACAGCACCCGTGCCCGACCCGACCCGCCGACGCACTCACGTCGCCTTGCGTGGTGACATTCCAAGCCCGATTGACCCGCCTTCCGGCTGCGTCTTCCGCACCCGCTGTCCGGACGCAATTGCTGCCTGCGCCGGGATCATTCCGCCCGTCGACGACATCGGCGGCGGGCATCACGTGGCCTGCATCCGGCACAACGAAAAAACGATCTGATTGGAGTTTGTGTATGACTTTTTCCGAGCTCATGAAGCGACCGGAAAGCACGCCCTACGACCGGCTTTTGGCGCTTGGAATAACGCTGCCCGAGGCGCCGCCGCCGATCGCCAATTTTGTCACACACGTGCAGGAGGGCAAGCTGCTGTTCCTATCCGGCCAGGGGCCGAGTGAGGCCGACGGCCGGGTCTATACAGGCAAGGTCGGTGCCGACGTGACGGTCGATCAGGCCTATGCCCATGCGCGGCTGACCGGTGTCAACCTCATTGCCGTCATGCAGGCAGCGCTCGGCGATCTGTGCCGCGTGCGACGTGTGGTAAAGCTGTTCGGCATGGTAAACGCCACGCCGGATTTCGCCGACCACCCCGCAGTGATCAACGGCTGCTCGGACCTGCTCATCGACGTTTTCGGCGAGCGCGGCACCCATGCCCGCTCTGCGGTCGGTCACGGATCACTGCCGGGAGGGATCAGCGTCGAAATTGAAGCCGTCATCGCCGTTGATTAGTCGCATCGAATAGTCGGAGCACAAGACCATGCCTGTCGAAGATTTCCGCAGCCAGTTGGGCCTCAGGCCCGTCATCAACGTCTCAGGCACGATGACCTCGCTCGGCGCCTCCATTGTCGTTCCCACGGCTGTCGAGGCTGTGTCCGGCATTCTCACCGAGTTTGTCGAAATGGCCGATCTGCATCGCAAGGCCAGCGCCGTGATCGCCGAATTGACGGGCGCGGAGGCCGGTTTCATCACCGCCTCCTGTTCCGCGGCAATCAGCCTGGCCGTGGCGGCCAGCATGACGGGCCCGGACCTTGCCGCGATCGAACGGCTGCCGGATACCGCTGGACTGAAAGACGAGATCGTCATCCAGTCCGGCCACATGGTCAGCTACGGCGCACCGATCGAACAGGCGATCCGTCTCGCCGGCGCCAAGGTCGTGCCGGTCGGTCAGGCGACCAGCGCCTCGGCGTATCAGCTCTCAGGCGCTATCACCGAGCGCACTGCTGCAGCAATCTACGTCGTGTCGCACCATGTCGTCGAGTATGGGCAAATCCCGCTGAAGATGTTCGTCGAAACCGCCCATGCACGCGGGGTCCCGGTCATCGTCGACGCAGCGTCCGAATACGATCTGGCGGGCTTTCTCGCCAGCGGAGCCGATCTGGTGCTGTATTCGGGTCACAAATTCCTGGGCGGCCCGACATCCGGTATCGTCGCAGGCACGAAGGCGCGGGTGCGCGACGTCTACTTGCAAAACCGGGGCATCGGGCGCGGCATGAAGGTCGGCAAGGAAGGCATCGTCGGTGCGCTCGCTGCTCTCCAGGCCTGGAAAACGCGTGACCATGAGGGTATTCGCGCTCGCGAACGCCGAGCGCTCGACTGCTGGGCGCAAGCACTCGAGGGGCGGCCTGGCGTCACCGCCGCTATCGTACCCGACCCGACCAGCAATCCGCTCGATCGCTTGAAGGTGTGGGTGAATGCCGCCGAATCGCGCATTACAGCCTGGGATCTGGCCGACCGGCTGGCAGCTGGCAATCCGCCGGTGGTCGTCCGCGATCATGAAGTCGAGCACGGCTATTTCTTCCTCGATCCATGCAATTTGCATCCCGACGAAGAATTCATTGTGGCGGCACGGCTTGCCGAGGAGCTTGATGGCGCGCGCAAGTCGAATGCGATCATCGCCACACCATGGAACGAGCGTCTCATGGCCCGCGAGGCTGCGATCCTCAACTGGCCGGATTGAGGCTGGCTGTGGTAAATGCCCCGGCTGCCTTACAGTGCCCGCAAAACCGAGAATGCCATGCCCACGATAGCGCCCGACCTGCACCTGAACCCCGCCGAAGACCCGCGGGAACCCCGCCGCTCGCGCACCAGCGGTATCGACCGTGCGCTGCAGATACTCGACTATCTGCAAAAGCAGGGGCGGCCAGCAACTGCATATGAGATAGCGCACGACATCGGCGCCCCCCTGTCGACGATCTACGTCATCGTCGACGATCTGGTCGAAAAGGAACTGCTGGACCGCAAGGACGGCGGCCTGCTCTGGCTGGGTCCGCGGCTCTATCAGTACGGCCTGACCTACGCTCGCACATTGGACCTGCTCAACGTGGCAACGCAGGAGATGCACGAACTGGCTCAGAGTTCGAAAGAGACGATCCAGCTATGCGGCCGTGACGGTGACCATATGGTCGTGCTTGCGATGGAAGAGGGCAAAGATCATTTCCAGGTTACATCTCGCGTCGGGACCCGGACGCCGCTGAACTGGACCGCGTCGGGTCGGCTGCTCGTCGGCCATTTGCCGGAAGCCGAACGCCGCGCCATTTTCGCCCGATCCGCGATCGCATCTCCGACCGGACGCGCCGAGACGGACGAGGATGTGCTCGCTCGGGCGGCCGCCACAGCACTGGAGCAGGGCCTGTCGATCCAGGCTGGTGAATCTGACTTTTCAGTTGCCTGCATTGCGGCTCCCATCCGCGACAACCAAGGAGCCTGCCGTGCCACGATCTCGATCGTCGTCCCGGATGTGAAGCTGAAGCAAAAGAACCCGGATTTGATTACGATGGTCAAGATCAGTGCGCGCCGCATCGAGTCGCGGCTCGGTTGGCGAACCGACCGGCCATAACGGCGCGAGTTGGCAAAATCACGGATGGTGCGTTTCTGCACATCCCGCTCACCGAACCAGAAATGATCCCATTGGGCTCAGCAGCCCGTCCAGACGAAAATTTGACGCATTGAACCGACGGGCGCCGAGTCTCCAGCCGTTCCAATCAAGCCTGCGCTCGCATCTTCAAGCTGGCCGATCTGGTGGTTTTCGGTGCCTGACAGGCTTGAGCAGTGAAACGAGAATGTGCTCTCTGGCCTGTTGATCAGACGCTCCCGTCGTCAGGCAACCGAGTACAGCGTCATCGCTGCATCAAAGCCGCGCTGACCTCTCGGGTCGAGGGCTGCCCTGATCCCCAGGGATCCGGGGCCCCGTGCGGTGTGGCCGCGCGCGCCGAGCCTCGCGTCGCCGAAGAGGCCCGAGGCGATGTCGAAGCCCAGAGTGTACATGCCGGGCGGCTCTGCAGTGCGGGCAGCCTTAAAGGCATCCGTCGAGGTCTTCTCCGCGATCTTCGCGCCGACGGTCGCGAGGCCGAGTTGCGCATTCCGGGCGACAATGAAGCACGCTGAATCCTCGCAGCCAACGCGCTCGTCAGCATCAAGGCCATCCATGAAAAGCTGCTTTCCCGGGCACCATAGCGTGTCTGCTCCGGGCATCGCGACGCCAATATCAAACCCGGTCTTGGCGGGGCCGTCTGGCTCTAGTTCTCGCATCCCGCTCAACAACGCGTCGCGGCTGACCATCATTTTTCCCTTGTCTGCATAAACGCTTTTCATGGATCGGGCGTCAGCCCTTGCGGGAAACGCCGGGCCGGCGTCTGCTTCGCGGCGAAATCAACCGGCAGGCACGCTGTTTTAGGATCGTTGATCGCCGCGGCGGCGGCTTGCGCGATGATGTCTATATCGACTTGGAAACCACGGAATGCCTCCTGAACCGTCTGCAGGGTTGTCGGTGCCGTGAAGGTGAACTTGCCTGGATTGAGCGTAATGAAGTCCATCAGGTTCATCTGGTCTAGCCGGCTGCTGCGCTCCTTCGCGCACTCAACCAGAACATCCTGGGCTTGCCGGACCTGCGCTGCGTTCGGCGGGATCGGTCCATCTGCGATGGAGATTGGAGCTAGGGTGACGAAATAAGGAACGGCATTGGCGTTCGGATCGGTCTGGAATGCGTTCAGCCATTGCTGGAGAAGCCCATACATCTGGCTGGGATCCGTTACGTCCCCCATGATCAGATTGATCGGGCCGCCTTCGTGGTAGACGGTCGTGCGCACGTCTTCATGGAAATGCCTCTGCATGCTCTCCATTTTCATCTTGGCGTCGGCAGAAAACAGCCCGTAGGACCCCGACAACTCCATCGAAACGGCTTGGGCCTCCTCGGAACTGGCTGTATCCATCTGCAGGACGGCCAGGAACATCCCGCCGCGTCCTACCCCGTTCACGAACATGTTCCCGTAGCGTGATTGGAAGAGCTCGGGATTGCTCGATATCGCCGCCGCCGAGCCGCTCAGCTTTGGTTCGTCGATGCCGTGAAAGGGCAGCGTTACTTTGGCGGAGATGAGCAGGAACAGGGAACTGCTCTGGATCTTGGAACTTTGGGCGAAGTCAAACCTTCCGGACGCGGAGAAGCACCCGCACCCGCCGCTCGCTTCGACATTGATGCTCAGCGACTTTTCGAGTTCGGCGGTGGTGTGAATACGGCGTATGTCGAATGAAGATATGGACCCCAATGCATCGTCGACGCCGGAAAATGCGCCATCGACGACATGACCCATCGGACTACCCGTCGCAAGATCGACACCTTTTCCATAGTCGTAGCCGGGAGAGTAAGGTACGGTTACTTGAGTAAGCATTTCAATCTCCTGATGGGCCTATTGGCATTACTCTTAAATAAACCAGTTCAGCAGAGTATAATCTGCATGATTCTATCTGGCCGCCAGAGTGCAGCTAGTTGGCGGCGTCCTCCCCACATCCCTAGCAGGAAGGCTCAAGCGTCGTCGGGAGGCGCTACCCCAAGCCATCTGTCGAGTTCCCGTTTCGGAACCAAAATTACAGGGCCGGGCGCTCCGCCCCGGGAACAGCTCCCAGACGTCTTTGATGTCCATGACCTTCTCTGCAAGGTCTTCAAAGAACGGTCCGACCGGAACCGATCCATGCATGTCAAGAAGCTCGATCGGAACCGGATCGCTCACCGAGCTTGAGTTCGGAGCAGTTCCTGGCGCGGAGAGGCCACCCTCGCCGGAGGCACCAGACATCCAAGGCGGAGCAGGCGCGATCCTGCTTCGAGTGCGGATCGCGCATGCTAGAGCTAGTCTGATACGGATTGGACGAGGATGGTGATGTCGTAACTGGCATCCGCGCCCTGCACGTTTTTCACGCTTTGGAAATCCATGATCGCGGACAGGTCGATCATCCCTATCTCGTCATCGCCTGAAAGGTCGGTCTCGATAATATTAAGGTAGAATTCACCGGCTGGAACGATCTGTTCGATGTCGAGATTGTAGTCGTTTCCCGGAGTGAAGGATCCAATCGGGAAGCGAACAGGACCCATCACTCCAACAAGGTCGTCAGAACCTGTATAATCGTTCGTCGAATGACATTTGATGCGGCTTATGTTCAGAGAGTAGGGACGCATGGTCATTGCTCCATCAACTTGTTGCGAGACGGAATGCTCACCTGCCCGAGCTTACGAATGGCTTACGGGGTGGTCACGGCCCGCTGCTTTCTGCTCGCTGAGGTGTTGTCGGCGACCGTGGACATCACCCGATGCCTGTCGCGCGGTCAGTCAATCCGGTAAATGACGTAGTAGGCCGAACCCTCAATCGCTGAGCGGGCGATCTTGGCGATTGGACCCATGCCTTGTTCTTCCTTGTCCATGGTGACGGAGCCGAGTGGATCGTTGCCATTAAGAGGGCCGTCTTCATCCCAAAGAGAGAGATTCTGGCTATACTCGAACGGCAGCACGAGGCCAGGTTCGAACGACTGGTCCGCATTGACTTCCCTGGTGGCTCCGGGAGAGGGCCAGACAGCGTCATCGACATTGCCTTCAGTCCCGGTGGTGATGAACAGGTTGTCCGGATCGGCCCGTATGGCGTCGATCGCTCCAAGAACGCTTGGCAGTGACTTGATCCCTTGCAGCAGGCTGCCGGCGAAGTCGTTCTGGATGAATTGCGGCGTCAGGCCCATGATGGCGTCGACTAGCGCCTGGTTGGCCGCGAAGTCGGTTCCGGTGGCGGGCTGGACACAATAGATGGTTTGAACGGTTGCGGTCGGCATGGTTTCCTCCATGAGTTGGAACGATGCCGACAGTGACCGAGCCGCGCTTACGTTTGGCTTACATGCTGAAATGACGCGCACCCGGCCCATCATCTGCTATAAGAGTGCAGCCTGGTGGATCTGGATGCGGCGGTGCACGGCGGCACGATAGCAAAACTTTCAATGCCAAGACCCGCGGGAATCTCGCGGCGGCCGCGCATTGCTGCACTGGTCGACAGGTGCCTGGAATCCGGCATGTGCTGGATTGCTGCCCCTGGCGGATACGGGAAGACCACCGCAGTCATCGATTACCTCCAGGAAAAGCGGGCTCCGCATGTCTGGTATCGCGTCGATGACGAGGACCAGGATATCGCCCGGCTGTTCTACTATCTGGCGATGTCGCCTGGGGCGCGGGAACTCAGCCTTCCTGTTTTCGGAACCGAATATGCGGAGGATGCTGCTGCGTTCGCGCGTCTGTTCTTCCGCGCTTACTTGGCGCAGATGGTGCCGGACACGGTCATCGTCCTCGACGATATTCACCGTGCCGATACACCAGAATTCCGCGAAATTCTGGCTGTCCTGCTGCGGGAATTGCCCAACACGGTCCGGTGCATCTGCATATCGCGTACACTGCCTGGTGGGGGCGTGGCCGAACTCGCGCTCGCAGGCAAGCTGCCGGTCATCGGCCAGACGGCACTGGAATTCTCGGAGGACGAAGCACGCTGCCTCGTCGGTCTCAGGGAACCAGGCCATGAGAAGGGGATCGAGGTCGCCGCCGCCAAGGGGTGGGCGGTCGGCCTGGTCATGATCGCCAACCAGAAATCAAGTACCCCACAGTTGATGAGCGCCATGCCTCTGGGGCAGGGAAATTTCCAGGAGGTGGTCGGCAGACTGTTCCTGCAGAACGTTCCAGGCGACGACCAGAACACCCTGTTGAAGCTTAATCTGCTTCCCGAAATCAATTCCGGTCTTGCCGACGCCTTGCTCGGACCCAGAGTCGGCGGCCCGGTGCTGGAGCGGCTCTTTCAAATGCAGCTGTTGGTCACCCGAACAGGCCTCAGAGGCGGAGGATTCCAGTTCCACGACCTCCTGCGCGACTACCTGTCCAGGCTCTTCGAAGCGCGGCTGCCGCCGGAAGAGCAGGCAAGTTTGCGCGAAAGGGCAGCTCGGGTCCTGCGCGACGCAGGATTGGTCGACGCTGCCGTATCGATGGCTCTCCAAGCAGAAGCCTGGCCGCTTGCCCGCGAGTTGGTCATCGAGCACGCCGAGGCGATGCTGTCCCAAGGCCGCAGGGCTACCTTGATCGAATGGGGCACCAGATTTCCTGCTGAAGAACTGGAAGGCTGGCTTCTCCACTGGATCGGGGCCGCTCACGTTCCTGACGACGCCGCAGCCGAGCGATGGTTCTCACGGGCTTGGGAGGCGTTCGAGAAGGACGGCGATTTGCGGGGGCAGTGGCTGACCGTAATCCGCGCCGTGCTCGTAAAGACAAGCAGCTGGCGGACGCACGGGGGCCTGGACGGGTGGACGCGAAGGGCAGCCGCCATCCTTCGCGGGAGGCAACCCGATCTTGTCCCGAGAGAGCGGATGCTGGTTGGTGTCGGCATGTTGCGCGCGGTTGACTACGGCGAGGCCGACGAGGAGACCGCACAGGCAGGAGTGAAGATCGCCGACGAGCTCCTGCAACAGCTGTCGAATCCGACTGGTGAAGTTCCGGTTGACCTGAGATTGCTTGCCAGTGAAGCCCTTGTTGATCATGCGGTCTGGTCAGGGCGGCAGGACATCTTCGAACAGGCGGTCGACAGCGTCGCTTCCGAATTGAACGACCCGAAGGTGACGCCTTGGGTGCTTGGCATGTGGTTGGTCTCTTTCGGCGCCGCCAGCGGCAGGTATTTTTCATTCTCGAGGCGCGGGTTTCCATATGCCTCGGCCGAAGACGCCCTTCGCAAGGCGATCGAGATGGGCGAGAGGGAAGCCCTGAAAAGCGTCGAGTTCAGCGGTCTCTACCATCTCCAGCTGCTGCTCAAGCTGCGCAATGATTTCGCCGGCTTCGCAGATCTCGTGACAAGGCTCGGCGAAATCGCGGACAGCCGCTTCACAACTCAGGTGGCCGTAGTCGCAGATTGCCGAGCCGCCATGCATGCGCGGCAAGGCAGCTTCGTCGAAGCCTACAGGGATTGCGACACGTTCATGACCGCGATCGAAGAGGCGAACGAGCCGATGGTCGAGCGCTGGCCGCACTATGTCACCAAATTCCAGGTTCTTCTCGCCGACAGAAGACCGGCTGAGGCCGCCTCGCTGTTGGCAGATGTCGTCGATCGGCTGGACGGCGGCCCGCGGGAACGGGTGAAGATTTGCATTCTTGCCGCTGCCGCTTTTGAAGAGAAATGGAGGGGCGGAGCCGCTTATGAAGAGAAACTGACGGAGTTCATGGCAGCCCTGAGGGCCGTCAACCCGTCTGCAATCCTACTCAACCTGCCCGATCTCCTCGCCGAACTGCTGGCGGATGCACTTGACCGCGGAATTGAAGCGGATCTCTGCCATTCGGTCATTCAGACGCGGCGTCTCGTCCCGCCAATGAGACGGCCTGCTAAATGGCCATGGCCACTGAAGATCTTTGTACTGGGCGGCTTCAGGATCGAGCTCGACGGAACTCAATTCGATCTCGGATCGAAATCGCCGACGCGTGCCCTCGATATCCTGCGGGTTCTCGCCCTGGCGCGCGACCAGACCTGTCCCCTCGAAAGCATTCATGACTGGCTTTGGCCCGATCTCGACGGGGATCAAGCCAAACCGGCGTGCGAGCAAGCCCTTCACCGCCTGCGCAAGACGCTCGGCAAGGGCGACTTCATCGTCCAGAGGGAGGGGCGGATCAGTCTGCCCCCGGATAAGGTGTGGGTCGACCTTGCTGATTGGGAAGCCCGTCTCAACCGCGGTCTTTCCAGGAAAGGGGATACGACAGCCCCCGAAAAGGAACAGCTTCTGGCGAGATTCCCCGGCCCGCCACTGTCACCGGGTTCTCTTCCGTCTTGGGCGATACCGGTGGCCGACAAGGTTCGGGACGGCTATATCGACCTGGCGATCAACGTCGGAAGACATTGGGAGAATGCCGGAGAAGGTTTCCGGGCGCGAGAAGCCTATCTGAGAGCACTCGAGTACTACCCAGATTCGGAAAGAGTGTACCAAGCCCTCATCAGGGAACGTCTGTCCAGCAGTGATCCTGCCGCAGCTGTAGACGACTTCTCGCGCTACGAAAGGGCGGTTGGAGCGAACGGGGAATACAAATCCTCACACGTGATCCGCACGCTGGTGCGTCCGTATCTGAGATCTTGAACGCCCAAAACCCGTAAGCCATCCGTGAGCTGCGTCTTGCCAGCGTGCTCCGAACCTCTTCTTTGCACGGCCCGATAACTTCACGGGCAATCCCAGGTCGATCGTGTGCGGGGGGGTTTTGTCTAACCAGCAATCCGGGATCGGAAACACTGAGAGACCGGAGCGATAGACTCTGCGCTTGGGCAGCGTACCTGCGTGTCCCCAGCGGCGTTCAAGACTACTCGCGCTGCGAGCGGGTGATAGACCGGCGGAACCGGGCTTTCGATGCAATCCACTTGCGTGTGGTTTCTTCCAGAGCGAATGAATCCAAAAAATTTCGATCTGTAAGCCATCCGTAAGCTGCGGTCAGAGAAACTCAATCCGTCGAAAACAAACAACCGCTTCGTCCGGCCCCTCGAGGGGCTACCCCGCTCGCGAAACCGCGCATGCAAGCAGCCCGATGAGGATCAAAACATGTCTACATGGCAGGATAGAGCATACCGGATATTAAATCTTTTCGAGGGTTCGGCCGACGAAGCTGGCGACCGGACCTGGCAGATTATGAACCACGTTCTCGACGAGAACAATCAGGACGACTACATCAGCAGAGACTTCTACAACGTCCAGCAGACCGCAGGCGGGCTGCCGGAAGGCGTCAGCTTCGAAGTCTTCCTGTCAGCGGTGTCCGGTCATGTCAGGGACGAGCTGCAAGGCGGAAGCTTCGACGAGGGGCTTGGCGATGATGACATTCGCACGGCAGGCCTCTCTTTCGACGACAACATTCGCCGGCATATCCGGTTCCTCAACGGAGTGGTCCACCAAGGCGCTCCCGGCGAGGTTCATCTCGGACTATGGGAGAGAATTCTGCAGGCCCGCGACAATGGCCGGAGTATCCACTCGCTGTATCACGATTACCTTGTCGATGCCTAGCCGGCTCAGACACTCACGGGTTTTGTCACAGGCACAGGTCCGCGGGAAGCCATCGCCCTAGTGACGCGTGCCCGGAAGGCACAGCCGCAGACTTCGGCTGGGAGATGCTCGGCAGCCAAGGAGGCGGCTGGGCCCGGCAAGGGCATTCCTGACCTGGTGATTGTCTGCTCGGCCGATGTCTGAACGAGACGTAACTTGCTCTTGGGCCAGGGCTCCCGGATCGACGGAGCGCGGGCCTTGCACATCCGCAATCTGACGTTGGTCTTTCCCCGTCCGCGTGACGATCCATGGTCCAACGCCGCAACAAACAAGGAGAGTTCTCATGCCTGGTAACGATCTTCAGGTCACCGGCGGCATCACGCAAGCACTGCTTGACGCGCTGAACCAGATACACACCGCCGTTGCGGCCCAGCTTGTGAATCCCGACGGCACGCCGTCTGGCTCGGCAGTCTACATGCACCTTCCAGTCGGCCAGCCGATCGACCCGAAGATGTATGCCAATCCCTGGACGCCCGCCGGCGGCAGCGCCTACGGCGCGGTTTCCACCACGGGCGCTTTCTCAGCACCACCCGCTCCCCCTTCTGCCGGAACGCCCGCGACGCCGGCCGGTCAGCTGGCGGCAATGCCGGCACCAGATCCCAGGCTGCAATTGGCGATCAGCAGCGCCTTCAACACGGCTCAACGGGTTGACGACATGTTGATGGTCACCAACAAGGGGGTTGCGGTGTCGTGGCCCCAGCGAACCGTCAGTATCGAGTATTTCACAGCCCTGGCCGGCATGCAGGCGGAACCGATCCCTGAGCCCTCGACCGATATCAAGAAACGCATCGCCGATGCCCAGAAGACATTGTATCTGATGGATGCCGACGGCAATTTTACCGGCTATACGCCGCGCCACACCGCCTACAGACACAACCAGAAGGTGCTGGCAGATGCACGCAGCGAGTTCGCGCTCGCTTACTCCCAAGCCATGTCCGATCCTATCCAGGGACAGGCATGGCCGGTCACCAGCGCCAGATACCAGAACGCCGTCGACCAAGCCTATAACGACTTCAAGGATATGGGCGGGCAACAGATCGACGACGCGATTGCAACCCTTCAGTCCGTCGGCGGCAGCGCCGCGGCCGCCCTGATTGCCAAGGCCCGCAAGATGTACGACGAGTATAGCGTTGGTCTCGGTGGCGCCGTGGCAATCAAGGTGCCGTGGTCGTATATCGATCCGGTCTCCTGGTGGGATCACACCAACCATGACTTCGGGGTGATGAAAATCACCGCCACATCGAAACAGTACCAGGCGAGCGGTGGCGGCGGCCAACACAGCTTCGGACACAGTTTCTACAACAACGAGTCGTCATCAACATCGGGCAGCGTCGGCTACAGCGTTCTGGGTTTCGGCGCCTCAGCCAATGCATCGCACAGCGAGACCAGCCACAACGACGGTTGGAATGCCGACCAGTCCTCCTGGCAGTCGCATCAGGACAGCAGTTCTTCGGCAACTGTCACATTCGAGTGGTTCATGGCCAGCATCGAACGGCCATGGCTGCTTGGCGACCTTTTCCACATGGACGGCTGGTATCTCGCCGGTCAGAAGAAGAATGCGATCAGCGACGGGACCATCGAAGGTCAGATCGGCGACGTGCCCAAGCTGCTCCCGATGATCCCGAAGGGTTTTCTGATTGTTCGAAACGTGAAGATTACCGCTAATTCCTGGGGCAGCATGGGCAGCGCATTCCAGAGCGCCGTCGACAGCGCTAGCGGACACACGGAAAGCAGCTCCACCTCCTATGGCGGCAAGGTTGGTTGGTGCGGTATCGGCGGATCGGTCCAACATTCCAATTCGGACAGCAGCGGCGCATTCAGCAACCAGCACGATGCATCTCAGGGTTTTTCCTTCAGCAGCAATGAACACGGTGGAACGCTTGAACTTTTCGGTTCGCAGATCGTCGGCTGGGTAGGCCAGATACAGCCGGCCGCACCGCGCAAGGACGACCCTGCACTCAGCGCCGAAGTCGTGGCCAACCCTGCGACAGCCGCCAATGCCGGAGCGCCTGCGATACCGGCTGACGCGCCCGCTGCTCCGCAAGGCTGAGGTGTCCCTGTGAGCACGAACAGCGATCAGCTCGCGATCCTTGGCCAGCAAGTGGTGGACACGTTAATCGCGACCTACAACCCCAACAATGACCCGTCGTTGGCGCTTGCCATTCATCCGGGGCAGGCGCTAGCCGATGGCATCGTGCAAAATGGCGTGACCAATCCGCTGCGGCTGTCGGAGTGGCTGGAAGACCAGTACGACTACCCGCTATGGCTGAAACGGTCCGATGCCTCCTCCGTTTCCGCCTCGTCTGTCGGCAGTCTTACCGCCAAGTCTGCCTATTTGGCGATGATCCCATGGGCGCAACCGGGGGTTCCGGTTGATGCTCCTTCCTATGCGCGCATCGCCGCGATGGTTGCCGAGGCACGAAAAGATATCGGGGACAATCCCGATGCGCTGCCATTCAGCTGCGAGCCGACAGATTTCGCCGAGCCCAGCTGCACGGCCTGGCATGTCTTCGATCAAAGGATATCCCGCACTACCGCAACCACGACCGAGACACCCGGCGCCATTAAGGCAAATCCCCACTTATGGAAGATGCGAGTGTTGACAAAAGAGGTGGTGTCGAACCTCACCGCAGTTTCCGAGGCGGTCGAACGGCGCAAGGCATTTGCCGCCGAATTAGCTGTTGTGCCAAGGGTTGAAGCGGTCAGAAAGCTGCGCATGCAGCCACATCTCACGGACTACGCTACCCAGCCAGTCGAGTTTCTCGGTATCCAGGATGCAGCAAGCACCGCGGTCAATCTGAGCCAGTTCAGCGCGAACCATCTGGGTGGCCTCACCGCTTCGCCGCTCCACGCCCGGGCGCTGGCCGCTACCCTGCCAACATTCAGTCGAATTCGCGCTGCCCGGCGACACTTCACAGCCGAGGCAGATCACGTCTCGCCGCCCAGAGAGCAGCCAAATGCTTCCAGCACGCAAATGCAGTTGGACACCTCGCTCGTGAACCGATTGGCCACAATCCAGCTTCACGATCTCATTAAAAACCCGGTCGTAACGGAGGTAACTACCTCGGACAGTGAACTGCATGTGCATTTCGAGTATTGCATGCTCACCATCACCCGGCGGATCGCCGGCACGAGATGGTGGCATCCCGACCTCGTCGACGAGGAGGATTGGTACGTACCGGGAATGAAGCGCGGCGACATGATCAAGGCTTCGACCGACGAGACCTATGCGCATTGCCTGCCTCAGGGCCTGCTTCTGGTTCGTAACGTGGAATTCAGCGGCTCGTGGACCGCCGAAGCCCGCACGACGATGCAAAACGCCGTCTCGTTTCTGGGTCCCTTCCTGATGCAGGCGCCAACCGGCTCTACATCCAGCACGTCCGACCTCGAACAGATAAGTGTGCTTGGCGTGGGCGTTCAGGTAATAGGCGAGCTTTGCTTTCCATTGCCGCCGCTCCCGCCGATGGATGATCCGGCGGAATTGGAACGTCCCGTTGTCTAAGCAATCAACGACGCTCAATGAAGACGGTAAGTGCGTTGTGGCCGGGCCGGACGAGGTGTCCCAGGCACCGGTATCATCGCGTGCACTCTGCGGTGCTGGCACGCTGCGGACTGTGGGCAAAGGTGGTCGCGGGAGCGCGCTGCCGCCTTTGCCATACCCACCGGAATACCGGTTCCGGCCTCGCTGCTGCGGCTGAACGAGCGGAGCCTATCCCGAACCTTCGCGCGCCGATTTTTACTAGCTTCCCGCCAGCGACAATCCACGGGCGCGCTCGCATAGCAGGGCAAGCAATTCGCTGCGCCTGGCTTCCGGCGTGTCGACGGGCAACACGAAACAAAGCGTCTTGTTGATGGCCCCGTCGCCATCGCGGATGGGCGCGGCCATGCACCAGGTGAAGCGGTCAGCCAGAGCGGCGGTCTCGCTGAAACCTTGCTGGCGCGCCAGAGCCACATCGCCGAAGAACTCGGCTGGCGCAATGACGCGGCCGTCGGGAAGCTTGTAGTCGCCAGGCGGAATGAAGTCCTGTATTTCCTGCGCGCTCATATGGCCGAGCAGCAGCCTTCCGGACGCCGTCCACGGGATCGGCACCTCGACTCCGACATCGCTTGAAATCCGGAACGGGCCGGGCGAGTCCCGGCAATCAAGGACGACGTATTTGTTCCCGCGCAGGCCACACAGTTGGACGGTCTCGCCCGTCTCCGCGCCTAGTCTGTCCAGGGTTTCGATGATGCGTCGATAATGGGCATTATGATGTGAGTAGGCCCAGCCGAACAGATGCATCGCCTTTCCGAAATAGACATAGCCTTCCGTCCCGACGTTCTCGAGCATTTCGGCTTCCAGCAGGCTGTTGACGATCTCATAAGTGGTCGAACGCGGCGCGCCGATCATCTTGGCGATATCGCCGACGCGCATCGGCGCGCGCTGCCGCAGAAGCGCTTCAAGCAGCGTGATGACGCGGTCAATCCCGCGGCGCCGTTCGCCATTGCGCGGCTCGGCGCGGACTTCCTTTTCGATCAAACCAGTGACGCCATCGCTCATGTGGGCCGCACCCCGCGCAAAATCATTTCGGCCCTCGTCTCAAGACGCTTGAAAGATGT
Source organism: Mesorhizobium sp. M1399 (assembly GCF_040317735.1). Lineage (NCBI taxonomy): Bacteria > Pseudomonadati > Pseudomonadota > Alphaproteobacteria > Hyphomicrobiales > Phyllobacteriaceae > Mesorhizobium > Mesorhizobium sp. M1399. The sequence goes on from NZ_JAMYKZ010000005.1 coordinate 86,408, forward strand.
CAAGGCTCAGTCTAGCATCCCATCTGTCCGATATACAGGCCTCTTGTCTGGAATATCGGACAATAAAGAGCCAGGCGCAGAGAGTCCTGACGAGAAAAAGGGCGGTTTCCGAGATGCGGCAACCGGCGGGTTTTCTCGTCTCGACCCCGCACGTCCAGGCATAACCTCAGAAGGGAACAATCATGACCAAATCATCGTTTTTCGCATCCGCCAGCGCCCTTTGCCTCGGTCTTCTCCTCAGCGTTGGCGCCGGTTCGCAGGCCAACGCCGCCGCTAAATGCATCAAGGGCGACCGCAAGGCGCCGTATACGATCGGCTGGGCCAACATCTATTCAGTTCCGACCTGGATGAAGCAGACACAGGGCACGATCGAAGCCGAAGTCGAAACTTTGAAGAAGCAAGGCTTGGTCGACAAGCTCGTCGTGACCGACGCCCAAGGCGACGCCAACGTCCAGATTCAGCAGATCCAGTCGATGATCGATTCCGATGTCGATGCCATCATCCTGATCGCTGGCTCGTCGACCGCGCCGGCGCGCGTGCTGGCGGACGCCTGCGCCAAAGGCATCGCGATCATCAATTTCGACAGCCTCGTCGACACCGACCAGGTGACCGCCAAGGTCAACACCGATTCCTCACAGTGGGGCGATCAGGCGGCCAAGTTCCTGATCGACGCCATCGGAGGCAAGGGCAAAATTCTGATCCTCAATGGCCCAGCCGGCGTTTCGGTCAGTGACGACCGGCGCAAAGGCGCCGATGCCGAGCTTAAGGCTCATCCCGATGTGAAAGTGCTTGCCGAAACGAACACGCCCTACAATGTCGCGCCCGCCCAGGAAGCGGTCACCAGTCTGCTTTTCGCCAATCCCGAAATCGACGGCATCCTGTCGCTCGGCGGCGCTCTGTCGGCGGGTGCCGTGCTCGCGCTCGACAAGCAGGGTCGCGACCAGGTGCCGATCACCGGCGAGAATGCGCGCCAGTTCCTCGAACTGTGGAAGGAAAAGGGCTTGAAGAGCTGGGCGACGATGCAGCCGAACTGGCTCGGCGCTTTCGCCACCTACACCGCCGTACAGGCGCTGGACGGCAAGGATGTGCCGGCTTTCGTCAAGATCCCGCTGCCGGTGATCGACAATTCCAACGTCGACGAATATCTCGCCCGGGCTAAGGATTTCCCGGCTGACGGTTACATCTATTCGCCGTTCGATGAGGATCTGTTCAAGAAGCTGCTGGCCCAGAAATAAGCCTGAAGGGTTGCAACATTGACAACCACGGCTACGCTTCTCGCCGCGCGGGGGGTGTCGAAGTCCTTCTTCGGCAACCCCGTCCTGCGCAACGTTTCCATCGCTCTGCAGCCGGGCCGCGTGCATGCGCTGCTCGGCGAGAACGGCGCGGGGAAGTCGACGCTGATCAACCTTTTGTCCGGCGCCCTGCGCCCGGACGGCGGGGCGATCGAGGTTGATGGACGCCCGGTATCGCGCATGAGCCCCGCTCATGCGCGGCATGCCGGGATCGCCGTTGTCCAACAGGAACTCAGCCTGACGGCCAGCCTCTCGATCGCCGAAAATATCGGGCTCGGCGCCTATCCCAAGAGATTCGGCTTGGTCGATTACACGGAACTTGCCGCACGGGCCAGGGCCGCATGTGATCTTGTCGGCCTTCGCGAACCGCTGTCTACGCCGGTGGGGCATCTGTCACTCGGCCGGCGTCAGATGGTGGAGATCGCCAAGGCGCTCTACCGGCGGCCGCGCGTGCTCATTCTCGACGAACCCACCTCATCGCTATCGGCAACCGAGACAAAAACCCTCACGGACTTGCTGGAAAGGCTTCGGGCCGAGGGCATCGCCATTCTCTACATCTCACACCGGCTGAACGAAGTGATGACACTGTGCCAGCATGTCACCGTACTGAAGGACGGCGCCTGCACGGCGGACCGCTCGCTGGAAGAAACTGATGCCGCCGGGCTGGTGCGGCTGATGGTCGGCCGCGACCCCGGCGATCTCTTTCCACGATGGCAGCCTTCGCCATCGCCAGCCAACGCCATCTCGGTTCGTAATTTTTCGGCCGGCCTGATGCGCGACGTCGATCTCGACATCAGGACAGGCGAGGTGCTTGGGATCGGCGGCCTGGTCGGGCAGGGGCAGGAAGATCTGCTGCTTGGCCTCTACGGCGCGATCCCGGCTAGGTCGGCATCCGCGACCGTAAACGCTGCTTCGGGTCTGCCGGGCGGCGTGCCGAAAGCCAATGCGCTCGGCCTCGCCTATGTCCCGGCCGACCGCAAGCGCGAAGGCCTGCACTTGATCCATCCCATCATCACCAACATGATGCTACCAGCCTTCGCAAGGCTGCCGGCGTTGAAGCTGCGCAGCCGGCGTGCCGAGCGCGATTTGGCGAGGGGACTCGCCGCCCAGCTTGCCATCAAGGGCGACCTCGATCGCCCGGCGCAGGCACTCTCAGGTGGCAACCAGCAGAAAGTCGCGCTGGCGAAATGGATGCCACACGATCCGCTTGTGCTTCTCCTCAACGATCCGACGCGCGGCGTCGATGTCGAAACCAAGCGTGAGATCTACATGATGCTTCGCAATCTCGCTGCCGCCGGCAAGGCGATCGTCCTGCTCAGTTCCGACACACCCGAACTGGTGCACCTTTGCGACCGCGTCGCCGTGGTCCGAGAAGGTCGCATCAAGGCCATGCTCGAGCGCGAGGCACTGAGCGAGGAAGTCATCGTCTCCGCCGCAATGGGCGCCGAACAGCAGAAAGTTGCGGCATGAGCAGGGTTGTATCCTCAAGCCAAGCCGGCGCCCTCTACTGGCGAGTTCAGCTGCGCCGAAATGTTGGCGTGCGCAGCCTGTTTGCCGTGGTTCTGGCGTTCCTCGTTGCCTACGGCGTGTTGTTCCCCGGCCTCTTGACGGCGTCCGGCTTCGCCAAATTCACCCAGAGCTGGTTTCCGCTGGCGCTGGTCGCGATGGCCCAGGCGATCCTCATGCTCACCGGCGGCATCAGCTTGGCAATCGGCGCAATGGTCAGTCTCGGCGCGGTAATCGCCGCGACGACGATGATCGGGCCGCTGGGCGTAGCCGGCGGCACCGCCGTGGTGGCGCTGACCGGTATCGGCATCGGTGCCGCGACGGGGTTCATCGTCGTGAAACTTCGGTTGCCGGCCATCGTGGTGACGCTCGCCGGCTCCTTCATCATCGGCGGTGCTGCGTTGCTCATCCTGCCGAGGCCGGGCGGCGCCATTCCGGAGTGGCTGTCGGACCTGCTTGCCGGCAACACGCCGGCGGCATTCGTGTTGCTGGTGCTCGTCGTGCTTTTGTGGAAACTCTATCTCGCCACCCCGCTTGGGTTGAGCCTCTATGCCGCCGGTGAGAATCCGGTCGGCGCCTATCGCTCCGGCGTGCCGGTCGACGGCGCGCGGATCGCGGCCTATGCGATCAGCGGTCTGCTTTGCACAGGCGCCGGCCTGTTCGTCGCCGCGCAAACGGGTTCGGGCGACCCGGTCATAGGCACAGCCTTCACGCTGAATTCCATTGCCGCCGCGGTGCTCGGCGGAATCGGCTTCCTCGGCGGCCAGGGCACGATGCGCGGCGCGCTTGCCGGCAGCCTGCTGCTCAGCCTGATGATCAGTGTCATGTTCTTCCTCGGCTTCACGCCAGTTGCTCAGTATGTCGCCCAAGGCCTCATCATCATCGGGGCGGTCGCCATCCCGCAATTCCGCAAGGTGCAGCAATGACAGCACGGAAAGAGAGCGCGCGCGGCGGGCGGGCGTTGACGATCCTGCGCAGCCGGCCCTTCCTCACGGTCGCTATCGTTGCCGCGGTGTGGATCGCGGCGAGCTTCGCTTCACGTGGCTTCGGCGCTTATGGTCATTTGCGCTATTTGGTCGAGTTGGGCGCGGTGATCGGCCTGGTCGCGGCGGGCCAGACCTTCGTGGTGATTGCCGGCGGCATTGACCTTTCCGTCGCGGCGATCGTCACGGTCAGTGCCGTCAGCCTCCCGCTGCTCTCATTGCAGGCGGATCCGACCGGGCTCACAGCCGTTCTTGCAGTCCTTGCGTTGACGACCGCGATAGGTCTCGTAAACGGGCTGGGCGTGGCGCTGTTGCGCGTTCATCCAATGATCATGACACTGGCGATGGCGACATTCCTGCAGGGCCTCCTGATCATCATCGCCGGCGGCAGCGCCGTGACCGCCGAGAACCCGCTGGTCAGCTGGCTCGGCAATGCGCGGCCAGCCGGTATTCCGGCAGGCGTGCTTTTGTGGGTGGTCATTTCCGTGATCGTTCTGACCACGATGCATGCGACATCCCTCGGCGCCCGGATTTTCGCGATGGGCGCCAATCCGCTTGCCGCGGCGCTGTCCGGAGTTTCCGTCGCCTCGACCACGCTCGCCGTCTACGGCATCAGCGGCTTCTGTTCGGGACTTGCCGGTGTGTTGGTCCTCGGCATGAACGGCCAAGGCTATGTCGGGATCGGAGATCCCTATCTCCTCGCGTCGATTGCCGCCGTGGTGCTCGGCGGCACCTCGATACTGGGCGGGCTCGGCACCTATGCCGGTACTATCCCCGGCGCGATCCTGCTGGTCACGATCACGGCGCTGATCACCGTCGTCAACGCATCGCCCGGCTGGCGCAGTATCCTGTTCGGGTCGCTGATTCTGGGGCTGCTGCTTCTCTCAGGCAGGGAGCAGGCCCGCCGATGAAATATCGTGCAGCCGGTAGATACGCCTTGCGTTGCCGAAGAACAGCGCCGTTTGCTCGTCCGCGGAAAGCTCTCCTGCAATGGCTTTGAAGCTGTCATATACTGCATCGAATGACGCATGCAGGCCGGCGACTGGGAAGTCACTGCCGAACATCGCTCGCTGCGTACCGAAACAGTCGATGCAATGCATGACAACCGGCTTCAGGCTGTCGAGTGTCCAATCATGATCGTAGGCGACCAGATCCGATATCTTGATGGCAGCGTTGTCGCACTCCGACAAAAGCCGCAGCCCTTCGCGCCACACCCGCATCCCGTCTGCATCGCGATCGATCGGGCTGCCGCAGTGGTTGAGAACAAAGAATTGGTCCGGAAAGGCCGCTGCGAGGCGCGCCGCACCGGCGAGCTGGCGCGGAAACACCATCAGGTCGAAAACCAGCCGGTGGCGCCCAAGCAGGGACAGGCCGGCACGCCAGGCCTGATCGTCCATGATGCCGTCACGGGCAGCAAAACGGCGGGCAGGATCCGGATCCCAGCTCAGTATGTCGCGCACACCGACGACACGGTCGAATGCCGCCTGCGCCTCGACCAGCGCCGGCGCTTGGCGGCTCGCCAGCGGTATGTGAACAACATAACGGGCGGCCACGCCGCGCGACTTGTCGAGCGTTTCAAGCCACCGCGTTTCGCCGACGCATTCATCCCCGGTCCAGCCGGCTTCGACATGGACGGTTGCGACGACATTGTGCCGGCCGGCGTCGCGCAAATAATCTTCAGGAAGGTAGTTTCGCCGCAAGCGGCCAAGCTCCCCCAGACCGCCGCGTTCGCCAGCCGTTGTGGCGAGCCAGGGGTGCCGGCTGAGGCCGAGATCCCAAAGGTGATGGTGGGCATCGATGATCGGTCCGCGGTAAGGTGTTGGCACGCATCTCTCTCATGGTGTGGCCGGAATCGGAAATCGATCCGGACTTCATCCTGTAAAGGAAGGACTAGCATCGGATGACCGAAAGCTCACCCGTACTGTCGCTGGCGACCCGAGAAAATTTCCTGCTCGATGACCGTATCCGCGGCGTGCCGCCTGGCACCCTCGGCTTGGACAGCAGCCTTGTCGCATCTGAGCGCTGGCATCCAGCGGATGGGCGTATGTCGTTGCCGGTGTTGACCGTCGACGAGGGGGCCTTCATCGCCAATCGTGACCTGTTCCTGCGCTATGCGCGAGAGCAGGGCGCCGTGATCGCCCCGCATGCCAAGACCCCGATGGCGCCTGATCTTGCCCGGTCCCTGATCGAGGCCGGAGCATGGGGCACGACCGTCGCCGACATAAGGCAGGCCACGGTGATGCTCAGAGCCGGACTCTGTCGGCTGATCATCGCCAATGAGGTCGGCGGACCAGGTGGTGCGAACCGGCTTGCGGTTCTTGTCAGCGCCTGGCCAAGCGCTGAGTTCTACGTTTTCGCCGACTCGATCGCCGCCGTGAATGCGCTTGCCGAAGCCTGGCGGGCCAATGCGACGCTGCCGCCATTGCGCGTGCTCGTCGAACTTGGTGCGGGCAGGGCAGGCGCCCGGACCACCGGCGAAGCCGAGGCGATTGCCGACGCGATTGTAGCAGCCGGCGGCCGGCTGCTGATCGCCGGCGTCGCAACCTATGAAGGTGCCGCGGCGCAGCCCGATCCTGACCGCACCGATGAGGCGATATCCGCCCTGCTGACAATGACAGCCGACATGTTCCTGCGGCTCCGCGCCCGCGTCGGCGGCGACACCCCGCTGATTGTCACGGCAGGCGGCTCGGTCTACTTCGACAAAGTGGTCGCAGCGCTTTCGCCTCTCGTTTCTAGGGACAGCAGCGCGACGCTGGTGCTGCGCAGCGGCGCCATCTTCTTCCACGACCATGGCGTCTACGACCGCTCGCTCGGCACACTCGACGCCCGCGAGGGTTTTGCAGTCGGCGGCTTCAATGCGTCCGCACGAAATTCGTTCCGTCCGGCTTTGCGCCTATGGGCCGAGGTACTGTCGCGGCCGGAGCCCGGCCTTGCGATCTGCGGCATGGGCATGCGCGACGTGTCGTTCGACCAGGGCTTTCCAATGGTCCTGACCATCTTTCGTGCCGGCAAGCAGCTGCCGATAGCGCGTGCCGAGGTCTTCAAGCTCAACGACCAGCACGCCTTCCTGACAATTGCGTCGGGCGACGACATTGCCGTCGGCGACACCGTTGAATTCGGCATCTCCCATCCCTGCACCTGCCTTGATCGCTATCGCGTGATCTTCGGCGTCGACGCGGCCGGATATGTCAGCCACGCCTTTCCCACCTATTTCGGCTGACCATCGTCGCGCTTTCCAAAAAAAGAACGAAAGGATCCGATATGATCAAGTACTTCCAATCCGGCTCCCGCATGTCGCAGGCGGTCGTCTATGGCGGCCTCGTGCACATAGCGGGCCAGGTCGCAGACGATCGCAAGGCCGGCATCGAGGGTCAGACGAGCGAGGTACTCTCCAAGATCGAGGCGCTCCTGGTCGAGGCCGGCAGCAGCAAGTCGAAGCTCGTGGCGGTCAACATCTTCCTGCCGCAGATTGGCGATTTCGACGCCATGAACAGTATCTACGATGCCTGGGTGGATTCCGCCCGTCTGCCGGCGCGTGCCTGCGTCGAGGCGCGTCTCGCTGATCCTGACCTCCGCATTGAGGTCACCGCCGTCGCGGCTGTGTGAACCGCCGCCATGCACACCGGCATCAGCCATTCGCTCGATTTCGATCGGGACGGCAAGACGCTCAGCCATCTGAGCATCCCGTTCTCGATAGACCGTTCGCCATATTTCCAAATCAAGGTCCCGATCTGCCTCATGCGCAATGGTGAGGGTCCGTCGCTGCTTCTTATGGCCGGTAATCACGGCGATGAATATGAAGGCGAGCTGTGCTTGGCAAAGCTGGTCCGCCGGCTCGATCCAGCGCGAGTCAGGGGCCGCGTCACCATCCTGCCGATGGCCAATGTGCCGGCGGTGATGGCCGCCAAACGCTGCTCGCCGCTCGATGGCGGCAATCTCAATCGCGCCTTTCCCGGAGATCCGTCGGGCACGCCGACAAGCCGGCTCGCCAACTTTCTCGAGACAGACCTGTTCCCCCGACACGACATCGTCTTCGACATTCATTCGGGGGGCACTTCGATGGAACATCTGCCGACTGCACTCGTCGAGCGCAATGCCGATCCCGAGCGCCACAGGCGCGGGGTGGAGCTGATGCGGGCGCTCTGCATGCCCTATGGGTTCGTGGCCGACAATGGCCAGGCCTCGCCGACCTCCATGGGTGCAGCGCGCCGTGCCGGCGCCATCGGCGTCAGCGGTGAGTTCGGGGGCGGCGGCACCGCCACGGTCGACACGATGGCGATCACCGCTCGCGCGATCGACAATCTGCTGATTGCACTAGGCCTGGTCGACGGGCCAGTTGTTGGCGCGGAGTCAATGCATTCGATGCCGACGCGACTGCTTTCGCTTTCGCGGCATAGCCAGGGCCTCTACGCCGCCCGCCGCGGCTGGTTTGAACCCGCCGTGAGGGTTGGCGACAGCGTGAACGCCGGACAATTGGCTGGCTGGTATCACGATCTCGAAAGGCTCGATCTTGCCGAGGAAGCCTTGCATTTTGCCGAAAACGGCATCGTGCTTTCGCGGCGGCTGCATACAATGTGCGAGGCAGGAGACTGCCTCATGCAAGTCGCCGAACCCGTAGAAACCTAAAGGGAAACCGCACGGCGTCTAGCTGCTGCGCCACTCTGGAGAACTGAGGATATCTTATGCAGCTTTCCATGTGGACCTACCCCTGGGATGTCCAGGATCTCGGTTTCGAGATGGTCGAACGCGATCTGGTCGAACGCGCGGGACTCAACATGATCAGCCTTGCTGCCTCGTATCATGCGGGACGCTTCCTTCAGCCGCGCAGCCCGCGCCGCAAAGCCTATTTCCCGGAGGACGGCACGATCTACTTCAAGCCAACCGCCGCGCGATGGGCCGACCTCGCAATTCAGCCCAAGGTGGCGGACGTGATCTCGCAGGGAGGCGACGTGCTTGGCGAGCTCGTTCGCAGACGAGACGCCAATGGGCTCGGTGTTTCGTGCTGGACGGTGTGCCTGCACAACACCCGCGCCGGCATGCTTTATCCGCAGGTGGTTACCCGAAATGCCTTCGGCGATCCCAATTATTACAACCTTTGTCCCTCGCATCCGGATGCGCGCGCCTATGTTCGCGCGCTGGTCGCCGACGTTACGCACACCTACAAGCCGGACAGAATCGAGCTCGAAAGCCCGTCATTCATGAGCTTCGCCCACGAATATCATCACGAGAAAGACGGTGTCGGGCTGACCGCGGAAGATGACTTCCTTCTGTCGCTGTGCTTTTGCCCGTCCTGCCTCGCCCGCGCCGCTTGTGCCGGCATTGACGGCGAGGCGGCGCGCAAACTGGTCAGAGGGTGGATCGTCGAGACCTGTGATCGTGCCGTTCCGGCACCGCGTTTTCCGGACTTTCCGAACGGTAGCTTCGATACCTTCCAGCCCTGGCCAGAATTATACGACTTTCTGCTGTGGCGGTTCGAGCCGGTGACCAGCTTGGTTGCCGAGCTGCGCGACGTTGCCGATCCGGGCACACGTGTCCTCATCATTGACCTGAAGGACGGCTGGTTGGGCGGCTGCGATCTGGCGGCTCTCGGCCAGGCTTGCGACGGCGCGATCCTGTGCGCCTACGATATGCAGGCCAGCGATGTCGCAGATCTGATGGCCACTGGCCGTGCCACGCTCGGAGCAGAGAAATTCCTTGGGACCGGTTACCGGCTGTTCCATCCGGAAATGGCAGGCCCGGACATTCTCGCCGCCAAAGTGAAACCGGCGCTGGCGGCGGGCGTCGATGGCATCAATTTCTACAATTACGGCCTTGTACCTGCCGCACGCCTCGATTGGGTGAGTGCCGCACGATCTGTGTGAACAATCGATCCATTGCCGACCCAATAGGCCTAATTTTGCCTCGAGCATTGCGCGTAATGGAGAGGCGTTCGGAGGACTTCCCGCATGGATCCTCGCATTGCTTTGGCCGGCGGCCAGCAGCCTAGCTGAAAATCGAGGCATGGCTGTGAGGGCCACGCGGGAGGGAGGCGGGTTATACGGTGGAGCGCATCTTACAATTTATTCGCTCTAGCGCATATTGAAATCTATCTTCTGAGCGTATATCTCATAGCTGGAGAGGTACGCTGTGGACCAAATCGCCCGAACGCCTAAGCAACTCGGAGATGCCATCCGCCGGCGGCGCCGCAAGCTCGGCCTGAACCAGGCCACTGTCGGGGAGCACACGATGCTACGCCAAGCGACCATCTCGGCCGTCGAGAATGGAGCGCCCGGGACACAGCTCGGAACGCTTTGCGACATTCTCGCAGCGCTCGACCTTGAATTGGTTGTCCGCTCTCGGACCAGAGCAAAGTCGACCGAGATCGAGGACGTCTTTTGATGGCTCGTCCGCGGCGGCACCTCCCGCTCAACGTCTTCTTGAACAGCCGTCTCGTCGGGCGGCTGAATAGACAATCCAGCGGCGCGATCGATTTTCAGTATGATCCGTCCTGGCTTGCCTGGGAGCATGCGCTACCAGTCTCGCTATCTCTGCCCCTACGTGAAGATCGCTATATCGGTGCACCCGTCATTGCCGTGTTCGACAATCTCCTGCCCGACAGCATCCCGATTCGCCGCCGTATGGCTGAGCGTGTTCATGCCCGAGGGATAGACGCCTACGACTTGCTTGCCGCTGTCGGACGGGATTGTGTCGGCGCACTGCAATTCCTGCCGGATGATGTCGAGCCGGGCCCCGCCGGTATTGTCGACGGCAAACCCGTTGACGATATCGAAATTGCTCGTCTCGTCCGCGATCTGGCATCGGCCCCCCTCGGGCTGGGCGAGGATGAAGATTTCCGGATCTCGATCGCTGGCGCTCAGGAAAAGACTGCGCTCTTGTTCTGGAAAGGACGTTGGTACAAGCCGCTGGCGACGACTGCCACAACGCACATCCTCAAGCCACAGATTGGACGCTTGCCAAATGGCATCGACCTTTCCTTCAGTGTTGAAAACGAATTTTTCTGCCTCAAGATGACAGCCGCCCTGGGACTCCCGTGCGCCGTCGCCGCAATCGAGGAATTCGAAGGCAATCGCGTGCTCGTAGTCGAACGTTTCGATCGCCGATGGACGAGTGACAACCGTCTCCTGCGCTTGCCCCAGGAAGACTGCTGCCAGGCTCTGTCTGTGCCTCCGTCGCTGAAATACGAATCCGATGGCGGGCCTGGGGTTCCGGCTATCCTTGGTCTGATGAAGGGAAGCGACCAACCGGAGCTAGATCAAGCTGCGGTTCTGAAGGCCGTGGTCGCCTTTTGGCTGCTCGGCGCCACAGATGGACATGCCAAGAATTTTAGCGTCTTTCTTTCTCCCGGCGGCCGGTTCCGCATGACGCCGTTATATGATGTGATCTCAGCGCAGACCAGCCTTGATGCGGGACAGATCAGGCGCAACAAAATGAAGTTGGCGATGGCTATAGGCGACGCACGCCACTACCTTATCGATAGCGTCATGCCGCGCCATTTCATCCAGACCGCCGCCAAGGCAGGAATTGGTCCAAAACCCGTCACAGCGATCTTTGACGAGCTGCGCCAACGGGCGCTAGCGGCAATCGAACTGGTTTGTGCATCGCTCCCAAAGGGTTTCCCTTCGCAAGTCGCAGATGCCATTGGCAATGGGGTCAAAGCTCGCGTGCGCAGACTGGAAGAGGTGTGATGCTTAAGATCGAGGCACAACCAGACTGATAGCCATTGGGACGTCCAAATGATCTTCTTTTAGCAGCAGCAACGCCGCGCGGGATGTAATCAACCCACGGACTTGCCAGCCTGTAACTTTCTGACCAGGCCGATCAGCTGATCCAGGTCCGCGCGTGTAAGCGCAAGCATCTCCGCAGGGGGTTTGTGATATTCCCTTGTCAATTCCTCAATGGTTGCAACACCCTTGGCCGTAAGCTTGACACGTTTGACACGGCGATCGCTTGGCGACGGAACCCGTTCGGCGAGCCCCGCCTGCTCCAACCGGTCGACCAGCCAGGTCGCCGTCGAAGGGTCGCAGTGCCATTGAGCGGCCAATGCGCCGATCGGCTTGCCCGCATCTTTGTCGAGGGTGAAGAGGGCGCGCGAGTCGTTGGGCGTCAGACCCAATTTCTGCTGGATCGCCAACCGGTCCGGCGCGGACCGCATCAGGAAATCAAACATCAGGCGCCAGGCCTCGGTGGCGTGCTGCAAGCGATCTTGGCCCGGTCCCATTCCACGCTCCTTCGTGTCTTGACACATATTTGGACCAATCATATGATTTGATCAATCAAAATGTTTGGTGATCAAAGCAATGAGAGGAGATCCGAGATGACCAACACCACGGTTCTCGTCGTCAGGGGCGGCCTGAACGGTCTGACGGCGGCCGCCCTTTTGGCTCACAACGACATTCCGTGCGTCCTCGTCGAGCGCCATCCCGACACGTCAATCCAGTACAAATTTGCCGGCATTTCCCCGCGCAGCATGGAGATCTTTCGAAGCCTCGGCCTCGAGGAGGAGATTCGTGTAAATCGTACGGGGGACCAGCAGGCAGGCGCTATTGCGCGCGCCAGGAATCTCACCGATCCCGAGATTCAATGGGGCGGACCGGCGTGGCCGGATGCAAGTGCCCTCAGCCCCACGCAACCGGCGACGTGTGATCAGCACGTCCTGGAACCGATTCTGCGCCGCTACGCCGAGCGGAACGGTGCAGACATACGTTTCAGCACGGAACTGGTGGCTTTCGAACAGGATGAGAATGTCGTCCGCGCGGAAATTCGCGATATCGCGACCGGCGCAAAGGACGCCATCTCGGCCGACTATCTGATCGTCGCGGACGGTGCGAACGGCTCGATGCGAGAGAGGCTGGAGATCAGCCGCAGCGGGGCAGGCGGCCTTCAGCACTGGATAAATGTCGTCTTTGACACGGACATGCCTCCGACGATCGGCGGCAAGCGTTTCACGTCGTGCTTCGTGACGGACCTCAACGGGACCTTCACGCCCAGGGAGGGTGGACGATGGCTTCTGGCGCTCCAGTACTTTCCCGAAAAGGGCGAGAAACCCCAGGATTTTGATGAAGCCAGGTGCAGGGAACTGATCATACGAGGTGCGGGCCGGTCGGATATCACGACTAGGCTTGTCGATGCGCGCTCCTGGGAAGTGGCCGCGATGACAGCGCGCCAATTCCGCCGAGGCCGCGCGTTTCTTGTGGGGGATGCCGCACATGTGATGCCCCCAACAGGCGCTTTCGGTGGCAATTCAGGTATCCACGACGCCCATAACCTTGCCTGGAAGCTTGCGATGGTAACAGGCGGGCATGCCGGTCCCTCGTTGCTGGATAGCTATGACATGGAGCGCCGGCCGGTCATCGAGGCTACGTTGGCGCAAGCGCTCGCCCGCCTTCAGAAATGGTTCGACGATCCGTCGAAGCGATTGCCTCCCCCAGTCGCGATCGTCGAGGATTACGACGTGGTATTTGGCCAACGCTACGCTGCAGGTGTCGTGGCTCAGGAAGCCACGCGGGACGATCACCCATTCCAAAAATCCACGGAGTTGTCGGGCCGCCCTGGCACGCGTTTACCGCATTTCGCGGTCGGGCGTGCCGGCCAGCGGATTTCGAGTCTCGATTTGTGCGATCGCGACCCTCTTCTCCTCTGCGCCGACGACGCATGGTGTCAGGCCGCTGACGCCGTAAGCCAGCGCCTCCGCATCCCGCTGACCTGCCACGCCTTGGGTGCCAATGGGGTCTGATTGATTTGGACCATCGGTGGCCTTCCGCGCTCGGGGTTGAAAGCGGCGGTGCCGCCTTGGTCAGGCCGGACGGGTTTGTCGCGTGGCGGTCAACGCACGGTGTGCCTGATCCTGTACAGATGCTGATCGAAATACTTGACGGCTTGGGTTTCCGCACGCAGGCGTGCGAACATCATCAGTGAGCGGCGGATGCCTCCGGTCTTCCGGCACGACTTCCCTGCCGATGTCGTCGCCGGGAATGCCGGCGATGTTCAGCCGTTTGCCCGTCTCGTCATGCCTCCTTCCTACTCGTTGTCACCGAGTAGGGCCGCGCCAACCGCTTCGGTCCTCCCCTTGTGTCGCTAAACTCGCATGGACCATCGTGCTGGCCTTTGGCATTGGAGGCCGAATGTCGCCGTTACGGCAAATGATCAATCAACTCGTTCAGCAGGAGCAGCAACGCCCCAGCGACGACAGCCGCGGCCGCGTCGTCCAGCATGATGCCGGCCCCACCCCTTACCTTGTCATGCATGATACGGATGGGCCAAGGCTTGACGACGTCGAAAAACCGGAAAGCAAGGAAGCCTGTTGCCCACCAGAGTGGGTCGAGTGGCAGCATGGAAAGTGTCACGGCGGCGCCGAAGGTCTCATCGATGACGACGATTTGCGGGTCCTCCGTCCCGGTATGGGAGATAACATGCGATGACGCCCATACGCCGACGGCGAACAGGGCCGCATAGGCAAGCACCGTCAGCCAAGGCGATGCGGGTATCAGAGCCGCGGCAACAGCCACTCCAACCATTGCGCCGGCCGTGCCCGGCCATGTTGGAGATAATCCCACGCCGACAGAGGTCGCGAGCAGGTAGGCGAACTTGGGTAGAAATTTATGCATCGAGTTTCGGCCGGCTTCCGACGGGTCGCAAGCAATCATAGTCACATCGTTCGGGTGTTGCCGCCAGACCGCCGCTCGATTTGCACACCCGTCACAAGGCATCGCCCAAACCGTGAAATGCTGTCGGGCACCTGTCGCTGCGACCGGAAGTTCTGTTTCGCCGTCAGCTTGGCGAGCAGCACCTTAATCCGCCGGCCACATTCGCCAAACGAGATCACTTTTGCGGCGAGTTGAGAACATTGCGGAGCCCGGTCTCGGCCCGCATTGGCCAACTGAAACGGTGGCGATGGTGGAACAAACCCGCAAATTGCTGGTAAAGCTCCGTCAAACGACATCATCAGAGGAGCCGCCATGATCGCCGGTCTCATGAAAAGTCGCATCGACCCGCTATGGGAGCAGGCCGCCTCTCCGCTGATCGGGATCGGCATGACGCCGAACCAGGTTACGGCCAGCGGGCTCGTGCTCGTGGCTTTGTCTTCTGCCGCCTACGCGTATCACCATTCAAGTCTTGCCTTTGGCTTGTGCCTGGCGTTTGCCTTCAGCTTCGACGCGCTGGACGGTGCGGTCGCCCGCCGGACAAATATGAGCACCAAGGCCGGTGGCTATTTCGACGCTGTCGTCGACCGTTATCAGGAATTGGCCGTCTTTGCGGCAATAGGCTGGGTCGCCGATCTGTGGGCGATCGCAATGTTCGCGTTCGCCGGCGGGATCCTCACCAGTTACGCCAAGGCGCGGACGGCGCTGGAAATCCCTGTGGAAAACCATGGTTGGCCGGATTTCTTCGAGCGGATGGAACGTCTGGTGTTCATTTGCGTGCTGCTCGCCGCCGACGGAGTCGCGACTGCCATGGGCGCGGCTTCGCCCTGGATTCTGGCAGGCGGGTTCGCGTTGTACGCAGTGCTGGCCAACGCGACGGCCCTGCAACGGATCAGTCGCGCATTTGCGATGCTGAAACGAGCCGACGGGAAGCAGCCGTGAGACCGCTAGAACGCGAGCATCGTATTGACCGCCGTGGCTTTTCCAACAAAGTCGCGTCAGCGCCAGCCCAAGCCTGGGGCGACGTGGGTCAGGATCGCCTCGATGGCATGGACATTGTAGTCGACACCGAGCTGGTTGGGGACTGTGAGCAGCAGCGTATCGGCCTCAGCGATGGCTTCGTCGCCCTTTAGCTGCTCGATCAGGACGTCTGGCTCGGCGGCATAGGAGCGGCCGAACACGGCAAGCCTGTCTGCCTCGATATAGCCGAACTGATCTCCGCCCTGGTTGCCGCCGAAATAGGCGCGGTCGCGATCGTCGACCAGCGCAAAAATGCTGCGGCTCACCGACACCCGCGGCTCGCGCGTGTGGCCGGCCGCCTTCCAGGCTTCGCGAAAAGCCTTGATCTGTTCGGCTTGCTGGATGTGAAACGGCTTTCCGCCTTCATCGAATTTGAGCGTGGAACTCTGCAGGTTCATCCCAAGTTTCGCCGCCCATTCTGCGGTGGCGTTTGTGGCGGCGCCCCACCAGACGCGCTCGCGCAGGCCCTCCGAGTGTGGCTCGACGCGAAGCAGGCCGGGCGGGTTGGGAAACATCGGCCGCGGGTTGGGCTGGGCAAAGCCTTTGCCCAGCAACACTTCGAGCAGCACTCCGGTGTGTCTGCGGGCCATGTCGGCATCGCTCTCGCCCTCTTGCGGGGCGTAGCCGAAGTAGCGCCATCCGTCGATCACCTGCTCCGGCGAGCCGCGGCTGATGCCTAGCTGCAGACGCCCTCCGGCGATCAGATCGGCGGCGCCGGCGTCCTCGGCCATGTAGAGCGGGTTCTCGTAACGCATGTCGATCACCGCCGTGCCGATCTCGATTCGGCTGGTCTTCGCCCCAACCGCTGCGAGCAGCGGGAAGGGCGAGGCGAGCTGGCGGGCGAAGTGATGCACGCGGAAATACGCGCCGTCCGCACCCAGCTCCTCGGCGGCGACGGCCAACTCGACGGACTGCAAAAGCGCATCGGATGCCGTCCGCGTCTGCGATTGCGGCGAGGGCGTCCAGTGCCCGAACGAGAGGAAACCAATCTTCTTCATGAAATAGCCAGCCTAGAGGGAAGACAGGTGCAGACTATGCTTCGGCGCAGAGCAAAGCATCCCGAAATCGGTACCGACGGCCCAGTTTGAGGTGAACGGTCCGTTGTTGATCAGCGATGCCGTCAATGGCGAGCCTGTTGCTGGCGCGAGCGCATCTAGGAAGGTGCCGCGAACGCGAGCACTATCGCGATGAGGATCAACAGCGGCCCCATCCATTTAAAATGGGTTCCAAAGTTGGTCCACCATGCTTGCTGGCCGGGGCGAGCTTGGAACGGGTCCGCGAGAAATCCGAAGCCGATGCCAGCCATCCACAACCCGGCGCAGAACATGATGAACTCGTCGATGTAATCCGCGACCATGTTCCGCAACTTTCGAATTATGCCGCCGCCACGTGCGCCGAATTCGAGCCGATATAGTTACGGATCGTTTCGATGATCCGGTCCTGGTCGGCCTCGCTCAGATAGGGATGCATCGGCAGGCACAGGATGCGCTTCGGCAGCTCTTCCGAAACGGCAAGGCCGGTCGGCGTGCGCGGATAATCGCGATAGGCAATCTGGCTGTGCAGCGGTTTCACATAGTAGATGACCGACGGAATGCCCTTTTCACCGAGATGTGCCTTGAGCCCGTCGCGCTTCGGCGTTTCGATGGCGTATTGCGCCCAGGCCGAGCGGCCGCCGCCCAGATTGCGCGCCGTCTTGACTATATCGCCGAGACCTTCGGCATAGCGATTGGCGACCGCTTGCCGCGCCACCATCTCGTCCTCGAGGATGGCCAGCTTCTCGATTAGGATCGCCGCCTGCAGTGTATCGAGCCGTGAATTGATGCCGACGCGGACATTGTCGTATTGCGTTTCGCCCTTGCCGTGAAAGGCGAACGAGCGCAGCTGTTCGGCCAGCGCATCGTCATTGGTGAACATCGCACCGCCGTCGCCGTAGCAGCCGAGCGGTTTTGCCGGATAGAAGCTGGTCGAGCCGACGGTGCCGAACGAGCCGCACATCTTGCCGTCAGCCGAGCCGCCGGTCGCCTGCGCCGCATCCTCGATGACCATCAGGCCTTCGCGATTGGCGATGGCCATGATTGCTTCGTAATCGGCGGCGAGGCCGAACAGGTCGACGGGAATGATTGCCTTCGGCCTCAGCCGCCCCTCCGCCTTGATCATGGCGATTGCCGCCTCGAGGCTGGCGATGTCGATATTGTAGCTGTCAGCATCGACATCGACGAACACCGGCTCGGCCTTGGTCAGCGCCACCACTTCGGCCGTGGCGGCGAAGGTGAAGCTCGGCACGAATACCGCGTCGCCCGGGCCGATGCCGGCGGCAAACAGCGGCAACAGCAGCGCGTCGGTGCCGTTGGCGCAAGCGACCACGTGCTTGGTGCCGATATAGGCGGCGAGCTTGTTTTCGAATTCGGTGACCTGCGGTCCAAGAATATAACGACCTTCGTCGACGACGCGGTCGATTGCCGCCTTCAGCCTGTCGCGGATGCGTTCGCGCTGTGCGCCAAGATCGATGAACTGCATGTCGGCCTCAAACGGTTTTAGCCAGATCCGGCCGCTGGTAGCAGACTTGGCACGGCCGAGAAAGCCGCAGGGCAAAGCCCTGAATTGCTCAAGTGTCGCAGCCTGTTACCTCTGGTTTCCGATCTGCCCTCTTAAACGCGGGAAAATCCGGGCTTCGGCATGCTTGATATGGGCTGCGCATCCCGCCCGCCAGGTTAGGCGAAACATAAAGTGATCGCCGGCAGGCAGTCCGTGAGGCGGTTGCCAGCCGGTCAGGCGAGTTCATGCCGCCATGGCGGATTGGCGCCGGCCCGCGAGACCGTCACCGCCGCGGCCTTGGCGCCGAGCGTCAGCGCCTTATGGATGGCTTCTTTCGGCAGGCCGGCGATTGCCGTCTTCGACAGCAGGCCCTGCTCGTGCAAGGAGGCAAGGATGCCGGCATTGAACGTGTCGCCGGCGCCGACCGTATCGACCACCTCGACCTTGTCCGGCACGACCGTGACCCGGTGCTGGCTGCTGTAACCAACCGCGCCCTCGCTGCCGTGGGTGACGACGATCAGCTTCGGGCCGCGGTCCAGCCAGTTGCGGACGACGTCCTCATGCGAGCCGGCTTCGTCGAACCAGTTCAAATCCTCGTCCGACAGTTTCACGATGTCGGCCATCGCCATCATGTTGCGGATGCGCCTGAGATGCCTGGCCTTGTCGGGAATGAAGTTTGGCCGGATGTTGGGGTCGAGCATCATCACGCGGCGCTCATGCTCACGTCGCATGAACTCCTCATAGGCCGATCCGGCCGGTTCCGAGATCAGGCTGATGGCGCCGAACAGCATGGCCTCGATCTCGCTGCCGAGCTCCGGCAGGTCCTCGATGGTCAGCATGCGCCCGGCGGTGTTCTCGTCATAGAATGTATAGGTCGCCTGGCCGTTGGTGAGCCGCACGAAGGCGAGCGTGGTCGGCCGCGGCGAGGTGTGCGCATAGGTGGAACTGACCTTGCTGGCCCCCAGCGCCTCCCTGAACTGCCCGCCGAACAGATCCGACGACAGGCCGGAGAAGAAGCCGGCCGGCGCGCCGAGTCGGCCGAGCGCAATGGCCGAGTTGAAGACGGCACCACCGACATAGGGGGCAAAGGCCGCTTCGCCCTCCGTCGTGGTGCGCGGCAGCATGTCGATCAGGGCTTCGCCGCAGCAGAGGATCATGAAGTCTTGCTTTCCGGCGGATAGATCACGCCCTTGCGAATGATGATGTTGGCGTAAAGCCGCGGCTCGCTCGTCGCGACGATCGCGTGCGCGGCCTTGACCCGTGCATAGAAGTCGGCGCCGGCAAGCGCAACCACCTTGCGGCCCGGCGCATGCCTGGCGCAGATCGCTTCAATCTCATGATGAACCGGATCGGCGAGCAGGGGATCGCCTTTAGCCGAGGCGCGAAACAGCGCCTGCGGCACGGCGTCGTCGACAGGCAACACGCTCAATACGGCATCCAGCACCGGGATGAGATGATGACCGTCGGCGCGGATCAGCCGCTGTGCCTGCTGTTCGGCCGGGTAGTTGCCGTCGACCAGCGCGATCTCGTCGCCATGGCCCATGGCGCGCAACATCGCCAGAAGCTCCGGGCCGAGCAGCGCCGGGATACCGATCAGCATGCTCAGAAGCTCCGGGAAATCGTGGTCGAGCCGATGAGGAAGCGCTCCGATAGCGGCAGACTGGCGCCACCCAGCGCCCGCGCATGGATGCCGACCGTTCCCTCGCGGACGGCCGGCAGCCTCAGGCCTTCGCCGTCGATCCTGCCGATGGCCTGGATGACGGCATCGACAAGCCGCCTGCGCACGGCGAGCGGCATCCATCCGTCGATCACCGCGGCTTCGAAATCGATGACGGACGACGCCGCAACGATGGCATAGGCGAGCGCCTGCGAGGCGCTGGCGATCCAGTCGTCAAGCTCGGCACCGATCTCGCCCCAGTCCCCCGGTGATGTCCACAGATGCGAGGCCTCGACGCCGCGTGCGTTGAGCGCCTTCTCCAGCGTGGCGATCGATGCAACGTCGATCAACTGCGTCGGCTTGCCGTCAGGCCCGGGCACTGGCATTGAGCCCAGCGCGCCGGCATTGCCGGTTGGGCCGCCAAACAGCCGGCCGTTCAGCACGATGCCGCCGCCGGCAAAGGCACCGATGTAGAAATAGACGAAATCGCGCGCCGCACCCGCCGCCTGGCCGAACACGAGCTCGGCGCCGCAGGCCGAGGTGGCATCGTTTTGCAGGTAGACCGGAAATTCGCATTGCGCCTGGATGTCGGCGCGGATGTCGCGATGGCGCCATTCGTCCATGATTTCACGCGGCGCGCCGGCGGTATCGGCCCAGTTCCACAATTCGAACGGCATGGCGATGCCAAGCCCGGCGATGCGCTTGTCCTGCGCAGGAGTGAGCTCGCCGCGCATCTTCTTCATGCCGCTCGTAACGAATTCCACCGTCTCGCGCGGCGCCGGATAGCGGTACGAATGCTGCAGCATCGAGCGCACATTGCCGAGGAAATCGATCAGCACGAGCTCGGCGCTGCGCCGGCCGATCTTCAGGCCGATGAAATAGGCGCCGTCGGGATTGAGCGCCATGGGTATCGAGGGCTGGCCAATCTTGCCGCGCAACGGCGCCTGGCGAACGAGCAGGTCGTCCTCCTCCAGCTCGCGCATGATGACTGATACTGTCTGCGCCGAGAGGCCAGTCATGCGTGCGATGTCGGATTTGGCCAGGCTGCCGTGCTGGCGCACCAGCGACAGCACCAGCCGCTCATTGTGGTCCCGCATGCCGCTTTGATTGGTGCCGCGGTGCAGGCGGCTTTCGGCCGCATCGGGCGAGCCGTGCCTTGTAATGCCGGTCTCCACCCCTGTTCCTCCCGTCGTTTCCCCTCAATGCTTTTGGTCTAGAGTGAGTGAACAATCCTGCGTTGTCAATAATAAATAAGAGTGATTTAATTATTGACAGTGCTGGCGGACTGGTGTCTCTTGAGATCGGCGTCGACACTGGGAGATTTCGTCGGACGCGCTGCAGATGCCGGTTGGCCGGCATCCTAAATGGTTCAATGGGAGGAAAATCGTGACCACGTCAAAACTGTTGAAATCCACCGTGTTTGCCGCGGCCGGACTGAGCCTGATGGCGTTTGCGTCGACGGCATCGGCCGCCGGGGTCGGCGCCTGCTTGATCACCAAGACCGACACCAATCCCTTCTTCGTGAAGATGAAGGAAGGTGCCGCCGCGAAAGCCAAGGAAATCGGTGTCGATCTGAAAGCCTATGCCGGCAAGGCGGAAGGTGACAATGAGGGCCAGGTTGCGGCGATCGAATCCTGCATCGCCGACGGCGCCAAGGGCATTTTGATCACCGCCACCGACACTGCGGCCATCGTGCCGGCGGTGAAGAAGGCGCGCGATGCAGGGGTGCTGGTGATCGCTCTCGACACGCAGCTCGAGCCTGCCGATGCCGCGGATGCGACGTTTGCGACCGACAATTTCAAGGCCGGCGAGCTTATCGGCTCCTGGGCAAAGGCTACCTTGGGCGACAAGGCCAAGGATGCGCACATTGCCTACATGGATCTGATCGCCAGCCAGCCCTCCGTCGACGTCCAGCGTGATCAAGGCTTCATGAAGGGCTTCGGCATCGACCTCGGCGATCCCAAGAAGATCGGCGACGAAACCGACGCACGCAACGTCTGTCACGATCTGTCGAGCGGCAATGAGGATGGCGGGCATACTGCCATGGAGAATTGCCTGCAGAAGGATCCGGATATCAACGTCGTCTACACCATCAACGAACCTGCGGCCGCGGGCGCCTACCAGGCGCTGAAAGCCGTCGGCAAGGAGAAGGACGTCCTGATTGTCTCGGTCGATGGCGGCTGCCCCGGTGTCAAGAACGTTGCCGAGGGCGTGATCGGCGCCACTTCACAGCAATATCCATTGCTCATGGCCTCGCTCGGCATCGAGGCGATCAAGACCTTTGCCGACACCGGCAAGAAGCCTGAGCCGTCGCCCGGTCTGAACTTCTACAACACCGGCGTCACGCTGATCACCGACAAGCCTGCCGCCGGCATCGAATCCATCGACACGAAGCAAGGCCTCAGCAAGTGCTGGGGTTGATTTGATCCCCTGATCGGCTCAACTTCAAAAGAACAATAGGGAATGTGGAGCGGTTTCGGCCGCTCCACATCACAGGCGGGGAGGCCGACTTGAGCGTCGAAACAACCAGGAGCAAGGGACCGCAGGAATTCGAGACGGTCCTGGCCGCTAGCGACGCCAGCGTCGCATCATTCGAGACGCATTCCCGCTCGACGTTGGAGAGCATCCAGCACCGCTTGCATAAAAGCCCGGCCATGGTGCCGCTGATCATCCTGCTCATCTCGGTGGTTCTGTTCGCAGTCGTCGTCGGCGGACGCTTCTTTTCTCCCTTCACCCTCACCCTGATCCTCCAGCAGGTGGCGATAACCGGCATGGTCGGCATCGCGCAGACACTGGTGGTGCTCACCGCCGGCATCGACCTGTCAGTCGGCGCCATCATGGTGCTGAGCTCGGTTGTTATGGGCCAGTTTGCCATGCATTACGGTGTTCCAGCGCCGGTCGCCGTTGCCATCGGGCTGCTTGTCGGCGCGATTTGCGGCTTGATCAACGGCATTCTCATCGCCTGGGTGAAACTGCCGCCCTTCATCGTGACGCTCGGCACCTGGTCGATCTACGCTGCCATCAACTTCATCTATTCCGGCAACGAGACCATCCGCAGCCAGGATCTCGAGGCGACGGCACCGCTGCTGCAGTTTTTCGGCGGCTCGTTCAGGATCGGCGGCGCAGTCTTCACCTATGGCGTGCTGTTGGTGCTGATCATGGGGGCAATTGCCTGGTACGTGCTCAATCACACCGCATGGGGCCGGCATGTCTACGCAGTCGGCGACGACCCGGAAGCCGCGGAACTGTCGGGGGTGCGCGTCAGCCGGATGCTGGTCACGGTCTATACCCTGACCGGCATCATTTGTGCCATCGCCGGCTGGGCCTTGATCGGACGCATCGGATCGGTCTCGCCGCAGGCCGGGCAGTTCGAGAACATCAATTCGATTACCGCCGTGGTGATTGGCGGCACATCACTGTTCGGCGGCCGCGGTTCCATCCTCGGGACCATCTTCGGTGCGCTGATCGTCGGGGTGTTCGCGCTCGGCCTCAGGCTTTGGGGGACAGATCCCCAATGGACGCAATTGTCTGTCGGCGCCCTTATCATCATCGCTGTTGGTATCGACCAGTGGATCAGGAAGATCTCGGCATGAACCAGACTCAGGAACCGATCCTTACCGCCCGCAGCCTGGTCAAACGCTACGGTCGCGTCACCGCCCTCGACAATGCCGATTTCGATCTCTATCCGGGCGAAATCCTTGCTGTCATCGGCGACAACGGCGCCGGCAAGTCGTCGCTTATCAAGGCGATTTCCGGCGCGGTCGTGCCCGACGAAGGCGAGATCCGGCTTGAAGGCAAGCCTATTGCATTCAAATCGCCGATGGAGGCCCGCGAAGCCGGCATCGAGACCGTCTACCAGAACCTGGCGCTGTCGCCGGCGCTGTCCATCGCCGACAACATGTTTCTCGGCCGCGAGATCCGCAAGCCGGGCTTTCTTGGCAGCTGGCTGCGCATGCTCGACCGTCCGGCGATGGAAAAGCGCGCCCGCGACAAGCTGACCGAACTTGGCCTGATGACCATCCAGAACATCAGCCAGGCGGTGGAAACTCTCTCCGGCGGTCAACGCCAGGGCGTGGCGGTGGCGCGCGCCGCGGCCTTCGGCTCGAAGATGGTCATCATGGATGAGCCGACGGCCGCGCTCGGCGTCAAGGAGAGCCGCCGCGTGCTCGAACTGATACTCGACGTCAAACGCCGAGGCCTGCCGATCGTGCTGATTTCACACAATATGCCGCATGTCTTCGAGGTGGCGGACCGCATTCACATTCATCGGCTCGGCCGTCGCCTGTGCGTCATCGATCCGAAGCAGTATACGATGTCCGACGCGGTCGCCTTCATGACCGGCGCCAAGGTGCCGCCGGAGGCGGCGCTGGCGGCCTGAACAAGAACTTGAGGCCCGCCGCTGAGGGCGCGGTGTTTCAATGCCAAATTGCCGCAGGGCAACCCGGCTTGCGGTCGCCTGAATCCATTGAACATCCGGTGGGATGCATTAGCATTGGCGGAGATGGTGAAAGCCGCATGATCCTGGCAACGTCACGAGAGGCAGCATGACGCGCGCGATGACAACCGAAGCTCCTCTGCCCACCCTCGAAAACCCGGATCCCAAGACGCTCGCCGACGAAGTCTTGCAGGCCCTCAAATACAGGGTCGGCAAGGGCACCAACGTTGCAACCCAGTACGATTGGCTCACCGCCTCGATCAAGGTTGTGCGCGACCGCATCGTCGATCATTGGATGCAGGCGACCCAAGAGGCCTACGCCCAGCAGGAAAAGCGCGTCTATTACCTGTCACTGGAATTCCTCATCGGCCGCTTGATGCGCGATGCCTTCTCCAATCTCGGCCTGATGGACAATATGCGCGAGGCGCTGTCGTCACTTGGCGTCGACCTCGACATCATTGCTGCGCTCGAACCGGACGCTGCCCTTGGCAATGGCGGCCTTGGCCGGCTCGCCGCCTGCTTCATGGAAAGCATGGCTACCGTCGATATCCCCGCGCATGGCTATGGCATTCGCTACGCCAACGGCATGTTTCGGCAGGAGATCCATGACGGCTGGCAAGTCGAACTGCCCGAGACATGGCTCGATCACGGCAATCCTTGGGAGTTCGAACGCCGCGAACGCTCCTTCGAGGTCGGCTTCGGCGGCTCGGTGGAATCGATCACCTCGAAGGATGGCAGGCTCGAGCGCCATGTCTGGAAGCCGACCGAACATGTTCTGGCCGTTGCTTACGATACCCCGGTGGTTGGCTGGCGGGCCAACCGCGTCAACACGCTGCGTCTGTGGTCCGGCATGCCGGTCGATCCGATCCTGCTCGACAAGTTCAACGCCGGCGATCACATCGGCGCGCTCGCCGAGAGCAACAAGGCCGATGCGCTGTCGCGCGTCCTTTACCCGGCCGATTCCCACAAGGCAGGCCAGGAGTTGCGGCTCAGGCAGGAGTATTTCTTCTCCACCGCCTCGCTGCAGGACATCCTTCAGCGTCATCTCAGCCAGTATGGCGACCTGCAATCGCTGCCCGACAAGGCGGCGATCCATCTCAACGACACCCATCCGGCCATCGCCGTCCCCGAGCTGATGCGCCTGTTGATGGATGTCCACGGCATGGATTTCGACCAGGCGTGGAGCATCACCAAGCGCACCTTCGGCTACACCAACCACACGCTGCTGCCCGAAGCGCTGGAAAGCTGGCCCGTGCCGCTATTCGAGCGGCTGTTGCCGCGCCACATGCAGATCGTCTACGCCATCAACGCCGAGGTGCTGCTCGAGGCGCGCGTCTCCGACCAGTTCTCGGACGAGCAGATCAGCCGCATCTCGCTGATCCAGGAAAATGGCGATCGCCGCGTGCGTATGGGCAATCTGGCCTTTGTCGGCTCGCACTCGATCAACGGCGTCTCGGCACTGCATACGGAATTGATGAAGGAGACGGTGTTTGCCGACCTCCACAGGCTCTACCCGGATCGCATCAACAACAAGACCAACGGGATCACACCGCGGCGCTGGCTGATACAGTGCAATCCCGGCCTCACGGCACTCACCCGAGAGGCGATCGGCGACGGCTTCCTCGACGACATCGACGAGATAAAGCTGCTCGATCCTTTCGCCGAGGACGCTGCCTTCCGCGACAAGTTCGCCGCTGTCAAACGGGCGAACAAGACGAGGCTTGCCAATCTCGTTGCCGACCGGCTCGGCATCAAGGTGGACCCCTCGGCGCTGTTCGACATCCAGGTCAAGCGCATCCACGAATACAAGCGCCAGCTCTTGAACATTCTCGAAGCGGTCGCGCTTTACGACCAGATCCGCTCGCATCCGGAGCGCGACTGGATGCCCCGCGTCAAGTTCTTCGGCGGCAAGGCGGCGCCCAGCTATCACAACGCCAAGCTGATCATCAAACTTGCCAACGACGTCGCCCGGGTCATCAACCGCGACCCGGCGGTGCGCGGCTTGCTGAAAGTGGTGTTCGTGCCGAACTACAATGTCAGCCTAGCCGAGATCATGATGCCGGCCGCCGATCTTTCGGAGCAGATATCGACCGCCGGCATGGAAGCGTCCGGCACCGGCAACATGAAGTTCGCGCTGAACGGCGCGCTGACCATCGGCACGCTCGACGGCGCCAATGTCGAGATCAAGGAATGCGTCGGCGACGACAACATCTTCATCTTCGGCCTGACCACCGATGAGGTCGCCGAGCGGCGCAACAATGGTTACGATCCGCGCGCCGTAATCGAGGGATCGCCTGAATTGGCGCAGGCGCTTGCCGCGGTTTCGTCCGGGGTCTTTTCGCCTGACGATCCGGACCGTTATCGCGACCTGATCAACGGCCTTTACCAGAGCGACTGGTTCATGGTCGCTGCGGATTTCGATGCCTACGCCGCCACCCAGCGCGACGTCGATGCCGTCTGGCGCAACAGCCCGGACTGGTACGCCAGAGCCATCCGCAATGTCGCCCGCGTCGGCTGGTTCTCGTCCGACCGCACGATCCGCCAATATGCGAAAGACATCTGGCACGTGCCCGCCTGATGTGATTGCATGAGACCAGGAACAATGTGGCCCTAGTGGAGTGATTTGACCTTCGCATCCCTTGGAAGGTCAGGCGGCCTGCGACTGTCGAATTCAAAACTTCACTAGAAACACGCACTTGGTGCCCGAGGAGGGACACTGCCTGATGAGCAAGCCTCGCGCGACCGTTGCGACAAGCGGGCCGGACGGACTGGCGCCAGCCGGCGATGTCGCGGCGATTGTCGCCGGCACGCATGGCGACCCGTTCTCCGTGCTTGGCGTGCATGAGGCGGGGAAGGGCTTTGTCGGCCGCTGCTTCGTCCCTCATGCCGAGTCCGTCACCGCCTATACGCTGACCGGCAAGAAGGCCGGCGAGCTGTCGAGACGCGACGATCGCGGCTTCTTCGAGGGCAAACTGTCGCTGCGCAAACGCCAGCCGCTGCGCTATCACGCCAGGAACGCCGGCGGCGACTGGTGGCTGACCGATCCATATTCCTTCGGCCCCGTGCTCGGCCCGCTGGACGATTATTACATCGCCGAAGGATCGCATCTCAGGCTGTTCGACAAGCTCGGCGCTCATCTCATCGACCATGAGGGTGCATCGGGCGTACATTTTGCGGTGTGGGCGCCCAATGCAAGGCGTGTCTCGGTGGTCGGCGACTTCAACGAGTGGGACGGCCGCAGGCACACCATGCGCGACCGCCGCGATACCGGTATCTGGGAGCTGTTCATTCCCGACATCGGCGCCGGCCGCCCTTATAAATACGAGATCATCGGGCCGGATGGCGTGAGATTGCCGCTCAAGGCAGATCCGTTCGCCTTCAAATCCGAACTGCGCCCGGCTACCGCCTCGGTGACGGCGCTGCCGCCGGTGCATGAATGGGGCGACGAGGCGCACCGGAACTACTGGCGCAATGCCGACCACAGGCGCGAAGCCGTATCGATCTACGAGGTCCATGCCGGCTCATGGCGGCTTCACGACGACGGCAGCTTCCTGTCATGGGACGAGCTCGCCGACCGGCTGATCCCCTATGTGGTCGAGACGGGTTTCACCCATATCGAATTCATGCCGATCTCCGAACACCCCTATGACCCGTCCTGGGGCTACCAGACGACCGGTCTCTATGCGCCGAGCGCCCGCTTTGGCGATCCGGACGGTTTTGCCCGCTTCGTCGACGGTGCCCACCGCGCCGGCATCGGCGTCATCCTCGACTGGGTGCCGGCGCATTTCCCGGTTGACGAACACGGTCTGGCAAAGTTCGACGGCACCGCACTCTACGAACATGCCGATCCGCGCAAGGGCTTCCATCCCGACTGGAACACCGCGATCTACAATTTTGGTCGTCGCGAGGTGGTCTCGTTTCTTGTCAACAATGCGCTGTTCTGGGCAGAGAAATATCACGTCGACGGTCTGCGCGTCGATGCGGTCGCCTCGATGCTTTATCTCGATTATTCGCGCAAGGCTGGTGAATGGATTCCCAACGAGAGGGGCGGGCGCGAGAACCTGGAAGCGGTCAGCTTCCTGCAACGGATGAACAAGGAGGTCTACGGCCACCATCCGGGTGTGATGACCATCGCCGAGGAATCGACCTCGTGGCCGAAAGTCTCGCAGCCGGTGCACGAGGGCGGACTGGGTTTCGGTTTCAAGTGGAACATGGGCTTCATGCACGACACTCTGGAGTATTTCTCCAAGGAGCCGATCTTCCGCAAGCATCACCACAACGACATCACCTTCGGCCTGGTCTACGCCTTCAGCGAGAACTTCGTGCTGCCGCTGTCCCATGACGAGGTGGTGCACGGCAAGGGAACGCTGCTTAACAAGATGGCCGGCGACGACTGGCAGAAATTCGCGACGCTGCGCGCCTATTACGCCTTCATGTGGGGCTATCCCGGCAAGAAGCTGTTGTTCATGGGCCAGGAGTTCGCGCAACGCCGCGAGTGGAGCGAGGCGCGCGCGCTCGACTGGAACCTGCTCGATTTCCGGCTCCACCGTGGTGTCTGGCAGACGGTGCGCGATCTCAACTATCTCTACCGCTCGCGCCCGGCGCTGCATGCCCGCGACTGCGAGCCGGAGGGCTTTTCCTGGCTGATCGTCGATGACAGCGCGAATTCGGTGTTCGCTTGGCTGCGCAGCGCGCCGGGCGGCAACCCGGTCGCCGTCATTTCCAACTTCACGCCGGTGCCGCGCGACAATTACCGCGTGCCGTTGCCGCAGACCGGAAAATGGCGCGAGATCATCAACACCGACGCCACGGACTATGGCGGTTCCGGCAAGGGCAACAGCGGCCTCGTCGAGGCTCGGGCGGAAGGAGGAGGCATTTCGGCGACGATGCTTTTGCCGCCGCTGTCGACGATCATGCTCGAATTCGTCCCGGACTGAGCTATGTCTGGAGCATCTAACCTGGGAGGATAGGAATGGCTGAAACAAAACGAACACAGCCGCTGGCACGCGACGCCATGGCTTATGTGCTGGCCGGCGGCCGTGGCAGCCGGCTCAAGGAACTGACCGACCGCCGCGCCAAGCCGGCGGTCTATTTCGGCGGCAAGACCCGCATCATCGATTTCGCGCTGTCCAATGCGCTCAATTCCGGTATCCGCCGCCTCGGCGTCGCCACCCAGTACAAGGCGCATTCGCTGATCCGCCACCTGCAGCGCGGCTGGAACTTCCTGCGGCCCGAGCGCAACGAGAGTTTCGACATCTTGCCGGCCAGCCAGCGTGTGTCGGAAACACAGTGGTATGAGGGCACCGCCGACGCCGTGTACCAGAACATCGACATCATCGAGGCCTATGGGCCGGAATACATGGTCATCCTGGCCGGCGACCACGTCTACAAGATGGATTACGAATTGATGCTGCGCCAGCATGTAGAGGCCGGCGCCGATGTCACCGTCGGCTGCCTCGAAGTGCCGCGCATGGAAGCCACCGGCTTCGGCGTCATGCATGTCGACACCAAGGACACCATCATCTCCTTCATCGAAAAGCCCGCCGATCCGCCGGGCATTCCCGACAAGCCGGATTTTGCGCTGGCCTCGATGGGCATCTATGTGTTCAAGACCAAGTTCCTGATGGAGCAATTGCGTCGCGATGCGGCGGAGCCCGGCTCCAGCCGCGACTTCGGCAAGGACATCATCCCCTACATCGTCGAACACGGAAAGGCGATCGCGCATCGCTTCGCCAAATCATGCGTGCGCTCGACCGCCGAGAACGAAGCCTATTGGCGCGACGTCGGCACGGTCGACGCCTATTGGGAAGCCAATATCGACCTGACCGACATCACGCCGGAACTCGACCTCTACGACCGCGACTGGCCGATCTGGACCTACGCCGAGTTGAAGCCGCCGGCAAAGTTCGTGCATGACGAAGATGGCCGCCGCGGGTCGGCCGTGTCGTCTCTCGTGTCGGGCGATTGCATCGTTTCGGGCGCTTCGCTGAAGCGAAGCCTGATCTTCACCGGCGCGCGCATCAATTCCTATTCGACGCTGGAGGAGGTCGTCATGCTGCCCGACGTCCATGTCGGCCGCAACGCCAGGCTGAAGCGCGTGGTCATCGATCACGGCGTCAGGATCCCGGAGGGGCTGGTGGTCGGCGAGGATCCTGTCCTCGACGCCAAGCGTTTCCGCGTTTCGGAAAAAGGCATCTGCCTGGTCACGCAGGACATGGTCAACAGGCTGGGATCGTAGTGCATGCAGGTTCTGTCGGTGGCGCCCGAGATCTTTCCGCTGGTCAAAACCGGAGGGCTCGCCGACGTGACTGGCGCCTTGCCCGTGGCATTGGCCGGCAACGGCGTCAACATGCGCACGCTCGTCCCCGGCTATCCTCAGGTGATGGGCGCCTTCAGGAAAAAGAAGGCGGTTCAGCAATATCCATTGCTGCAGGGTGGGAAGGCTTCGGTGCATGCCGTCCAGATCGCCGGGCTCGACCTGTTTGTGCTCGACGCGCCGCATCTTTTCGACCGTCCCGGCGGCCCGTACGGCAACGCGACCGGCGCCGACTGGCCGGACAATTGGCGGCGGTTCGCGGCCTTGAGCCAGGTCGGCGGTGATATTGCTGCCGGCGCCATCTCCGGCTACCTGCCCGATATCGTCCATGCCCATGACTGGCAGTCGGCAATGACACTCGCCTATATGCGCTACGGCAAGGCGGTCGGCACGCCGTCGATGATCACCGTCCATAACCTCGCCTTCCAGGGCCAGTTCGGCGCCGGCATCTTTGGCGAGCTTGGCCTGCCGGCGGCGGCGATGGCGCTCGACGGCGTCGAATATTATGGCGGCGTCGGCTTCCTCAAGGCCGGCCTGCAGGCCGCCTGGGCGATCACCACGGTCAGCCCGACCTATGCGCAGGAAATCCGCTTGCCCGAATTCGGCATGGGCCTCGACGGCCTGATCAACATGCGCTCCGTCGATCTCCATGGCATCGTCAACGGCATCGATACCGAGATCTGGAACCCGGAAACCGACACGCATCTGGTCTCCAACTACACGGCAAAGACGCTTAAGGCGCGAATGCCCAACAAGGCCGCGGTCGAGGACCGTTTCAGCCTCGATCGCGATGACAGCCCGATCGTCTGCGTTGTCAGCCGGCTGACCTGGCAAAAGGGCATGGACATATTGGCGGCCGCCGTCGACGGTATCGTCGCGGCAGGTGCACGGCTGGCAATCCTTGGGTCTGGCGACGCCGGGCTCGAAGGCGCGTTGCTTGCCGCCGCAGCCCGCCATCGTGGTCGCATTGGCGTCGTCGTCGGCTATGACGAGGGGCTCTCCCACACCATGCAGGGCGGCTGCGACGCCATCATTATCCCGTCGCGCTTCGAACCTTGCGGGCTGACGCAGCTTTACGGCCTGCGCTATGGCTGCGTGCCGGTCGTCGCGCGTACCGGCGGCCTTGCCGACACGGTTATCGATGCCAACGAAGCCGCCATCTCTGCCGGCGTGGCGACCGGCTTCCAGTTTGCGCCCCCCATTGCTGGCGCCCTGCTGCACGCCATCCGCCGCCTTGTCGAAGCGCATGCCAATCCCGCGGTGTGGGCGTCGATGCAGCGGCAAGGCATGAAGGCCGACGTGTCGTGGGACAAAAGCGCCGAAAAATATGTCCGACTCTATCGCTTGTTGCTTTCGAAAAGGGCTGCCTGACTGATGATCCGCACTGTCGCCACCAAACCCTATCCCGACCAGAAGCCCGGCACCTCCGGGCTGCGTAAAAAGGTCCCGGTGTTCCAGCAGGAGCACTATGCCGAGAACTTCATCCAGTCGATCTTCGACGCGCTGGACGGGTTCGAAGGCAAGACCCTGGTGATCGGCGGCGACGGCCGCTTTTATAACCGCGAGGTCATCCAGAAGGCCATCGCCATGGCCGCGGCAAACGGCTTTGGCAAGGTGATGGTCGGGCAGGGCGGTATCTTATCCACGCCGGCCGCTTCGCATGTCATCCGCAAATACAAGACCTTCGGCGGCATCATCCTGTCCGCCAGCCACAATCCGGGTGGCCCGCATGAGGATTTCGGCATCAAGTACAATGCCGGCAATGGCGGCCCGGCGCCGGAAAAGCTGACCGACGCGATCTTCGAAAAAACCAAGGTGATTTCGAGCTTCAAGATCGCCGATATCCGACCGGTCGACATCGACACGATCGGCACGGTCGAGGCAGGAGACATGACCGTCGAGATCATCGATCCGGTCGCCGACTATGCCGAACTGATGGAAAGCCTGTTCGATTTCAATGCCTTGCGGGCGTTGTTCAAATCAGGCTTCCGCATGCGCTTCGACGCCATGCATGCGGTGACCGGCCCCTATGCCAAGGAGATCCTCGAAAACCGGCTAGGGGCGCCGAACGGCACCGCTCGTAATTTTATCCCGCTGCCGGATTTCGGCGGCCACCATCCCGATCCCAATCTGGTGCATGCAAAACACCTCTACGACGAGATGATGGGGCCGGATGCGCCCGACTTTGGCGCGGCCTCCGACGGCGACGGCGACCGCAACCTGATCATCGGCAAGGGCATTTTCATCACCCCGTCGGATTCGGTGGCGATGCTCGCCGCCAATGCCCATCTGGCTCCGGGTTACAAGGCCGGGCTGAAAGGCATCGCCCGTTCGATGCCGACCAGCGGTGCTGCCGACCGGGTCGCCGAAAAGCTCGGCATCGGCATCTATGAAACGCCAACCGGCTGGAAGTTTTTCGGCAATCTGCTCGATGCCGGCATGGCGACGATCTGCGGCGAGGAGAGTGCGGGGACCGGCTCCAATCATGTCCGCGAAAAGGACGGCCTGTGGGCCGTGCTTTTGTGGCTCAACATCCTTGCCGCGCGCGGCGAAAGCGCCAGGCAGATCGTCACCGAGCATTGGGCGGCCTATGGGCGCAACTACTATTCGCGCCACGATTACGAGGAGGTCGAGACCGATCGCGCCAATGCGCTTGTCGACGAACTGCGCGGCAAACTTGGCTCGCTGCCGGGCACCAGCGTGCGCGGCATGACAATCGCCAGCGCCGACGATTTCGCCTATCACGATCCGGTCGACGGCTCGGTCAGCAAGAACCAGGGCATAAGAGTATTGTTCGAAGGCGGCTCGCGCGTCGTCTTCCGCCTGTCCGGCACCGGCACCTCGGGCGCGACGCTGCGCCTTTATTTCGAGCGCTACGAGCCAGACAAGAGCCGCCACGATCTCGACACCCAGGAGGCGCTTGCCGATCTGATTGCGGCGGCCGACGACATTGCCTGGATTCGCAGCCATACCGGCCGCGCCAAGCCGAGCGTGATTACGTGAGCTTGGAGCGGCGCGCCTTTCCTTCTCCCCTTGTGGGGTCCGAAGGACGGGGCGAGACCCGTGGCTCGCCCCCGGGCGGTGGATCGGCGCGAAGCGCCGAGACGGATGAGGGGTGTTGGAAGGAATGCCGTCCGCGCCAAGCTGGAGCACCCCTCATCCGTCGCCTTCGGCGACACCTTCTCCCACAAGGGGAGAAGGGGGAGCTAACCTGGCAACGCCTCAAACTGTCTACGACCTGCTGCTGTGAGCGCGCGTGAGCCAACTCGGCGCAACCATCACCAAAGAAGGCATTCGCTTCGCCGTATGGTCCTCGTCGGCTCGGCGCATCTGGGTCTCGATTTTCGACGAGCGAGGAAGGCGCGAGATCGACCGGCTTGAACTGCAGCCCGAGGGCGACGGCGTGCATACGCTTTTTGTTGCCGGTCTCGCCGCCGGCACCCGATACGGGTTCCGCGCCGATGGCGACTACGCGCCGGAACAGGGGCTCTGGTTCGATCCCGACAAGCTGCTGGCCGATCCCTATGCCGTCGAGATCGACAGACCCTATGCCTATGACGGCCGGCTCGCCGCACGCCAGGGCGAGGGGGGCGACACGGCGTCGCTGATGCCGAAGGCCATTGCCGGCGCCTTGCCGGAACCCTTGCCCGCCTTGCCGCCTCTGTTTAGGCCCGGCGGCCTCATCTACGAGGTGCAGGTGCGCGCCTTCACAAAGCTGCATCCCGACATTCCCGAGAAGCAACGCGGCACCATTGCAGCCCTCGCTCATCCTCTTGTTGTCGAGCATCTGCAAAAACTCGGCGTTGCAGCCGTGGAGTTGATGCCGGTGACTGCATCGATCGACGAACGGCATTTGCCGCCGCTCGGGCTGGGCAACGCCTGGGGCTACAATCCCGTGACCTTCATGGCGCTGGATCCGCGACTAGCGCCCGGCGGTCTGGCTGAGCTGCGCGAAACGGTCGCCGCGCTGCGCGAGGCCGGCATCGGTACCATTCTCGACCTGGTGTTCAACCACACCGGCGAAAGCGACCGGCTCGGCCCGACATTGTCGCTGCGCGGGCTCGACAACCGCGCCTACTACCGGCACGAGGCCGACGGCGCTCTGGTCAATGACACCGGAACCGGCAATATGGTTGCCTGCGATCATCCGGTCGTCCGGGAAATGGTCCTCGACACGCTTCGCCACTTTGTCCAGCACGCCGGTGTCGACGGGTTCCGCTTTGACCTGGCGCCGATCCTTGGCCGCGTCGACGGCGTTTTCGACGCCGATGCGCCGCTGCTGAACGCCATTCGCAACGACCCAGTTCTTGCCGACCGTGTGCTGGTCGCTGAGCCCTGGGACATCGGACCGGATGGCTATCAGCTCGGCAATTTTCCGCCGCCCTTCCTCGAATGGAACGACAAATACCGTGATGATATCCGCCGCTTCTGGCGCGGCGACGGCGGCATGATCGGTGCGCTGGCGACGCGGCTTGCGGGGTCGTCCGATGTCTTTGCCAAACCAGGCCAGGCAACGGTCCGCAGCATCAATTTCATCGCCGCACATGACGGGATGACACTGGCCGACATCGTTGCCTATGAACACAAGCACAACGAGGCCAATGGCGAACAGAACCGCGACGGCCACGACGACAACCTGTCCTGGAACAATGGCGTCGAGGGCCAGACCGACGACCAGTCAATCGTTACGGCCCGTTTCGATGACCAACGCGCACTGCTGGCGACGCTCTTTGCCTCGCGCGGCACGATCATGCTGACGGCCGGCGACGAATTCGGCCGCACGCAGCGCGGCAACAACAACGCCTACGCGCAGGACAATGACATCACCTGGCTCGACTGGGCCGGGCGCGACCGGGCGCTGGAGCGGTACACGGCTCTGCTCGCCAAGATGCGTCGTGCCGCGCCGGCGCTTTTGGACGCAAGCTTTCTCACCGGCGAGCCTGCGGCCGGCTCGGAAATAGCTGACGTCGTCTGGCTGAGCGAAACCGGCGTGCCGCTCGACGAAGCAGCCTGGCACGATCCTAGGCGGCATCGGCTGGTCATGGTTCTCGGCGATGAGGACGGTCGCCTTGCCGTGATCATCAATGGTGACCGTCGGGCCTGCATGTTCACGCTGCCGGAACGGGCGGGTTTTCATTGGTGCCCAGCCATCGAAACGGATAGTGGCGATATCTCACGGCCGGTTTTGGGGCGAATGGTCATATTCATGATCGAAAGCAGGGCCGCGCAGGCGGGCGCAGGGGAGAGCCATGATGGGTGACAATGCCGAATGGTGGCGCGGCTGCGTCATCTACCAGATCTACCCGCGCTCCTTCCAGGACACGACAGGCGACGGTAGCGGCGATCTCCTCGGCATCACCTCGAGGCTTGCCCATGTCGCATCGCTCGGTGTCGACGCCGTTTGGCTGTCGCCTTTCTTCAAGTCGCCAATGGCCGACATGGGCTACGACGTATCGGATTACTGCGCCGTCGATCCGATGTTCGGCACATCAGAGGATTTCGACGCGCTGATTGCAGAGGCGCACCGGCTCGGCCTGAAAGTGATCATCGACCAGGTCTTGTCACATTCGTCGGATCGGCACGAATGGTTCGTCGAAAGCCGAACGAGCCGCGATAACGCCAAGGCCGACTGGTACGTCTGGGCCGATGCGAAGCCCGACGGCACCGCGCCCAACAACTGGCTGTCGCTTTTCGGCGGCCCCGCCTGGGAATGGGACGCAACGCGCAGGCAATATTACCTGCATAATTTCCTCGCCTCGCAGCCGGACCTGAATTTCCACAATCCGCAGGTGCAGGACGCCTTGCTGGAAACGGTGCGGTTCTGGCTCGAGCGTGGCGTCGACGGTTTCCGGCTGGATACGGTCAACTATTACGTCCACGACCGCTGGCTCCGCAGCAACCCGCCTTTGGCGGAAAGCGTCGCCGGCACCAATACGGCAACCAGCCCCTATTTTTACCAGGAGCATCTGTTCGACAAGACGCAGCCGGAAAACCTTGCTTTTCTCAGGCGCTTCCGGGCGTTGCTTGACGAGTACGAAGGCCGCGCCGCGGTCGGCGAGATTGGTGACGAAAGCCGTTCGTTGCAGACGCTTGCCGCCTACACGGGCGGCGGCGACAAGCTCCAAATGTCCTACACGTTCGACCTGCTTGGCCCGCAATTCTCCGCGGCGCATGTGCGCGGTTGTGTCGAGGCCTTCGAGAGTACGGTGTTCGACGGCTGGGTTTGCTGGGCATTCTCCAACCACGATGTCGTGCGCCATGTCAGCCGCTGGACAAGGCCGGGCGGCGATCCGGACAGGGTGGCGAAATTCTCAATCGTGCTGCTTTCTTGCCTGCGCGGGTCGATCTGCCTCTATCAGGGCGAGGAGCTCGGGCTGGAGGAGGCCGAGCTGGCGTTCGAGGATTTGCGCGATCCTTTCGGCATCCGCTTCTGGCCGGAGATCAAGGGGCGGGATGGGTGCCGCACGCCGATGGTCTGGGAGGCTGGCGCCGATAATGCCGGCTTTTCAACCGGCAAGCCGTGGCTTCCGGTCCCGGCAAACCATCGCGCCCGCGCGGTCGATGTCCAGGACGGCGAGCAAACCTCCGTCCTGGCGAGCTACCGGGCGATGCTGGCCTTGCGCAAGCAGCATCCGGCGCTGGTTCGAGGCTCGATCCGGTTTCTCGATGCTGAGGGCGACGTCCTTGCCTTCATTCGCGAAGGCGGTGACGAAAAGCTGCTCTGCGTCTTCAATTTTGCCGATGAGCCGGCCGGCTGGCAATCGCCGCCGGATCTGGATGTGATAGAGCCGATAGATCTTGGCAGTACTACCGGCGTCTTGCAGGAAGGAGCTCTATCCCTGCCGCCGCTCGGCTGCTTTCTCGGCCGGATCGGCTGATCTCTATTTGATCTCATTGAACGAGTACGGAGCGCCCGCAAGTCGCGCCGACAACCCGGACATCGGCCTCGCCGACATGCACGCCAAGCGCTGCAAGAACGTTATAAACCAGTGCGTCGACAGGCGCCGTCACGCCGTTCAGAACCGTTACCACCGCCGGCTTCACCGTTCCGAGCAGAGCCGTCACGTCCAGCCCGAGGCCCAGCGCATTGACCGAGAGCGACAGCCCGCTGACCAGTGACGTGGTGAGCGATTGCGTCAGGTTCTTCGTCGAAACCGTCTTTATCGTCTTGTTGGCGATATCGGTGCTGTCGAACGTCAATGTGGTCGGATCGTTGTTGGTGATCGCAAGTGCTGAAGAACCCTTCACATCGAGCAGATTGAGGGTGAGCAGCAGGAGCTTCACGCTTACCTGTGCAATCGTGGCATCGGAGAACGATTGCGGATTGCTGAAATCGGCGAAGGCCGATGGGTTGTTGTCGGCGTCGCTGGCGGCAAGGTGCAGCGAGGCCACGCCAGGCTGCGCGGCGATCGAGACCTTGATGCTATCCGGCCGGCCCGTCGGGCAGCTGATGTCGGTTAGTTTGGCTTCCGCATAGGCGACTTCGACATGCAGAGGCAGGTTGACGGACAGCAGACTGATGCCGCCGCCGAGATTGGAATTGCCGATGCCGACTGTGGTGACCAGCTTGATTCGTGTCTGCGCAGTGCGCACCACGGTGCCTTTTTCCCCGACGGCCAGCCAGGGTGAATATTGCATCGGTTCACCGATGGCGACGGCGAGCGTGGTGGAGGTAAGTCCCGGAATAGTGGCGCCGAGATCGACCTGGACCTGGTTTGAGCCATTGGCCAGCGAGGCGGCGGCACCCAGCATGCCCATCGCGCTTGCGTCGACGGAAAAGCCTGGAGACTTTTGTCCGAGGCCGAGCTTGCCGATCGAACCAAGGTCGACAAGATGATTGAGCGGTATCTTGGCCGTGTTGGTAGCCCTCGACGCGATTGTCTGTAGGACAAGTTTGCTGGCGCTGCCCGTCCCCGAAGCATTGGCCATGGCGGTCGCGATCTGGCCTACCGTCGCTTTCGAGGCCAGCACTTCGGAATAGCTGACGCCGGTCAGTTGCAACTGCACCGCAAGGGCATCGACGAACGAAAGCACGTTGACGTCGGCCGAAATCAGCGCGTTGTAGTCCATGACGCTGAGCGAGATGTTTCCGCCCAGCAGCTTACTGAGAAGCGCGTTGAGGATGCCGCCGTTGACGCTGAGAAGCCTGGATCCGACCGAGAACATCGCTTGCGGCGTCATGCTGGCAATGGCTTCGGTGCCGACAACCGGAGTAGGGATGAGCGAACTGGCGAAATACCGGGCGGGGATTTTGTGTAGAGTGACGCGAACGGCGTTGTAAGGCGTTTTACCGGCTTCGAAGCGCTTGTCGACCCCGACCGAGGACGCCGCTGAGTATCGGCCGCCGGTGACGGACACGACGGTTTTCCCAACCGTGGGAACGATTGTCTCACCCGGCTTTTGAACAATGATGCCGGGCATTCGGTTGTCACTGAGCGTGGTTACCGCCGCGGCTTCCATATTGTTGATGTTCGACGCCGCGGTGATCGCCGCCAGATCGGTCATCGCCTGGGCTTCCCTGCGCTCCGTGTAGATCGAACCTTCGTCGACAGCGAAGGCCGCCAGCCCCAGCGCGAATGGCGCTATCAGCGCAGTCATGACGGCAAAGTTCGCCTTCTTGTCGCCAACGATGGAGCGAGCGATCCGCCCGATGCCCCTCAGCAAGAACTGCGACATTTCAAATGCCTCCAATCCTGATGGTAGACCTGCGCGAGATCGTGGTTTGCGGCATCGCAAGGCTGGGCAACAGGTTCCAGATCGGCAGGTTGCTGGCATCGTACTGGATCGACACGACGAACTGATTTCCGTCGGCCGTGCTGTCCGTCGCCTGATAGGTCAGCTTGCCGGAATCGACGAACGGGTATCCACTGGCATTGTTTTTGACGAAACCCGCCACCAGCGCCTGGCGCTCGGTTTGGTTCAATCCGGCAATTGCAGTACGGGCGGCATCGGCGGCGATTTGCTGCAACGAGTTGCTTGCACCAAAATAGATACCATATGCAACCATTCCGAGTACGAGCAGGATAAAGATCGGGGAAAGCAGGGCGAATTCGACCGCGGAAGTTCCGGATTCTTCTCCAATTTTGCGTAGATTTGCCCTTATTGGGCGCAATATTTTACGCTTTAATGTGACAGTATTACTGTCTATCTTGTTCATTGCCCTTGCCCGTTGGACCATAAAGGTCGATGTGCCGAACCCATCGGGATTTGTAACCCTTGGTTGCCTAAGAACCAATTAATACATTCCGGTAAACTGAAATGATCAGCCAGATTATCGGCGTTCTGGCCAGGAAACCCAGCCAAACTCATGCTTTCGATCATTGATTGGCGGTTCGCAAAGCGGCTGCCCCGGCCCCCTTACTTTGGGTGACCCCGAGAGTCTGTTGAAATAAAAAATCTCCACGTTACTGTTTGGCCACCAGCTGCCGGAAAGGGAACCGGCTGCGCGCTCGAAAGGAACCAGCCAATCGGTTTCGGGGCGTCAACACTTAGAGACGTAGCTGAAGGGCGACGTCATTAGGGAGAACTCCATGCTGAAACATGTGCTGAAGGCGACGGTACTCGCCACGACCATGGTCTTGGCCGCCGGTACGTTCTACACGCCGGCTTTCGCCGAAACCGTCTACAACCGCGGAGCCGCCGCCGAAGCGGAGACGCTCGATCCGCACAAGACCTCGACGGTCTACGAAGCCGATATCATACGCGACCTGTTCCAGGGCCTCGTCATGCATGACCAGAAGACGAACCTCATTCCGGGCGCAGCCGAAAGCTGGACGGTGTCCGACGACGGCACTGTCTACACCTTCAAGCTGCGCAAGGACGGCCTCTGGTCGGATGGCAGCCCGGTGACGGCGGACGACTTCGTTTATTCGTTCCGTCGGCTGGAAGATCCGGCCACCGCTGCCGAATACGCTTCCATGCTCTATCCGGTGAAGGGTGCCGAGGAAGTCAACACCAAGAAGGGAAAGCCGGAGGATATGGGCGTCAAGGCGATTGACGCAAATACCCTCGAAGTCACCCTCAAGGCGCCAACGCCTTACTTCCTGGAGATGCTGACCCATCAGGCGACCTTTCCGGTTAACAAGGCGTCCATCGAAAAGCTTGGCGCCGACTGGATCAAGGCAGGCAAGCTGGTCTCCAACGGGGCCTTTACAGCGGCGGAGTGGATTCCCAACGACCATCTCAAGCTGGTGAAGAATCCGAAATTCTGGGACGCCGCCAGCGTCAAGTTAGACGTGGTCAACTACATCCCGACCGAGGATCGCTCGTCTGCGATGAAGCGCTTCGAGGCCGGCGAATTCGACAGTTACGGTGACCTGCCGACGGAACAGCTCGCCGATCTCAAGTCCAAATTCGGCGACCAGGTCCGTGTCGGGCCATATCTCGGCACCTACTATTATGCGATCAAGACCGACAAGGCGCCGTGGGACAATGTCGAACTGCGCAACGCCATCTCGATGGCGATCGATCGCGACTTTCTCGCCGAAAAAGTCTGGCAGAATTCGATGCTGCCCGGCTATTCGATGGTGCCTCCGGGCATCGAGGGCTACACGCCGGCACTGGCCAAATACGCTGACATGCCGCAGATCGACCGC
The DNA here is from genome assembly GCF_040317735.1 of Mesorhizobium sp. M1399. Classification (NCBI taxonomy): domain Bacteria; kingdom Pseudomonadati; phylum Pseudomonadota; class Alphaproteobacteria; order Hyphomicrobiales; family Phyllobacteriaceae; genus Mesorhizobium; species Mesorhizobium sp. M1399. The sequence continues at coordinate 127,387 of NZ_JAMYKZ010000005.1, forward strand.
GAGGATGAAGCCAAGAAAATCCTGGAGAAGCTCGGCTATACGCCCGAGCATCCGTTGAAGATGCAGATCCGCTACAACACCTCGGAAAACCACAAGAACACCGCTGTCGCCATCCAGGAACAGCTGAAGCCGCTTGGCGTCGAGGTCACGCTGCTCAACACCGATACCAAGACCCACTACTCCTTCCTTGAGCAGAAGGGCGACTATGATGTGGCGCGTGCCGCGTGGATCGCCGACTACAAGGATCCGGAAACCTTCCTTGGCATCACCCGCAAGGCCAGCGGCAACAACTATTCGAGCTACGTCAGCCCGAAATACGAAGAGGCCATGGACAAGGCCGCCGCCGCCGGCGGCAAGCCCGAAGAGCGCATGAAGGAACTCGCCAAGGCCGAGCGCATCCTCGTCGACGATGTCGGTAACATCCCGCTTCTCTACTACAGCTACCACGACATCGTTTCCTCGAAGCTGCACGGCTTCGACGACAATGTGATGGACATCCATCCGTCCCGCTTCATCAGCAAGGACTGATCCCTTAGCCAGGCCGCCGCGCAACTCGATGCGCGGCGGCGCTGGTTTGCCATCGCATCGGCCCGGGAACCGGATTCGATTTTCGACAATGTCGGTGCGAAGATTTGAAGGCTAGAGCGCAATCGTCCAGTTGGACGCGCGCTGCTCTGGATCAAGCGGGGCACCGATGCTGCGTTACGTATTTCGGCGGCTGCTGACCGCCATCCCGACGCTGTTCGTCATCGTGACCATAGCGTTCTTCCTGATACGCGTCGCGCCGGGCGGCCCGTTCAACCAGGAGCGGGGCCTGAGCCCCGAGATCAGGGCCAATCTCGAAGCCCAGTTCGGGCTCAACGACCCGCTCTGGCTGCAGTACCTCCATTATTTAGGCAATCTTCTGCGCGGCAATTTCGGCCCCAGCTACAACATGCCGGATTTCACCGTCGGCGAGTTGTTCAGGGAAGGCCTGCCTATCTCGATCCAACTCGGCGCTTCGGCGCTCGTTCTGGCGCTGCTTCTCGGCAGCGTGCTCGGCACTGTTGCCGCGCTCAACCAGAACAAGCTTGCCGACTATTCGGTGATCGCGTTGGCGACCGCCGGCAGCACCATTCCGACCTTCGTCATCGCTCCGGTGATCCAGCTTGTATTCGGATTGACCTGGAAGCTGCTGCCGATCGGCGGCTGGGGCGATGGAGCCGTCATCAATAAGGTCGGCCCGGTGCTGACGCTCGCTCTGCCGCAGATCGCCATCGTCGCTCGATTGATGCGCGGCTCGATGATCGAATCGCTGCACTCGCATCACATCCGCACCGCCCGCGCGCTTGGGTTGTCGAACTGGTCGGTCGTCGTCAAGCATGCGCTGCGCGGCGCCATCCTGCCGATCGTCTCCTTCACCGGTCCGGCGGCCGCAGCCCTTCTCACCGGCTCGATCATCGTCGAGACCATCTTCTCTATCCCGGGCATCGGCCGCCATTTTGTCGTTGCCGCACTCAATCGCGACTACACACTGGTGATGGGGACGGTGGTGGTCATCGCGCTCTTCACCATTGTCTTCAACCTGATCGTCGACGTCCTCTATGGTGTCGTTGATCCGAGGGTGCGCTATGACTGATATCGCAGTTGCAGCACCGGTCGTCGGCCGATCCCTGTGGGGGGATGCGTGGGCGCGCCTCAAGGCCAACCGCGCGGCCATGTTCAGCCTCTATTATCTTGCCTTCATCGCCGTCATCAGCGTGTTTGGACCCTCTTTCGTGCCGCACCAATACACCACCATCTATGGCGACTATGTCCGCACGCCGCCGAGCTTCTCCGCCTATCCAAAGGCCGACATGATCGAAGGCGCTCTCGACGAGGCGATCAGGCGTATGCGCGTCGACATCAAGGAGTGGCGGCAGGAGGGCAGCCGTGTGTTCGTTACCGTCAGATCGTCCAAGCCGATCGACGACCGCAACATTCGCTACCTTGATCGTTCCGATACCTTCGATGACACAAAGATCGAGAGCAAATCGCCGGACGGTCTCGAAATGGTGATGAGTGCATCGATCAAGCAGCAATATTTCCTGTTCGGCACCGACAATACCGGCCGCGATCTCCTGTCGCGAACGCTGATGGCCGGGCGCATATCGCTGGCCATCGGCCTGCTTGCCGGCATTGTGGCGGTGGTGATCGGCGTGCTCTATGGCGCCACCGCCGGCTTTGCCGGCGGCAGGGTCGACGAGGTGATGATGCGTATCGTCGACGTGCTTTATTCTTTGCCGTTCATCTTCTTCGTCATCATGCTGGTGGTGTTCTTCGGCAGGAACTTCGTGCTGATGTTCCTGGCCGTCGGCGCCGTGCTGTGGCTCGACATGGCGCGCATCGTGCGCGGACAGGCGCTATCGATCCGCCGGCAGGAATATGTCCAGGCGGCGGAGGCGATGGGCGTCGGGCAGCGCGGCATTCTGCTGCGCCATGTGATCCCCAATTTGCTCGGGCCGGTGGTGATCTACATGACGCTGCTGGTGCCGCAGGTCATCATCCTGGAGAGTTTTTTGTCGTTCCTCGGGCTCGGCGTCCAGGAGCCGATGACCAGCTGGGGCGTGCTGATTTCGGTCGGCGCCCAGAATATCGGCTCGGCCAACTGGCTGCTTTTGTTCCCGGCCTTCTTTCTCGTCTCGACATTGTTCGCGCTGAATTTCGTCGGCGATGGGCTGCGCGACGCGCTCGACCCGAGGGATCGTTGAGATGGCTGCTTCCGAAACCATTCTCAGCGTCAAGGATCTTCGCGTCCGCTTCCGCACGCTCGACGGCGTGGTGGAGGCGGTGAAGGGCATCAATATCCATGTTAAATCAGGCGAGACGGTAGCCGTCGTCGGCGAATCCGGCTCCGGCAAGAGCCAGACGATGATGGCGGCGATGAGCCTGCTGGCCTCGAACGGCGAAGCCACCGGGAGCGTCGACTACCGCGGCCGCAATCTTTTGACCCTGAGCAAGCCCGAGCTCAACAAGATCCGCGGCCGCAAGATCAGCATGATCTTCCAGGAGCCGATGACTTCGCTCGACCCGCTCTATTCGATCGGTAGCCAGTTGATCGAACCGATCCGCAAGCATCGCGGGCTTGGCGCCGCCGAGGCGCGCGAAGAGGCGCTCAAGCTGCTGCGGCTGGTCCATATTCCAGATCCGGAGCGGCGGATGAAATCCTATCCGCACGAGATGTCGGGCGGTCAGCGCCAGCGCGTCATGATTGCCATGGCGCTGGCCAATGACCCCGACATATTGATCGCCGACGAGCCGACGACGGCGCTCGACGTGACCATCCAGGCGCAGATCCTCATGCTGCTCGCCGAACTGCAGCGCAAGCTCGGCATGGCGATCGTCTTCATCACCCACGATCTCGGAATCGTCAGGCGCTTTGCCGACCGGGTCTATGTGATGCGCTATGGCGAGGTCGTCGAGGAGGGCGAGGCGGAAGCAATCTTCGTCAACCCGCAGCACGCCTACACCAAGATGTTGCTTGCCGCCGAGCCGACCGGCACCAAGGCCCCGCCGCCTCCGAATGCCCCCGTCCTGCTCGAAGGCAGGAACGTCGAAGTGACCTTCAAGATCGGCGGCGGCTTTCTTGGTGGAGAACCGCTGATATTGCGCGCTGTCGATAGCATTTCGATCCGGCTGAAGCGCAACCAGACCATCGGCATCGTGGGCGAATCCGGTTCGGGAAAGTCGACGCTCGGCCGCGCCTTGCTGCGGCTCCTGCCCAGCGACGGCATCATCCGGCTTGGCGACCGCGACATCTCCCACGCCGACCGCCAGGCGATGCGGCCGCTGCGGCGCGAATTGCAGCTGGTCTTCCAGGACCCGTTCGGCTCGCTGTCGCCGCGCATGACCGTCGGCCAGATCATCACCGAAGGGCTCCTGGTCCACGAGCCCAATCTGTCGGGCAGGCAGCGCGATCTCCGCGCCGTCGATGCCTTGCTCGAAGTCGGGCTCGACCCGAACACGCGCAACCGCTATCCGCACGAATTCTCCGGTGGTCAGCGGCAGCGCATCGCCATTGCGCGCGCCATGATACTGAAGCCGAAAGTGGTGGTGCTGGACGAGCCGACCTCGGCGCTGGACCGCTCCGTGCAGAAGCAGATCGTCGAATTGCTGCGCAAGCTGCAGGCCGACCACGAACTGTCCTATCTGTTCATCAGCCACGATCTCGCGGTCGTGCGCGCCATGGCCGACTACATCATCGTCATGAAGCAGGGCAAGATCGTCGAGGAGGGGCCGTCCGAGGCGATCTTCAGCAATCCGCAGGCAACCTATACGCAGACACTGATGGCCGCGGCCATCGATGTGACGCGATTTCGCCTGAGCGCATAGCGCGATTGGTCAGAACTGCGGCGGAAGGTGGTTGTTTCGGGAACAAGAACAGCTAAGCCGCTGTTTTTTCTGGTCGGAGTGGCAGGATTTGAACCTGCGACCCCATCGTCCCGAACGATGTGCGCTACCAGGCTGCGCTACACTCCGTGACCAGACCGCGGGCTTATAGCCGCCGCATTTGGTTACTGCAAGCGCCAATGGCAGCGCTTCCGTCGCATTTCTTTCGCTTTAGCCGCTACGTCATACAGGTTTCAGTTTCCTGTCGCACAAACACGGCTTAAAGGGGCTTCTAGGTAACCGTCCACTTGCCTCGAAGCATCTGATTCAGCCGCCTGGAGTTGCAGCCTTGTCGATGAAGATCGTTAGCGATGTCAAACCAAACACTTTTGAGTTCGAAACCTCGGCGTTGATCAAGCCATCCGGGTTTCGCGAATATGATGCGCGCTGGTGGTTTGGCCATCCCGGTTCGAACGAGCCGCCGGAGCTCAATCTGATCGGCGTCCAGGCGCTCGGCATGGGGCTCGGCACGCTGATCCGCCGTCTGGGTGCCGGACCCGACATCGTCACCGGTCACGATTTCCGCTCTTATTCGCTTGCCATCAAGCTGGCGCTGGTTTCCGGGCTGATGGCCGCCGGCGCGCGGGTCAAGGATGTCGGGCTGGCCTTGTCGCCGATGGCCTATTTCGCCCAATTCGCGCTCGACACGCCGTCCGTCGCCATGGTCACCGCCTCGCATAACGAGAATGGCTGGACCGGCGTCAAGATGGGCGCGGCGCGCCCGCTGACTTTTGGTACGGAGGAGATGAGCGCGCTGAAGGCGATCGTGCTCTCAGGCGATTTCGACCTTGTCGGTGGCGGCTCCTATGACTTCGTTGCGGATTTCCGCAAAACCTACCTCGACGATCTGACAGCGGGAAAGCGTATCTCGAGGAAGCTCAAGGTGGTGGCCGCCTGCGGCAACGGCACCGCCGGGGCTTTCGCTCCCGAGGCACTGGAAAGGATCGGCTGCGAGGTGATTCCGCTCGACGTCGCGCTCGATCATACGTTTCCGAATTACAATCCCAACCCCGAAGACATGAAGATGCTGCACGCCATTCGCGACAAGGTGCTGGAAACTGGCGCCGATGTCGGGCTCGGCTTCGACGGCGACGGCGACCGCTGCGGCGTGGTCGACAATGAAGGCAACGAGATCTTCGCCGACAAGGTCGGCGTCATGCTTGCGCGCGACATCTCACACCTCTATCCCGGCTCGACTTTCGTCGTCGACGTCAAGTCGACCGGATTGTTCATGACCGACAAGGTGTTGCGGGAAAATGGCGCGGTCACCGACTATTGGAAAACCGGTCATTCCTACATCAAACGGCGCGTCGCCGAGCTCGGCGCTGTCGCCGGTTTTGAGAAATCGGGCCACTTCTTCTTCAATCCGCCGATTGGCCGCGGTTATGACGATGGCCTGGTCACGGCCATTGCTATATGCCAGATGCTGGATCGCAGCCCGCAAAGCAGCATGGCCGACCTCTACCGCGATCTGCCGCTGACGTTCGGCACGCCGACTATGTCGCCACACTGCGCCGACGAGCTCAAATACGGCGTCGTCGAGCGGGTCGTAGGCGATGTTCGCAAGATGAAGGACGAGGGCGCGGTCTTCGCCGGCCAGAAGATCGCCGAGCTGATCACCGTCAACGGCGTCAGGGTCGTGGCGGAGGATGGTACCTGGGGGCTGGTGCGGGCATCATCGAACAAGCCGGAGCTTGTGGTGGTGGTCGAAAGCCCGGTATCGTCCGAGCGGCGTCGCCAGATGTTCGAAGCCGTCGACGCGGTGCTGCGCCGCAGCCCGGAAGTCGGCGCCTACAATCAGACCTTTTGAGCGGGACTTATTTTCATGACCGAACGGATCGTCAGTTTTGTGATGAGCGGCGGCATCGGCTCGCGGCTGTGGCCGCTGTCGCGCGAGGACAATCCCAAGCAGTTCCATGATTTCTCCGGCGACGGCTCGATGCTGGCCAAGACGCTACGCCGGCTGACTGCGCGGCCGGAAGGCGAAACGCCGGTTTTCCTGATTGCCTCGGAAAGGCACGCCGACCGCGTTCATGCCGACATTGCCGGCCACGAGCTTTCCGGCGGCGGCCCGCTGTTCGAGCCGACCGGACGCAACACTGCCGCGGCCGTCGCTTTGGCAAGCCTGCGCACTTTGTCCGAATTCGGCGACAGCCTGGTGCTGGTGGTGCCGTCCGACCATGAGATCGCGACCGCGCAGCAATTCTGGCGGAGCGTCGAGGCCGGCACGGCGGCGGCGCGCGAAGGCAGGCTGGTGGTGTTCGGCATCAAGCCCACCCAACCGGAGACCGGGTATGGCTACATCGAGGTGGCAGGCGAGCGCGATGGCATCTGCGATGTCTCGCGTTTCGTCGAAAAACCCGATCTCGCCACCGCGCAGAGCTATCTTGAGGCCGGCAATTTCTACTGGAACACCGGCATCTTCCTGTTTCGCGCCAGTGCCATGCGCGACGCGTTCATCGTTTTCCAGCCAGACATCTGGAGCGCCACAGAGGCTGCCTACCAGGCTGCGACATCGGATCTTTCCGGCCTCTACATGCCTCTGGAGCTCTATGCCGCCATCCCTTCGACATCGATCGACTATGCGATCATGGAGCGCGCCAGCGGCATCGCCATGGTGCCGGCCGGCTTTCGCTGGAACGATCTCGGTTCCTGGCAATCGCTGCTCGATGTCGGGCCGTCCGACAAGCAGGGCAACGTCATTGTCGGCGACGTCGTCGCCATCGATTGCGAGAACTCCTATATCCGCAGCGACGGCCGCCTGCTGTCGGCCATTGGCCTGAAGGACGTCGCCATCGTCTCGACCGCCGACGCCACTTTCGTCGCGCCGGTCAGCCACAGCCAGAACGTCAAGAAGATCGTCGAGCAGCTCGAAAAGAGCGGCCGCCTGGAGACCAGGTTCACGCCCGCCGACGATCGCGTCATCGAAAGCGGCGCCTGGCAACGCCGCGTGCACCATTGGCTGTTCGAGGAGACGGTGCCGCTGTGGTCGACGATCGGCGTCGATGAGCGCCATGGCGGGTTCCATGAGGCGCTCGGTTTCGACGCCACCCCGCTGATGAAACCCAAGCGCATGCGCACGCAGGCCAGGCAGATCTATGCCTTCGCCGTCGCCAAGGCGCGCGGCTGGAACGGCCCGGCCGATCGGCTGATTAGCCACGGCCTCGAATTCATGGCCAGGAACGGCCGCACCGATAATGGCGGCTGGGTGCGCACGCTCAACGTCGACGGCACCGTCGCCGATGCCGCCGAGGATGCCTATGACCATTCCTGCGTGCTTCTGGCGCTGGCGCATGCCCATATGTGCGGCAATCCGGATGCATTGCGGCTTGGCGAGGAGACCTTTGCGTTCATCGACGCGCATCTCGAGGACGAACGCCTGACCGGCTTCCGCGAGACCTCGAGCGGCGAGGGCGAACGCCGCTCCAACCCGCACATGCATCTGCTCGAGGCGTTTTTGGCCTGGCATCAGGCGACCGGCGAGCGCGCCTATCTTCGCCGCGCCGCGCGCATCGTCGATCTGTTCCGCAGCCATTTCTTCGACCCGGAAAGCTGGACGCTGGGTGAGTATTTCGACAATGAATGGCGGCCAGCCCCTGGCGAGAAAGGCACGTGGACCGAACCGGGCCATCATTTCGAATGGGCCTCGCTGCTGGTCGACTTCGCGGGCCGCAGCGGCCAAAGCGGCTTGACCGGCCTCGCCAGGAAACTCTACGCGTCGGCGATTGCCAATGGCCTGAACCGCGCCACAGGCCTCGCCTACGGCGCCGTCTCGCGGCAAGGGCTGCCGCTCGACCGCGTCTCGCGCAGTTGGCCGCAGGCCGAAGCAATCAAGGCAGCGATCGCGCTGGACGGCTCGGGCGGTCCCGACCTGAAGCCGGAAATCGAGGCGCGTGTCGGCCGGCTGTTCCGCTGGCACATCAATCCGGCACCGCTCGGCCTGTGGATCGACCGCATCGACGAGCGTGGCCGCTCGCTGGCAAGCGAGGTGCCGGCCAGCATCTTCTACCATCTGGTCTGTGCGCTGACGCAGTATCTGGACGGTACGGCCCGCAAGGATCAGTACGGGCTGGCGACATCACCGGTCTCGACGTAGACCGACTTTAGCTGCGAATAGAGTGCCAATGCCGCGAGCGAATTCTCGCGGCCGATGCCGGACTGCTTGAAGCCGCCGAACGGGATTTCGACCGGCGTCAGATTGTAGGCGTTGATCCAGCAGGTGCCGGCCTGCAATTCGGCGATGACACGGTGGGCGCGCGCCAGGTCGCGCGTGAACACGCCTGCAGCGAGGCCGAATTCGGTGTCGTTGGCGCGCTCGATCACCTCGTCCTCGCTGTCGAACTTCAGCACGCTCATGACAGGCCCGAAAATCTCCTCGCGGGCGATGCGCATCGTGTCGGTGACACCGGTGAACACCGTCGGCTCGACGAAGAAGCCGCCCTGAAAACCCTGCAGCGAAGGCACATTGCCGCCGCAGGCGAGCACCGCACCATCCTGCTTGCCGGCCTCGATGTATGAGACGACCTTGTCGTGCTGCGCCTTCGAGACCAGCGGCCCCATCTGCGTGTCCTGGTCGAGCGGGTCGCCGATGCGGATTTTCTTGGTCCGCTCGGTCAGCCTTTCGACGAAACGGTCATGGATGCTGCGCTGCACGAAGACCCGTGTGCCGTTGGAGCAGATCTGACCGGTCGAATAGAAATTGCCGAGCATCGCGCCGCCGATGGCGTTTTCGAGGTTGGCGTCTTCGAAGACGATCAGCGGCGACTTGCCGCCGAGCTCCATCGTCGCGTGCTTCATCTTCGAGCCGGCGAGCGACAGCACCTTGCGGCCGGTCGGCACTGAGCCGGTCACCGAGACTTTGGCGACGACCTCATGGCCGACAAGGCCGGCGCCGACATCGCCAAAACCTTGCACGACATTGAACAGCCCGTCGGGCAGCCCGGCCTCGGTGTAGATTTCGGCGAGCGCCAGCGCTGAAAGCGGCGTGTTTTCCGACGGTTTGAACACCATCGCATTGCCCATGGCGAGGGCGGGTGCGGATTTCCAGCCGGCGATCTGGATCGGGTAGTTCCACGCGCCGATGCCGACGCAGACGCCGAGCGCCTCGCGCCTGGTATAGGCAAAGGGACCGCCGAGATCGACGGCCTCGCCATTAAAGGCGGCGACCGCGCCGCCGAAATATTCGAGGCAATCCGCCGCCGAAGGGGCGTCCGCAACCAGCGTCTCCTGGATCGGCTTGCCGGTGTCGAGCGTCTCGATACGCGCCAAATCGGCATTGCGGGCGCGCAAAATGTCGGCGGCACGGCGCAGTATGCGGCCGCGCTCGACCGGCTTCAGCCGTGCCCAGGCCGGCTGTGCCGCACGCGCGGCTTCGATCGCGAGTTCAAGCACGTTCGGCGTCGCCGAGCGCAGCATGGCAATGGTCTCGCCGGTCGCCGGATAGATGACCGGCAGCGGCGCGCCGCGCTCGTCGTCGATATAGCGGCCGTTGACATAATGCGATGCCGTTGGCTGGGCGCGCATGACTGTTCTCCAATCGTCTTTCGCGGCAGGCGGAATGTGCGTCCGCCGGATCATGGCCTATCTGTCCGACGCCTGCCAGCGCGGATTGATCCATGGTTCCTGGTTGGACGGCGCCAGCGGCGAGCGCCCGAGAACGTGGTCGGCGGCCTTCTCGCCAGTCATGATCGACGGCGCGTTGAGATTGCCATTGGTGACGCGCGGGAAGATCGAGGAATCGGCGACCCGCAGCCCTTCGACGCCGATGACGCGGCATTCCGGATCGACGACGCTCATCGCATCGTCGGCACGGCCCATCTTGCAGGTGCCGCAAGGGTGATAGGCGCTTTCGGCGTGGTCGCGGATGAAGGCGTCGAGCTCGTCGTCCGATTGTACGTGCGAACCCGGCGACAGTTCCTTGCCGCGGTAAGGATCGAAGGCCGCTTGCCCGAAGATCTCACGGGTCAGCCGGATGCAGTGGCGGAACTCCGTCCAGTCGTCCGGATGCGACATGTAGTTGAAGCGGATCACCGGCTTCGATTTGGGATCGGGCGAGCGCAGCGTGACCGAACCGCGCGACTTCGACCGCATCGGCCCGACATGCGCCTGGAAGCCATGCGCCTTCGCCGCCGCCTTGCCGTCATAGCGGACTGCTGCCGGTATGAAGTGATACTGGATATCGGGATAATCGACGCCGGCGCGCGAGCGCACAAAGGCGGCCGCCTCGAAATGATTGGTGGCGCCGAGGCCGGACTTGAAGAACAGCCACTGCGCGCCGATCAATGCCTTCGAGAACGGGTTCAAGATGGAGTTCAGCGTGATCGGCTTTGTCGATTCCTGCTGGATGTAGAGTTCCATGTGGTCCTGCAGATTGCGGCCTACGCCGGGCCGGTCGACAATCACCGGAATGCCGTTCTCTTTGAGGTGCTGGCCGGGGCCGATGCCGGACAGCATCAGGATCTTGGGCGAGTTGATCGAGGACGCGGCAACGATCACCTCACGCCGCGCTCTGATCACCTGAATCCGCTTGCGCGCTTCGATCTCGACTCCGGTGGCGCGTTGATTCTCGATGATTACCCGTCGGGCGAACCCCTTGACCAAGCTGACATTTTTCCGCCTGAGTGCCGGCCTGAGATAGGCGCTCGCCGCCGACCAGCGGCGACCGCCACGAATGGTCTGCTCCATCGGCCCAAAACCTTCCTGCTTCGCGCCATTGTAATCATCGGTTAGCTCGAAACCGGCCTGACGGCCTGCCTCGACAAAGGCGCCGTAGAGTGGATTGGTCCGCGAGCCGCGCTGCACAGTCAGCGGGCCGCCATGGCCGCGCCAGCCATTCTCGCCGCCATTGCTGTCCTCCATTCGCTTGAAGTACGGGAGCACGTCTGCGAAGCCCCAGCCGGCCGCGCCCTGTTCGGCCCAATGGTCGAAGTCGCGGGCATGGCCGCGCACATAGACCATGCCGTTGATCGAGGATGAGCCGCCGATGACCTTGCCGCGAGGCGTTGCCAGCACGCGGCCGCCGAGATGCGGCTCCGGCTCGCTGGCAAAGCCCCAGTCGTAGAGGCTCATGTTGAGCGGGATCGACAGCGCCGACGGCATCTGGATCAGCGGCCCGATATCGCTGCCGCCATATTCGATGACGATCACCGAATGCTTGCCGTCCTCCGACAGCCGGTAGGCCATGGCCGAGCCGGCCGAGCCGGAGCCGATGATGACGAAATCCGCTTCAAGCATGGTTCATGCGCGCCCATGGTTCATATGCGCAATGAAATCGGCCAGCGAGACGTTGCCGCCGGTTGCCACTACGAGAACGGTCTTGCCGGTCACGTCGACCTTGCCGCCGAGCAACGCCGCGAGTGAAGCAGCGCCCGAAGGCTCGAGCACCAACTTCAGCCGCTCGAAGGCGATCCGCATAGCGCGCCGCACCGAAGCATCGTCGACGGTGACGCCGCGAACGCCGGCGGTCTTCACCGCTGCGAACGGCGCGTCGCCAGGCCGCCGCGACATCAGCCCGTCGCAGATCGATTTCGGCCCGATCGGCATGGTTTCGATGGCGCCATGTGCCAGCGACGAGCCCATGCCGTCAAAACCTTCCGGCTCGACGCCGATGATCTTCGTGGCTGGCGACAGGTAGTGGAAGGCCAGCGAAACACCGCCGATCAGGCCGCCGCCGCCGACCGAGCAGAACAAGAGATCGGCCTCGGTTTGCCTGGCGGCGAGCTGGTCGAGTGCCTCCAGCCCGGCACCGGCCTGGCCGGCGACGATCTCCGGATCGTCGAACGGGTGCAGCAGCGCCAGGCCTTCGCTCGCGGCGATCTCGCGCGCCCTGGCGGCAGCGACTTCCTCACGCGCGCGCTCGCCATGGTCGGTCAGCACGACGTGCGCGCCGTAGCCCGATGTGGCGTCGCGCTTGGCGGCCGGCGCGTCGATCGGCATGACGATGGTGACAGGAATGCCGAGCGCCTGGCCCGCCGCCGCCAGCCCTTGCGCGAAATTGCCGGAGGAATAGGCGACGACGCCCTTTTTGGCTTCGTCAGGCGACAGCCGCTTCAGCCGCCAGTAGGCGCCGCGCACCTTGAACGATCCTGCCCATTGCAGCGACTCGGCCTTGACGAAGAAGCGGGCGGCGCCGGTCTCGCGGGCGAGTGCCGCCGATTCCAGCAGCGGCGTGATCTGCGTCGCCTTGGAGGTGGCGGCATAGGCCTGCCTGAGATGGTCGAGCGAGGGGACGAGACTGTCTGCCATCATTTGCCTCGCGGAAAGCGCTTCTGCTCTTCGAGCAGGTCGAGGTTCATGTGATTGCGCATGTAGCGCTCCGATGCTTTCTGCAGCGGCTGGAATTCCCAAGGGTAGTGGGTGCCGTTGCGCAGCGCCGGGTAGACCACCCAGCGGCGTGCCTGGCTGGCACGCACCGCGGCATCGAACGCCGCCATGTCCCAGCGCTCCCGCACCTTGCCGGTGAAAGCCGCGACCAAAGCCGCATTGGCCGGATCGGCGGCGAGGTTGGTCAATTCCAGCGGATCCGATTCAAGATCAAACAGTTGCGGCGGATCGATCTCGCAATGGATGAATTTGTAGCGGCCCTCGCGCATCGCCACCATCGGCGCGTTCGAGCCTTCGGCTGCATATTCCATCAGCACCGGCGCGGAGCGTTTCCTTCCGTTCAGCAGCGGCAGTAGCGACTGGCCGTCGGTCCACGGCGCAATCGCGCTGATGTCGATGCCGGCGAGATCGCAAAGCGTCGGCGTCACGTCGAGGTTGGAGACCGGCGTGTCGATCAGCCCGGTGCGTATGCTCTTGCCGGCGATCATCAGCGGCACCCGCGCCGAACCTTCGAAGAAGCACATCTTGAACCACAGGCCGCGCTCGCCGAGCATGTCGCCGTGGTCCGAGCAGAACAGGATGACCGTGTCGTCGAGCATGTGCGTGCGCTCGAGCACCGACAGCAACTCGCCGAGCTTGTCGTCGAGATAGGAGATATTGGCGAAATAGCCGCGCCGCGCGCGGCGGATCTGCTCCGCGGTGATGTCAAAGCTATCATAGTCGCTGGCGCGGTAGAGCCGCTGCGAATGCGGGTCCTGCCTGTCGTAGGGAATGAAGCCGATCTCGGGCTCGAGCGCCGGGCAATCCTCGTAGAGGTCCCAGTAGCGCCGCCGTGCGACGTAGGGATCGTGCGGATGGGTGAAGGAAACCGTCAAGCACCAGGGCCGATGTGCGACGTCGTCGGAGACGCGGGCAAGATCGTAGAGCTTCTGCACCGCATGGAAGGCGACCTCGTCGTCATACTCCAGCTGGTTGGTGATTTCGGCAGTTCCGGCACCGCTCACTGAGCCCAGATTGTGATACCACCAGTCGATCCGCTCGCCGGGCTTGCGATAGTCCGGCGTCCAGCCGAAATCGGCCGGATAGATGTCGGTGGTCAGCCGTTCCTCGAAGCCGTGCAACTGGTCCGGCCCGACGAAATGCATCTTGCCAGAGAGGCAGGTGTGATAGCCGGCGGCGCGCAGATGATGGGCAAAGGTCGGGATCGACGAGGTGAATTCGGCGGCGTTGTCATAGACCCCGGTGCGTGACGGCAATTGGCCGCTCATGAATGCGGCGCGGCCCGGCGCGCAGAGCGGCGAGGCGGTGTAGTTGTTGCAAAAACGCGCCGAACGCGCGGCGAGCGCCTTCAGATGTGGCGCGTGCAGGAAGTCTGCCGGCCCGTCTGGAAACAGCGTTCCGTTGAGCTGATCGACCATGACGATCAGGATGTTGGGTCGCTTGGATGTCACTGCTTCTGCCGTCCGCTAAGCTTCATTTCGAGATAGTCCTCAACCAGTGCGATCGCGGTCGCGGCATCGGGCACGCCGTCCTTCAGCGCGCGCCTGATATAGAGCCCGTCGATCAGCGCCGCCGTCGCTTCGGCAACCCGGTCGGCCTCGCTTCTCGGCAGGATACCGGTCAGCCCGCTAAGCAGATTGGAATGCAGCCGCCGTGCATAGACCTTGAGCAGCCGGCGAAGTGCTGCCGATTTCTGCGCCTCGACATAGAAGGCGAGCCAGGCGGCGATCGTTTCCGGCTGGAACTGGACGTCGGAGAAATTGACCGCGACCACTGCCGAGACGCGCTGGCGCGCCGTGCCGGCCGTGCGAAGCGCGCGCCGCGTATCGGCGGTGAGCCCGCTCAGGATGTGCCGCATCGTCGCCAACAGCAATTCGTCCTTGGCGCCGAAATAATGGTGGGCAAGCGCCGAGGACACGCCGGCGCGCCCGGCGATTTCCGACATCGTGACATCAAGCGAACCGCGCTCGCCGATCGCCGAGATCGTTGCGTCGATGAGCGCCTTGCGGCGCAACGGCTCCATTCCGAGTTTCGGCATTCTTGCTCCGGCCTGTTGGGTAAGTTTATTTTTTATTGACGCATCAATCAACAAAAAATTCAGCCTGATTTGCTGGCAAATGCCAGGCGTTATGACCAGATATCAAGATCAAGCGATTGTGCGGTTCTGGCCCCTTCACGAAACCGGCGGAACGGTTCATCCTTGAACAATGCCGAGCGGCCGCGACATCGCGCAGCCGGGCCTGCAGGATGGAGATCGCCATGACAGCATGCATCGTCGGTTGGGCGCATTCGCGCTTCGGCAAGCTCGAAGGCGAGACGCTGGAGGGCCTGATCACCAAGGTGGCGGTCGAGGCGCTCGATCATGCCGGCATCGGTCCAGATGACGTCGACGAGATCGTGCTCGGCCACTTCAACGCCGGGTTTTCCGCCCAGGATTTCACCGCGAGCCTGGTCCTCCAGGCAGACGACCGGCTGCGCTTCAAGCCGGCGACCCGCGTCGAGAACGCCTGCGCCACCGGCTCGGCGGCGGTCAGGCAAGGCATCCGCGCCATCGACGCAAATGCCGCCCGTATCGTGCTGGTGGTCGGCGCCGAGCAGATGACGACCACGCCCGGTCCTGAGATCGGCAAGAACCTGCTCAAGGCCTCGTATCTGCCGGAGGATGGTGACACGCCGGCAGGCTTCGCTGGCGTCTTCGGCAAGATCGCTCAAGCCTATTTCCAGCGCTACGGCGACCAGTCGGATGCGCTGGCGATGATCGCCGCCAAGAACCATAAGAACGGCGTCGACAATCCCTACGCGCAGATGCGCAAGGATTTCGGCTACGAGTTCTGCCGGCAGGAAAGCGAAAAAAACCCCTTCGTCGCCGGTCCGCTGAAGCGCACAGACTGCTCGCTGGTTTCGGACGGCGCCGCCGCCCTTGTCCTCGCCGACACGGCGACGGCGCTGAAGATGCGCCGCGCCGTCGCCTTCCGCGCCAATGAGCATGTGCAGGATTTCCTGCCGATGTCGAAGCGCGACATCCTCGCGTTCGAAGGTTGCGAGCAGGCCTGGAATCAGGCGCTGAAGCAGGCCGGCGTGACGCTCGGCGACCTGTCCTTCGTCGAGACGCATGACTGTTTCACCATCGCCGAGCTGATCGAGTATGAGGCGATGGGCCTGGCCAAGCCGGGCGAGGGCGCCAAGCTGGCCTTGGATGGCGATACGGCGAAAGACGGAAGGCTGCCGGTCAATCCGTCCGGCGGGCTGAAGGCCAAGGGCCACCCGATCGGTGCCACCGGCGTATCGATGCATGTGCTTACCGCCATGCAACTCGTCGGCGAGGCGGGCGGCATCCAGGTGCCGGGAGCAAAGCTCGGCGGCATCTTCAACATGGGCGGCGCGGCGGTCGCCAACTACGTTTCCATTCTCGACCGGATCAGATAAAAGCGGCCCCGCATTACAGCGCGCGCGCCGCTTCGCGCGCGCAAAAGGGCGCTATATCGCTTTGATTTTGCGCATGATCCTTTTCGAAAATTGATTCCGAGTTTCGAGATCATGCGCTAGCGGGGAATTCATGACAAATCCGGTTCTGGTCGAAGTTTTGCGCGGCGCTATCGTCGAGAGCGCGCATCGCGGCGCTGTTGCCGTCTTCGACGCCGACGGCAAGCCTGTTTGGGAGATCGGCGACACGGCACAACCGGTGTTCCCGCGTTCGGCGGTCAAGGCGATCCAGGCGTTGCCGCTGGTCGAGAGCGGCGCTGCCGATGCCTACGGCTTCGGTGACCGGGAGCTGGCACTGGCCTGCGCCTCGCATTCCGGCGAGCCGCCACATGTCGAGCTCGCGAGGGCTATGCTGGCGAAGGCCGGCCTGGACGAGACGGCACTCGAATGCGGCGCGCATTGGCCGTCGAGCCATGGGGCGACGCTGGCGCTTGCCCGCGCCGGCAGCGTGCCGAACGCGCTGTACAACAATTGTTCCGGCAAGCACTCAGGCTTCCTATGCACCTGCGTTCACAGCGGCATCGCCCATCGCGGTTACGTCAAGGCTGGCCATGCTTCGCAGGAGATGGTGCGCGAAGCGATGCAGGCGGTGACCGGTGCTGCCCATGACGCCGATCACCGTGGCACTGACGGCTGCTCGATTCCGACCTATGCCGTGCCGCTGCGCAGCTTTGCGCTTGGCTTTGCCCGCATGGCGACAGGCGCCAGCTTCGAGCCGGTGCGCGCCCGGGCGGCGAAGCGGCTGCTTTCCGCCTGCATGGCTGAGCCGTTTTTCGTCGCCGGCACTGGCAGGTCCGACGTCGCGATGATGGAGGCCGCGCCCGGCCGGATCTTTGCCAAGGGGGGCGCCGAGGGCGTCCATTGTGCCGCCCTTCCAGAGCTTGGCCTTGGCATCGCGCTGAAATGCGACGACGGCGCCGGCCGCGCAACTGAAGTCATGCTCGCGGTCGTGCTGTCAAAGCTTTTGCACGCAGACCAGCCGCTGGCGGGAAAGCTGATCGAACAGGCAAATCCGCCTATCGAAAGCCGGATCGGCGCCAAAGTCGGCGCGCTCCGGCCCACCGCCGCCCTCAACTGACGTGATTGCGCTCGACGGTCAAATGCGCATAGCCGGCATTGCCTGACGCGGCGAGGTCGCCGGTCACCGGCTCGGCCCAGCGCTGGCCGACGATCGCGCCCTTCTGGACCCCGTCGATGACATTGTCGGAAATGATTGCCGTTCCGGCACCTTCGACCACGGTGACGACGATGCCGGTTCCGGCCTTGCGGATGACGTTTCCCGTGGCGACCACATTGCGCATGAACGGTCCCCAGCCGATCTGCATGCCGTAGAGCGGCGCATTCTCAACGACATTGCCGGAAACGGTGGTGTCTGCCTCGACGCTGATGCCGACGCCGAAGCCGGGCGCATCGGCAGGGTAGGGGCCGCTGGTCGACAGGTTGCGGACGATGTTGCCGGAGCAGACCCCCATGCGGCCGCCTTCGTTGAAATTGACGATCGAAATACCGTTCGCAGCACTATCGACGATGTTGTTGCTGATGATGGCGCCTTCGAATGAGAATTCGGAATACACGGCTGTTTCGCCCGAGCGCGAGCAGGTGTTGCCGGTGATCTGCAAATTGCTGGCACTGTTGGCGCGGATAGCCGAAAACGCGCAATCCGAAACAATATTGCCGGAGATGATGACATTGCCGGCGCGGAAGGCATTGATGCCGTTGCCGTTCTGGCCGGTTCCGCCGCTGCGCGCCTGGATGCGTTCGACGCGGTTGCCGCTGACGATGGTACCATCTTCCGCCGCCTGCCAGCGGTGCACCAGAATGCCGCCATTGGCGCAGTCGGAGACGCTATTGCCTGATATTTCCAGGCCATCGGCCTCGACCGAATAGATGCCGGCATCGGCCGCATCGGATATCTCCGAGCGTTCGATACGGCCCGAGGCGTGTTCGAGCGCCAGACCGTTCTTGCCGCTGCCGGTAAGCTGGCAATTGTCGACGACGAGATGGGCGATGCGGCGCAGATCGAGCAGGCCTTGCGTATAATCGCCCATCCAGTGGTTGCTGCCGTCGAACACCAGTCCACTGAGTACGATATGCTCGGCCTGTTCCGCCATGATGAGATGGCCGTTGCCGCCATAGACGATCCGCGATGCGCCCGCCACGCCGGACAGGCGCACGCGGCCGGGCAGCGACAGGTTGGAAACGATATAGGTCCCCGGCGGCAGGAACACCGGCATGTCGCGAACGTGCGCTTCGCGCAGCAGCTTGGTGAAAGCCTTGCTCTGGTCCTCAAGCGCGCCGGGCCGGACGCCGAGATCGGTCGCATTGATCGCCCCGCGCATCGCGGCTTTGTCGATGCCGTGCAGGTTTTCCGCCGCTGCCTTGCCGAGCGAAAGCCCCATGACGGCAAAGCCGGCGGTCTGCGTAAGCAGCGTTCTTCTGTTCAACATCGGCACAGATCCCTTGCGTCCAACGCTCACGCGGCAGGATTCGTGCCAGACGGGATCGGCCCCGAGGTCGGGTTTGCCGGCTATGGCTTGTGGAGTCGTCGCGCCGGGCCTAAGTTCATCGGATGAGCAGGGCCTTCACCCGCGAGGAAGACAGCGAAAACGCCATTGCCGGCATCGGCGAGCGGCCGATCAGCCATCACCGCAATCTGGTGACGGAACACGGCCTGGCGCTGATCGATGCGGAGGTGGCCGCTCTGCGCGACGAACTGGGCAGAGCCGAAAAGAGGGCCGACCGCGAGCGCATCGCGCTGGTGTCGCGTGATCTCCGCTATTGGACGGCGCGGCGTGAAAGCGCCGAGCTTTCGGTGCCGGAACCGGGCAGCGACATGGTTCGCTTCGGTATGGGCGTCACACTGGAGAGCGACGACGGCAAGAAGGTGCACTGGAAGATCGTCGGCGAGGATGAGGCCAACCCGGCCAAAGGGTCAATTTCCCATATGTCGCCGATGGCGATGGCGCTGTTCGGCAAGAAGGTCGGCGAAATTGCCGTGGTTAACGGCAAGGAATGGGAGATCGTCAAGCTCTCCGATAGTTAGTCTTCGAGCTTGACGACATGGTCGCGGAAGAACGCCGCGGCACCGGCCTCGTCGATTTCGCCGGCGGCGACGCCCATGACGAATTCGTAAAGCATGCCGTCATTGGCCGACAGGGCATAACCATTCACAATCAGAAATGCGCCGGCAGCGACAATGGCGGTGCGTTTGTTGCCGTCGACAAAGGCATGATTTCGGGCGATGCCGAAGACATAGACGGCGGCGAGTTCTTCAACCGACGGGTCTCCGTAGTTGGCTTTGTTCTCCGCACGGGCGAGCGCCGATTCAATGGCATTTTCATCCCTCAAGCCTTGTGCTCCGCCGTGTCGGCGCAACTGCTCGGCGTGCATCGCTTCGACTGCACGCCGCGTCAGAAACTCCCAGCTCATTCGGCGAGCTTCTGAAGCGCGACCTTGTATTTGTCCATGACCTCGCGGGCAGCTTTCATTTGCCGCTCGAAGCTGTCGTCCACCGGCTTCAGCGCAAGACCGTCACCTGTTTCAACGATTTGAAGCTGGTCGCCGGCCTTCAGGTTCAGACGATCGAGAATCTCCCTCGGCAGGATCACGCCTTCGGAATTGCCGATCTTGCGAATGGTCGTGTTCATGGTGAGACATCCTGTTGCAACGCTGATTATAACTCAGCGTGTCGGTCGTTGCAACGGGCATTATAACAAAGCGTCAGCCCGCCTGCAGCAGCCGGTCCATCAGCCGCTCCGCCGCTTCCGGGATGACCGTGCCGGGCGGGAAGATCTCCGCTGCGCCTGCCTGCCGGACTGCATCGTAATCCTTCGGTGGAATGACGCCGCCGGCGACGATCAGCATGTCGTCGCGGCCGAGCTTCTTCAGCGCCTGTTTGAGTTCGGGAATGAGCGTCAAATGGCCTGCCGCCAACGACGAGGCGCCGACGATGTGCACGTCATGCTCGACCGCCAGCTTGGCGATCTCGTCCGGCGTCTGGAACATCGGCCCAACGGTGACGTCGAAGCCGAGATCGGCAAAGGCGGTGGCGATCACTTTCTGGCCGCGATCATGGCCGTCTTGCCCCATCTTGGCGACCAGAATACGCGGCTTGCCGCCGGACTTCTCCTCGAACGCTACGACCTTGTCCTGCAACCGGTCGACCACCGGATTGTCGCCAAGCGCGTTGCGATAGACGCCGGAGATCGTCTGCACCGAGGCGACATGGCGGCCGAAGACCTTTTCCAGCGCCAGCGAAATCTCGCCGACCGTGGCATTGGCGCGCGCCGCCCGGATGGCGAATTCCAGCAGGTTTTCGTTACTCCCGGCAGCACGGGTCAGCGCATCGAGCGCGCTCTCGACGGCGGCGACGTCACGCGTGCCTTTCAGCCGCTGCAGCTTCGACAATTGCCGCGCCCTGACTTCCGCGTTGTCGATCCTCAGCACGTCGACTTCGATGTCCGTGCCGGGACGGTGGGCATTGACGCCGACCACGATCTGTTCGCCGGAATCGATGCGCGCCTGGGTGCGCGCGGCAGCCTCTTCGATGCGCAGCTTCGGTAGGCCCTTTTCGATCGCCGCGGCCATGCCCCCGAGGCTCTCGACCTCCTCGATATGGGCAAGCGCGCGCGCCGCCAGATCATGCGTCAGCCGCTCGACATAGGCAGAGCCGCCCCACGGGTCGATGCTCCGGGTCGTGCCGGATTCCTTCTGCAGGATGAGCTGTGTGTTGCGGGCGATGCGGGCCGAATGATCGGTCGGCAGCGCCATTGCCTCGTCGAAGGAATTGGTGTGCAGCGACTGCGTGTGGCCTTGAGTCGCCGCCATCGCCTCTATCATGGTGCGGATGATGTTGTTGTAGGGGTCCTGCGCCGTCAGCGACCAGCCCGAAGTCTGGCAATGGGTGCGCAGCGACAGCGAGCGCTCGTCCTTCGGCGAAAAGTTCTTCAGCATCAGGCTGGCCCACAAAAGGCGCGCTGCTCTCAGCTTCGCGACTTCCATGAAGAAATTCATGCCGATCGCCCAGAAAAACGAGAGGCGCGGCGCGAAACGGTCGATGTCGAGGCCGGCCGCGACGCCGGCGCGGGCATATTCGATACCGTCGGCAATCGTGTAGGCGAGCTCGAGGTCCGCCGTCGCTCCCGCCTCCTGCATGTGGTAGCCGGAGATCGAGATCGAATTGAACTTCGGCATATGCGTCGACGTGTAGGAAAAAATGTCCGACACGATTCGCATCGAAGGTTTGGGCGGATAGATGTAGGTGTTGCGCACCATGAACTCTTTCAGGATGTCGTTCTGAATGGTTCCAATGAGGTCCTTCTGCGCGACGCCCTGTTCCTCCGCCGCCACGATATAGAGCGCCATGATCGGCAGCACCGCGCCGTTCATCGTCATCGATACCGTCATCTCGTTAAGCGGGATGCCCTCGAACAGCTGGCGCATGTCGAGAATGGAATCGATGGCGACGCCGGCCATTCCGACATCGCCAGCGACGCGCGGATGGTCGCTGTCGTAGCCGCGATGCGTGGCGAGATCGAAGGCGACCGACAGGCCTTTCTGGCCGGCGGCAAGGTTGCGCCGGTAGAAGGCGTTGGACTCTTCGGCCGTCGAGAAGCCGGCATATTGCCGGATCGTCCAGGGTTGCTGGACATACATCGTCGGATAGGGGCCGCGCACGAAGGGCGGCAGGCCCGGATAGGTATCGAGATGCGGCAAGCCCTTGAGATCGCCCTGGTTGTAGAGATGCTTGACGGCGATGCCTTCCGGCGTCATCCGCTGGCCTTTGACCTCGACCGGCGCCCGCCGTGGCGGCGACCAGGCGATCTGGCTGAAATCCGGGATCATGGCACGGCTCCGATCGACTGATCGATGCGGATCGGAAACAGCGGCTCGCACACCGCAACGCCTTCGGTGAAGGCAGGCCGCCGCTCCGCCGCCAGCGTCTCGACCGGACGCTCGGTCTTCGACGGGTGCAGCGTCGTGCCGACGATCGCCCGTTCGTCCGCCTGGTAGGCTGCGTTGCGGCGGGCGGAAGCTGCCTGGACGCGCCTCTGGATGTGGCCTTGCTCAAGGCTGGTCAGCACGCCGCCTTCCGCCTCGATCTGCTGGAACTCCTGCCAGGCCGCGGCGCAGAGCTCCGCAGTCAGCGCTTCGACCGCACCCGAACCGCAAACCGGATCGGCGACGTGGTCGATGTGGCTTTCATTGGCCATGATCAGTTGCGCGTTGCGGGCAACGCGGCGGGCAAAACCCGCAGGCAGGCCGTGCGCTATCGTGTGCGGCAGGATGGCGATCGAATCCGCGCCGCCGGCGGCAGCCGCGAAAGCGGCGATGGTGGTGCGCAGGATGTTGGTTTCCGGGTCGGCCGCCGTCATCATCCGGAAGGAGGTTTCGGCATGGATGCTGGCGGTGGAGGGCGGTATCGAGCAGGCCTCCTGGACACGCGCCCACAGCCTGCGCAACGCCCTGACCTTGGCCGTCGAAACGAACTGGTCCTGGTCGACGCTGAGCGCAAAACCGATATGCGGCGCCGCGTAGACGAGCGGCTGGCGCGCCTTCTCGAACAGCCTCAAATAGGAGACGGCCGAGGCGAGCATAGTGCCAAGCTCCTGCGCCTCGGTGGCGCCGGCATTGTGGAATACCCGCCCGTCGGCCTCCAGCAGCACGCCGGGCACCCCCATCGAAAAGAAATGCGCCAGCGACTGCGGCATCGAAGCCTGCAAAGCCTCGATCGACATGCGCAGCCTGCCGGTCCCGGCAAATATCGCCGCCGGATCGATGCCGAAGGAGAGGTTGAGCTTTGCCGGGTCGGACCGGCGCTTGGTCAAGAACGCCACCAGCCAGTCGGCCACGGCGCGGCTCCAGGGATGGGCATCGATGCGGATCTGGATGCGGTTGAGCGGCACGCCGTCGAGCACGCTCTCCAGCGCCTCGGCCGTCCTCGGCAAGCCATAGCCGAAGGCGTTCGGCGCGCCTTCGAAGACAAGCGACAGTCCGGTGGCACCCTGCGCGACGTCTTCCAGCGCCTGCGCCCTGGCGCGGCCTATATCCGGATCGTCGATGCGCTGGCTGACGATCCACGGTGATCCAGGGTTGGCGCGCACGACAGGCTCGACGGTCACCGAACGCTCGTAGAGCGGCTCGATGCGGATGGCGTCGTCCGTATGCGAGACGAGCTTTTCCTCGAAGGAACCGCCGGCCAGCGCCTTCTCCGCCAGCGCCAGCCATCGTTGCCGGTCGGCGCTCGGAAGGTCGGCATCATGGGTCAAGGCACCGGCGCCCATCCGTTCTCCTCGTTCTAGTGGCCGTGTCAGCCTACTATGTCAGTCTACGGTCCCCGGTCCCATATCACAATGCAGCACACATGCCGTGCAACTCGCCTTCCGTGACGGTGACCGTCAACCGCTTGCCAAACATGGGCAGGTTCCGCAAGCTCCAAAAGCCATTTTCGACGATGCCCATTGTCGCTGCGCAATGGCCTCACTATACCTGCGGCGGGCCTCCCTTTTCTTCAAGGGGATCAGGGCATTCAACCCTATAGGTTTGCGGAGACCGGACACATGGCCGACGACACCAGTATCTTCATGGGAGCCAGCCGCAAGCCGGACGACAGCTATCAGCGGCCGGAACGGCTTTTGCTGCAATATGGCAATCGTCACGGCCTGGTCACCGGCGCGACCGGCACCGGCAAGACGGTGACCCTGCAGATATTGGCCGAGGGTTTCTCCAATGCCGGCGTGCCGGTATTCTGCGCCGACATCAAGGGCGATCTGTCGGGTATCGCCATGATGGGCACAGCGCAGGATTTTGTGGTCAAGCGGGCCGAGCAGGTCAAGCTCGATCCCTATGAGTTCCAGGAATTTCCGGTCATCTTCTGGGATCTGTTCGGCGAGCAGGGTCACCCGATCCGCGCCACCATCTCGGAGATGGGGCCGCTGCTTCTGTCGCGGCTGATGAACCTCTCCGAGGCGCAGGAAGGCATTATGAACATCGCCTTCCGCATCGCCGACGAGGAAGGCCTTTTGCTGCTCGACTTGAAGGACCTGCAGTCACTGCTTGCCAACATCGCCGACCGCGCCGAAGAGATCGGCGCCCGCTACGGCAATGTGACGAAACCTTCGGTCGGCGCGATCCAGCGCACGCTGCTGGTCCTGGAGCAGCAGGGCGCTGCCAATTTCTTCGGCGAGCCGGCATTGCGGATCGCCGACATCATGCGCACCACGCGCGATGGACGCGGCGCCATCAGCGTGCTCGCCGCCGACAAATTGATGATGAATCCGCGGCTCTATGCGACGTTCCTTCTGTGGCTGATGTCGGAACTGTTCGAGGAACTGCCCGAGGTCGGCGACCCGGACAAGCCGAAGCTGGTCTTCTTCTTCGACGAGGCGCATCTTCTGTTCGACGACGCGCCGAAGGTGCTGATCGACCGCGTCGAACAGGTGGTCCGGCTGATCCGTTCGAAGGGCGTCGGCGTTTATTTCGTCACGCAAAATCCGCTGGATATCCCTGAAACGGTGCTGGCGCAGTTGGGCAACCGCGTGCAGCACGCACTGCGTGCCTATACGCCGCGCGAACAGAAGGCCGTCAAGACGGCGGCCGAGACGTTCAGGCCCAATCCCGATTTCGACTGTGCAACCGTGATCACGCAGCTCGGCACCGGCGAGGCACTCGTCTCCACGCTGGAAGCCAAGGGCGTGCCGTCCATGGTACAGCGCACGCTGATCCGCCCGCCATCCTCGCGGCTTGGCCCGATCACGCCCGAAGAGCGCCGCAAGCTGATCACTGAGAGCCCGGTTTCGGGACAGTACGACCAGACCGTCGATCGCGAATCGGCTTTCGAGATGCTGCAAAAAAAGGCCAAGGACGCCCAGGAGGCACAAGCGCAGCAGCAGGAGAGCGGCCGTTCGCGCTGGACCATTCCCGGCTTCGGCAATGACGATCCCGCTCCTCAGCCCAGCGGTGGCCGGCGGGCGCCGCGGCCATCCAACCGCCAGACGGTGGCGGAGGCGGCAATCAAGTCGGTGGTGCGCTCGGTCGGTTCGTCGGTCGGACGGGCGATCGTCCGCGGGATTTTGGGGAGCCTGTCCAGGGGGCGGTGAGGGGCATCGGACCGACGGGCGGGATCAGTGTTGGCAACTTCTGTCTTGGCATCAAGCGCCAGTAGCCAGATCTGGAGGACAGCGGACAGGGGCTATGCGGAAAGAGCGGCCGCTTGGCGGCGATGCGCCGAAGGTCTTGATCGGGGCCGGAAGCGGACCGGCAGGTTCCAGCACCTCCGCAAGGGGCAACGGACGCTGAATCCGGTCGGAACAACGTCTCAGAATTAGCCCAAAGCGGACATCCCGCGTAGCCGTGCCGGATTTTGAAAGTTAGCGACATCGGGCTATTGTTGAGGCTTTCGCAATCCTTTGCAGCGCGGCGCGACGAGCCTTCGCGGGAGACGATCATGTTGAAAGTTACCGAAGAGGAGGTCGAGGAAGTCCGAGAATACTTTGAATGGCAGGCGCCCGACCTCGAAGTGACCTTTATGCAGAAGGTCTACTCGGAAGTCGTCCTGAATACCCGTCACGACGTGTGGGACATTCACACCAACAAGGATCGCTGGTGGGTCATAACCGGCGGCACAAACCTCTACTCTCAGGAGCAGTTCCCAAATATGGACCTTGCTCTGACCTTCCATATTGGCCTGATGCTTCGCATCCCGCGTACGGCAAAACAACAGGAAGACGATCTACGCATACTCCCGTTCGGTCCCGTATTCGAGAAGATGGAAGAAGCCGGCACCGCCGTGACACAGGCGCATAATCTCGCGGACTATCAGGCCGTAGGCGTCCGCTGCCGTGAGGCGCTTCTCGAACTGATCGGCGTCGCGCAGGACTCGGCAATATGGACAGATACACCGCCACAACGTGCGAACTTCCGCGCGTGGACGGAGATCATCTGCAACGATCTTCTGCCGGGCGACACCAACAAAGAGCGTCGCGGGGCCCTCAAGAGTGCGCTTGAGTCCGCATGGACGTTTTCAAACTGGCTGACGCATTCAAAGTCGGCCACCTGGATTGATGCCGAGATGGCGCACTCGTTGATCCAACACGCCATCGGCATGGCGACATCATTGATCATTCGCGAATTACGCGGGGTGCCTCGGGAATGCCCGAACTGCGGCTCGCCGCATCTCGAACCCGAACATGGCGAGAATACTGAGGCACCCGGTATACTCTGGGAACGACCGCGCTGCGCCGACTGCGGATGGGCCGGCAGGCCGGTTCCAATCCTCGACCTCCAGGATGGACAGCCCATCATCACACGCGAAGGCGAAGAAACCGAAGAGTGCAGCATAATGACGGTACCGCTACGCACGATCCTGAGGCCGGGAAATCCCACCATCGAGGCGCTGAAGAACACAGAGACCGGCCCCCCAGAGCACGTCGTCTATTTTGCCTACGGGTCCAACATGTCGACCGCCCGGCTGCGCGAACGCATGCCGAGCTGCAAGTCACTCGGCATCGCTACCTTGCCGGGTCATGCGCTCCGTTTTCATAAACGAAGCGTGGACAAGTCCGGGAAGTGCAACGCATTGGCCACTGGCAATGAGAATAGCGTGATCGGAGTCCTGTTCAGCTTCGATCCTGCCGAACGTGCCGAGCTAGATAAGGCCGAAGGCGTCGGAAGCGGCTACGAGCATGCGACGGTCACGGTCATTAACGCCAAAGGTCGCAGGCGAAAGGTCCTTACCTATCTCGCCACCCCCGACTACATCGACGACAGTCTCAAACCCTATAGCTGGTATAAGGACTTTGTCCTTGCAGGTGGCAGGGAACACGCCCTGTCGCCGGAGTATATTGCCGAATACATCCAGTCGGTTGAGGCGATCGAAGATCCCGACAAGACACGGGACAATAAGCAGCGGGCCACGCTCGGAAGTCTCGGTCGGTGAGACTGTGGTGTCGGTGCGAGTTCCCGGTCCAGACTGCGGACCCGATGTCCGCTTATAGCGCAACGCGTCCAACGCGACGCCGCATTCAGATGTCTGCTTTTGGGCAACCGCAATCAACGTCGTTGCTGCCGGCATCGCGGCGCAAAGCGGTCATCCGACCTGGCCTGCGGAAGACGTATTTGGGTCATGAGCTGTCCACCGGCGGCGTCTGCACAGAGCGCGGCAAAATCCGCTGCTCGGCGTAAACATCGGACCTGAAGGCGGGCACCGGCACGGGCAAGCCAACGCGCAGCAAAATCAGCAGGAGCGAGGAAGATCCCGCTCCAGCGCTTTCGACCAATTCAGAAGATCGAGTTTGTGATCGATTTTATCGGGCCGAGCAGGATCGATCCTTCCGGCACGCCGGCGTCGATCGGAATGGCTTTGCGGTTTGCGGTCGCCACCATCGGCTGGCCGATATCGGCCGTCACCACGACCGGGGTCTTGTTCGGCACACGGTCGTAGAGATCGATAATGTCCTGGTTCATCAGGCGAACACAGCCCGACGACACCGACTTGCCGATCGACCGCCATTCCGGCGAACCGTGCAAGCGGTAGAGCGTGTCCTGGTTGCCCTGGAAGAGATAGAGCGCCCGCGCGCCAAGCGGGTTCTTGAGCCCGCCGGGCATGCCGCCATTATCGGCGCTGTACGGCTTCAACTCCGGCTGCCGGGAGATCATTTCATCCGGCGGCGTCCATTTCGGCCATTTCTGCTTCCATTGGACCACGGCATCGCCCGACCATTCGAAGCCGGCGCGGCCGAGGCCGACGCCGTAGCGGATAGCCTGGCCGCCCGGGCGCACCAAGTAGAGGAAGTGATTGGTGGTGTCGACGACGATGGTGCCCGGCTGCTGCCCGGTCGGATCGTCCACGATCTGGCGCAGGAACTGCGGGTCGATTTTGTCGACCGGTATCGCCGGCAGCTCGAAGCCGCCATCAGACATCGGCCCATACATCGTCATATAGTCGCCGAGCGCCGGCTCGACATAGGTCGGCGGCGGTGGCTCGACCGGCTGTTGCGACAGCGTGGTGCAACTGGAGACCGCGACCGAGGCGGCGCCAAGGGCTGCGGCGTTGAGGAAACCGCGACGGCTAAGGCGCAGAGAGGACGATGGAGGTGTGAACATGATTGCCTTTTTTAAGTCTCAAATCGCAACAAAGCATGAATGCGTCCGGTTGTGCGCAGGTGCTCGAGCAATGCTCGGCGCGATAGGCGGTTCCAATTCTGGCCGCAGGGTGGACAAACAAAGGCAAAGCTGTGACCGGATCGCCACTGTTGCGCCGACGCAACATTTCCGGTGTCAAACCGCGGCAACCAGACCATCGAGGGATGGCAGGATCAGGGCCGGTGGGAAATCCCGGTATTCCTCTGGGTGATTGGCGCGGTTGATCCACACCGTCCGGAAGCCGAATTTGGTGGCGCCGGCGACGTCCCAGCGGTTGGAGGACTGGAAAGAGACAGCGCCTGGATAGAGGCGCCAGCCCGTGGTGACTATGTCGTAGACCGACGGGTCGGTCTTGAAGCGCCTGACGCTGTCGACGGAAAAGACGTCGTCCAGGACCTGGTCGAGCGCGGCGGACTTGACGGCCGCCTCCAGCATTTCAGGCGAACCGTTGGACAGGATCGCCAGCCTTGCCCCCGATGCCTTGAGCGCCTTGAGCACGGCCGGCACCTCCGGATAGCAGTCCAGCCGCCAATAGGCCTCGAGCAACTTCGCCTTCAGCCCGGCATCGGCGGACGGAACCTTGCGCAGGGCGAAATCGAGTGCCTGCTCGGTGAGCTGCCAGAAATCGGCATAGGCCCCCATCAGCGTCCGCACCCAGGAATATTCCAGCTGCTTTGCGCGCCAGATCTCGGACAGCAACTGGCCGTCCGGCCCGATCTGGTCGGCGTGACGGCGCACGGCCGCGTGCACGTCGAACAGCGTGCCATAGGCGTCGAAAACGTAAGCTGCATGGTGCATGCGACAGTTTTGAGGCTGCGCAAGGCAAGGCGCAAGCGCTGATTGCAGTCCGCCAGCCCGCTGGCCTCAACAAATCTCAGCCAAACCGGTTGACGGCGGCCGCCAAAGCATCTTCCAATGCGCCGCAACAAGCATCGAACGGAACCTGGCAATGACACTGGCGACTGCGGCGCAATCCGCGACATGGACCTTCGTCGACGGCGACTGGTATGAGGGCAACGTCGCCATCCTCGGGCCGCGCAGCCATGCCATGTGGCTCGGCACCAGCGTGTTCGACGGCGCCCGTTGGTTCGAGGGCGTCGCTCCCGACCTCGATCGCCATGCAGCAAGGGTGAACGCCTCGGCGATCGCGCTCGGCCTGAAACCGACGATGAGCACCGACAAGATCGTCGGCCTGACCTGGGACGGGCTGAAGAAGTTCGACGGCAACACAGCGGTCTACATCAGGCCGATGTATTGGGCCGAGCATGGCGGCTATATGGGCGTGCCGGCCGACCCGGCCTCGACGCGTTTCTGCCTTTGCCTCTATGAATCGCCGATGATCTCGCCAGCGGGTTTTTCGGTGACGGTGTCGCCGTTCCGCCGCCCGACAATCGAAACCATGCCGACTAACGCCAAGGCCGGCTGCCTTTATCCCAACAACGGCAGGGCCATCCTCGAAGCCAAGATGCGCGGCTTCGACAATGCGCTCGTGCTCGACATGCTGGGCAATGTCGCCGAGACCGGGACCTCGAATATTTTCCTGGTCAAGGACGGCCATGTCCTGACGCCGGCGCCGAACGGCACCTTCCTGTCCGGCATCACTCGCGCGCGCACCATGGCCCTGCTTGGCGAGTACGGTTTCACGACGACGGAAAAGACGCTGTCGATCCGCGATTTCCTGGAGGCGGACGAAATCTTCTCGACCGGAAACCACTCGAAAGTCGTGCCGGTCACCCGTATCGAGGATCGCAATCTGCAGCCCGGGCCGGTGGCCAAGAAGGCGCGCGAACTCTATTGGGAATGGGCGCATTCGACTTCGCCCGGCTGACCCGCTAAAAAGCGGCCCGGCGCTTCGTTTCCGGAGTTGTTCCAGACCAATCCAGTCCTATGTTAGTCCGGTATCGACACCGGATTTTTCCACGAGGGAGTACGACCGATGGCTTTTGAATTGCCCGCCTTGCCCTATGATTACGAGGCTTTGCAGCCTTATATGTCCAAGGAAACGCTGGAATATCATCACGACAAGCACCACAAGGCCTACGTCGACAACGGCAACAAGCTGGCCGCCGAGGCGGGCCTGGGCGATTTGTCGGTCGAAGAGGCCGTCAAACAGTCCTTCGGCAAGAATGCGGGGCTCTTCAACAATGCCGCCCAGCACTACAATCATATCCATTTCTGGAAATGGATGAAGAAGGGCGGCGGCGGCAACAAGCTGCCGGGCGCCTTGCAAAAAGCGGTCGACAGCGATCTTGGCGGCTACGACAAGTTCAAGGCCGACTTCATCGCCGCCGGCACCACCCAGTTCGGTTCGGGCTGGGCCTGGGTCTCGGTCAAGGACGGCAAGCTGGCGATCTCGAAGACGCCGAATGGCGAGAACCCGCTCGTCCATGGCGCGACGCCGATCCTTGGCGTCGATGTCTGGGAACATTCCTACTACATCGATTATCGCAACGCCCGGCCGAAATATCTCGAAGCCTTCGTCGACAGTCTCATCAACTGGGACTATGTGCTCGAACTCTACGAAAAGGCCTGATCCGTTCCAGAAAGCCCCGGCAGAACCGGGGCTTTTCTTTTTCAGCATCAGAACGACAGTTGCAAAAATTTCACGCAAGCGTGAGGCGAAGCGTCGGAATTTTTAAGCCATCCTTGCCGTTTGTCATCGGGGTGGGACCGCACCCTGAATTGCCTTCAACATGGAGCCAAGTGAATGAGAAAGCTTATCCTCGCCATCTCGATGCTCGCCTTCGCCGGTTCGGCGGCATTTGCCGACCCGGTCGCTGACCGGCAGGCCCTGATGAAGGAACGTGGCAAGATCGCCGCCGGCTTGTCGAAAGTGGTCAAGGGCGAGACGCCCTACGACGCAGCTTCGGTGCTGACGGCGTTGCAGGCACTGCAGGCCAATGCCGAGAAATTCCATGCCGGCGTCGACGCGCTGTTCCCGGCGGGCAGCGACATCGGCGACACCACGGCGTCTCCCAAGATCTGGCAGGACATGGCCGGCTTCAAGACGGCTGAAGGCAAGTACCTCGCCGACGTCAAGGCGGCGGTCGCCGCGGCACCTGCGGATGCCGACGCGTTGAAGGCACAGTTCAACACCATCGGCGGCGGCTGCGGCAACTGTCATCAAAGCTACAGGGTGAAAAAAGGCTGATAGCGGGCAATGCCCTTGCTGAAGAAACTCGTCGGCGCCGCCCTCGTTCTGGGCGGCGTCGCCGCGATTGCCGGCTGGTTCCTGTCGGCTCCGGTCAGGCTCGGTGCCGCCACGCTGGCGCAGCTTGGCCCCGGTGACGCTGACAGGGGCAAGCGCATCTTCTACGCTGGCGGCTGCACATCCTGTCATGCCAAGCCTGGCTCGCAAGGCGACGCTCGCCTTCAGCTGGTCGGCGGCCTCGAGCTCAAGACGCCATTCGGCACCTTCGTGCCGCCGAATATCTCGCAGGATACCAAGGACGGCATCGGCGCCTGGTCGGTCGAAGACTTTGCCAACGCCATGCTGAAGGGCGTGTCGCCGTCGGGCGAGCATCTTTATCCAGCATTTCCCTATATTTCATACGCGCGCATGAAGCCGGCCGACATTGCCGATCTCTATGCGTTCCTGAAGACCTTGCCCGCGGTCGCCGGCAAGGCACCCGCCAATTCGCTGGGGTTTCCCTTCAACGTCCGACGCGGCCTTGGTCTGTGGAAATTGCTCTATCTGAGCGACAAGCCGGTCGTTTCCTTTCCCGAAGGCACGCCACAGCCGGTGCAGGCCGGCCGCTATTTGGTCGAAGGCCCCGGCCATTGCGGCGAATGCCACACGCCGCGGGACCTTACCGGCGGTACCAGGAAGAGCCAGTGGCTGGCAGGCGCCGCGGCCGCGGAAGGCAGCGGCATCGTGCCCAACATCACGTCGGGCGAGGGCGGCATCGCCGACTGGTCGGAAGCCGACATCGCCAACTATCTCGAAACCGGCTTCACGCCGGACTTCGATACGGTCGGCGGCGCGATGGTCGACGTGCAACGGAACATGGCCGTGCTGACCCGGGAGGACCGCGCGGCGATCGCCGCCTATCTGAAAGCCGTGCCGCCGCATCCCAACGGCTATCCGGCGCGCAAGAAGCCGGCGAGCTGACGGGCCGTTGGGTCAGCGGTCGCCGAGGAAGTCGAAGCCGGTTTCGAAGAAGTGATTGTAGTCGCAGGTCATTTCCTCGCCGGGCGCAATGTCGCGCAAGGCATAGGTCTCCTCCGGCTGCGAGACGTCGCAATTCGGGCTGTCGGCATGGTTCATGTAGCGCGCATCGTCGGCTTCGAAGACGATGTAATTCGGGTCGCGCCGGTCCGGATAGGCGTAGCGGTCGAGATAGGTTTTGACCGGCCCGGTTTCCCGCTCGTAGGTCTCCACCTCGATGCGCCGGTCGTATTTCGGGTCGAGCTTCCAGACCAGCGTGCCGCGGGCAATGTGGTTTTTGGCAAAGACGCCGATGCCCTGGATGGGCGATTTGTCGAGATAGACATCGACGAGCAACATGGCAGATCCCTGGGTGATTGTGTGTTGGCGCGGCTGTGAAAAGCCGCGCACTGGGTAGCGCGCGGCCTTTGCAATTGCGAGCGGAAAATCAGCTGTGCCTGCCCATTATCCGAAGCCTCATACGGCGTCGCCTGTCGAGGTCCTAGCGCTGTTGCAGCGCCGGCCGGATGCCCAAGGCGCAATAGATGCCGCCGACAGCCTTGCCTTGCCATCTCAGCACCGTCGGGTTTCGGCGCAGGAATGCACCGAGGCCGCCCGCACCCACGGCGAAAACCAGCGTGCTGATGAGGCCCAACAGAACAAAGATCACGCCCAATGTCGCCAGTTGAAGCATCACCGATCCGTTTTCAGGCCGCACGAACTGCGGAAGAAATGCAAGGAAGAAAAGCGCGGTCTTGGGGTTGAGAACCTCGGTCAAAACAGCCTGCCGAAATGCTTTGGTAGCGGGGATCGCAAGTGCGCCGGCGGCCGGATAGGCAGGCGTTTTCTCGATGATCGCGCGAATGCCGAGATAAATGAGGTAGGCTGCGCCGATGTACTTCACGATGCTGAAAAGCGCCGCCGACGTGGCAATGATCGCCGAAATGCCGACGATCGCCATGAAGGTGTGAACCACGTCGCCGGCCGCGATCCCCGCGCCGGTCGCGATGCCAACCCTGGTTCCGGAACTGGTGGCCCGCGCCACGGTCAGAAGGGTGGCCGGACCGGGGATGAAGACAAAGCCAAGCACAACCGCGACATACGCAATCAATGTGGCGAGATCGATCATTGGTGGGCGTCTCCGCAACTCTTACCGCGAATGAAAGCCACGTCTCGGAACGGAAGGCAATGACCGCTCTCCCCCGACTTCACGCGGCTGGTTCGGCCTTGCCTGTTACCTTGAGCGCGAAGGCATAGGTGAACGCGATTTCCTCCAGCCTGGAAAACCGGCCGGAGGCGCCGGCGTGGCCTGAATCCATGTTGATCTTGAACAGAACCGGATTCCCCCCTGTCTTGCGGTCGCGCAACCGCGCCACCCATTTGGCCGGCTCCCAATAGGTGACGCGCGGGTCGGTCAGGCCGGCCAGCCCCAGGATCGGTGGATAGTCGAGTGCGGCGACATTGTCGTAGGGCGAGTAGGCGGCGATGGTCCGGTAATCCTCCGCCGAAGCGATCGGGTTGCCCCATTCCGGCCATTCCGGCGGCGTCAGCGGCAAGCTTGCGTCGAGCATGGTGGTGAGCACGTCGACGAAGGGAACCTCGGCGACGATGCCGCCGAAGCATTGCGGCGCCATGTTGGCGACCGCGCCCATCAGCATGCCGCCGGCCGAGCCGCCTTGCGCGACGATGCGGTCATGCTGCGTATAGCGTTCGGCGACGAGGTGGTGGGCGGCAGCGACAAAATCGGTGAACGTATTCATCTTGTTCGCCCGCTTGCCGTCGTCGTACCAGCCATAGCCCTTGTCCTTGCCGCCGCGGACATGGGCAATCGCGTAGACAAAGCCGCGGTCGACCAGCGAAAACAAATTGGTGTTGAACGCGGCGGGTACGGCTATGCCGTAAGATCCGTAGCCGTAAAGCAGGCAAGGCGCCGATCCGTCGAGCGGCGTGTCGCGGTGGTGGAGGAGCGAGATCGGCACCAGTTCGCCGTCGGCGGCAGGCGCCATCAGCCGGCGCGTGACATAGTGCTCCGGGTCATGGCCGGACGGCACTTCCTGGGTCTTGAGCAGCACGCGCTCGCGGGTGCGCATGTTGTAATCGAAGACCTGCGCCGGCGTCGTCATCGACGAATAGGAAAAGCGCATGATTTCGGTGTCGTATTCGTAGGAGCCGGACAGGCCGAGCGAGAAGGCTTCCTCGTCGAAGGAGATCAGGTGCTCTTCGCCGCTCTTGCGATCGCGCACGACGATGCGTGGCAGGCCTTCCTTGCGCTCCAGCCGGACCATGTGGTCCTTGAAGCCGATTACCGAAAGGATCAGCCGGCCCGCTTCGTGCGGCACCAGTTCCTGCCAGTTGGCGCGCACCGGATCATGGGCCGGCGCCGTCATGATCTTGAAGTCCTTGGCGCCGTCGGCATTTGTGAGGATGAAGAAGATGTCGCCGCCTTCCTCAAGGTCGTACTGCAAGCCGGTCTGGCGTGCCGCAACCAGCTTCGGCTCTGCGGACGGTTCGTTGGCGTTCATGATGCGATATTCCGAGGTCTCATGGTCGTTGATGCCGATCATGATCCACTCGTTGGAGCGTGTGCCGCCGACATCCATGAAGAAGCCCGGATCGGTTTCCTCGTAGATCAGCCGGTCGTTTTCAGGACTATCGCCAAGCGCATGGAACAGCACTTTGGAAGGACGGTGGTTGGGGTCGAGGCGGGTGTAGAAAAAACCGTCATTGCCGGCATCCCACACACCGCCGCCGCCGGTGTCGGGGACCCTGTCCGTCAGATCGTTGCCGCCGGCGAAATCGCGGACGCGCAGCGTGTAGAATTCGGAACCCTTGTCGTCGAAGGCCCAGAGCAGCTTGCGGTGGTCGTCCGAATGATCGACGCCGCCCAGGCGGAAATAGGGCTTGCCCTCGGCCTCGGCATCGCCGTCGAGCAAGATCTGCTTGTCGCCGCCGTCGCGCGCCGTGCGGAAATAACGCGGCTGCTGGCCGCCAAGCTTGAAGGAGGAGCCGTAGGCGTAAGGCCCGTCCTTCATCGGCACGGAAGAATCGTCTTCCTTGATGCGTCCCTTCATTTCCGCGAAAAGCTGTTTCTGCAGTTGGACCGTATCGGCCATCAGCGCCGCCTGGTAAGCATTCTCGGCTTCGAGGTGGGCGCGGATCTGGCCGTCGAGCAGCGACGGGTCCCTGAACATCTCTTGCCAATTCACGGCCCTCAGCCAGGCATAGTCGTCCGTCCGCGTCATGCCGTGATGCGTGTCGAAGATCGGCCGCTTCTCCGGCTGCGGCGGGGTGGCGGTCGGAAACACTGGAGTTCTGGTCATTGCGTCTCGCTGTGGAAGTTACTTGAATGGCGAATGAACACGCCGATCAGCGCGGGTTCAAGGGCTACGATCTATTGTCGTGGTGGCTCAAGAGGACGGGCTGGAGGAGAGGACAATGAATATTTTTTCTCGGATTGCCGCGGCCCTCGCCGTCGCTGCGATGACCCTGGCCAATGCCGGTCAATCTCATGCAACTGCCTTTGCGGCTTGGCAAGTGGCCAATGTGCCGTTCGGCGACACGCTCAATGTGCGCAAATATCCTTCAGGAACTTCGCAGAAGCAGGCCGCCTATCCCAACGGGACGGTTCTGCAGATGACCGGCAAATGCACCGGTGGGATAAACCTGCTCGACATGACCAGCCAAACCTACTGGCAGCAGAAACAGAAGATCCGCCATCGCTGGTGCGAAGTCTGGCACGATCCGGCACAGAGCGGCCAGTTCGTCACCGGCTGGGTCTACGGAAAATACATCACCCCGTTTCAGTGACGCAGCACGCCGCTCCGGCCGACGGCTCACGAGCAACAGTAACGCTTCGCAACCTATGATTTTACTGAATCCGCCGATCGGCCAGGCTGTAATGCTGCGGGCAGGATCAAGCATTGAGCTCTATTTACCTGCTGCCGTCTGTGTAATGGCTGCTTGCCGCGGCGTCAGTCGATGCTGGTCTGACCAGAAAAAACGGCAAAGTTACACTCTGCACGAAAGAGTGAAGCTGAATATGAAAGATTTGACTTGTATCGCTGAATAGAGCGCAAGAAGCGAATTGACTTACTTGACGCTCAGGCCCATTAAGATGGCGCGACGCGAATCGCGGAGGCTTTTTCCTGCACAAGTTCGCGCGATGCCCAACTATCGAAACGGGCGCAAACAGAAACAATTCTCGTTGGGGCCTGAACGCCATGGATATTACCGAAACACCTTCCAGAAACAGTGACGCGCTGATCGAGCTCACCGCCGATGTGGTGGCCGCCTATGTCAGCAACAATCCCGTGCCGGTCGGCGAATTGCCGAACCTCATCGCCGATGTCCATGCCGCTCTCGGGCGCGTCGGCGGGGCCGCCGAGCAGCCGCCTGCCGACAAGCAGAAGCCGGCGGTAAATCCGAAGCGTTCGGTGCATGACGACTACATCATCTGTCTCGAAGACGGCAAGAAGTTCAAGTCGCTCAAGCGTCACTTGATGACCCACTATGATCTGACGCCCGACCAGTATCGCGAAAAGTGGAACCTGGACCCGAGCTATCCGATGGTTGCGCCCAATTATGCGGCCGCCCGTTCGCAGCTCGCCAAGAAGATGGGTCTCGGTCGCAAGCGCAAGGGACGCTGACAAGCGGCTCTTCCGGTTTGACACTCAAGCGGCGCCTTCGGGCGCCGTTTTGTATTGGGGGGAGACCAAGCTCGGGCCGCCAGTTCTTCATACTGCTGGTAATTGCCGTCCGGTCAGGCGGTCTGCTTCAGCGCTGCCTCGGCGTCACGCTTGATACGCTTGACCATCGAGCGAAGACCATTGGCGCGCTGCGGCGACAGGTGCTCGTCAAGTCCGAGTGCCTTTAGCGTTGCCTCTGCGTCGGTCCTCTGGATTTCGCTGGCGGGCCGTCCCGAAAACAGCGCCAGCATGATGGCAACCAGGCCGCGCACGATATGGGCGTCGGAATCGCCCTTGAAGGTAATAACGGGATTGGCACCCTCGCCTTGCTCGGTGGTCAGCCAGACCTGGCTGACGCAGCCGGGCACCTTGTTGGCTTGTATGCGTTGCTCGTCGGGAAATGGCGGCAGCGCTTCACCCAGTTCAATCACATACCGATAGCGGTCTTCCCACTCGTCGAGCAGGGAAAAGTCGTCGCGGATGGTCTGGATCGTCGTGGTCATTTCCCCGGATATAGTCATCCGGCGCGGCCGCGTCACGGAAAAAGAGGAGAAACGCCGCAGGCGCCGAGAGCGGGGCGCCCTGCGGTTTAGCGATGGATTCGGCCGAAACAGTCTCAGTTCTTTGCCGGCAAGTGCACTTTCGCCGGCAAATCGACTTTCGCCGGCAAGACGATTTCCTCGGGCACGCTGCCGGTGGTCGTCACCGTATCGGGTTCAGCGGCCTTGTCGTCCAGCATGGCGGCCGCGATCTTGGCGGTCTCCTTTGCCCGGGCGGTGATGGTGTGCATTGCCGATTTGCCGGTCTCGCAGACGTCCGGCTTGCGCTCGCAGATGCCGGCGATGTCGCCGACGGCTTCGCGCGCGGCAAACAGCGCCTGGAGCGGCCCGACGCTTCCGCGGCCCGCATCATCGGAGCCGACACCCAGCGGCAGCGCCAGAAGCACCAGCGAAAACCAGAAAGCAGCTCTTATCAGAAAGCCCATCTGTCTGTCCTTTATGACGGTCATGCATCCGAACCGCACAACCCTTGTACCGCGATATTGGCACAGACGCGCAAAGGACGGCTTGTCCCGAAAGCAACAGTTTTCCTCAAATTTTAGGCAGATTCGAAACGAAGTGTTTTGAAATTCATTTGCCTCGAAAGGCACAGATTTTATTCAGCAAAGGGTAACCATCCAACCTGTTGTTTTTCCTGCTCGTTTTTTGACCCGGCGACAGTTTGATGCCCTCGGCCCAAGTCCAGGCGCGGGCGGTCCGGATAACGCTCCGTTTACTATGGCGGCAATTGCCCCGGTTTTTCGCCGCCGGTATCCCGATATTTGCAGCCGGCCGGGGGACGATCGGCCCAGCCTTATCCATTCCTTAAATGCTGGATGCGAGTTTCGGATCGACAAAAGCCACCTGCAAAGCAGGGCCGTTCACGACCGGGTGCGTTGAGTTGAGTGCGATCAAGGCCAGATACGCCGAGTTGCCGGGCGCGATAGCCGCCGGTTGCGAACGGATGGTTCATCCGTCCGTCCTCGGCCAGGACGACCGACGCCGCCACAGCCGGTTCATTGGCGTCATGCTGGCGGCTCCTTTCTTCAGCGCAGGTGCGGCGGTGACGCTGGTCACGTCGGGCATGGGCGCGGCCGTGACTGTGGCTGCGATCTTTGCCGCGTTCGGCCTTTGCTGGTTCGCCGCCCTGCTGGTGGCTGCATCGGGTAAGATCACTCTGGCCGGCCAACTAGCCTTGGTCGTGAGCAGTGTTGCCCTGGGTTCCCTTGTCGCTGCCGCCGGCGGTGTGGCCTCGCCGGTTGCCGTGCTTGCGGTGGCGCTGCCGTTTGAAGCCTGGTGGATCGGCCAGTCGCGCCGTGCCGTGATCTGGGGCGCCATATCGGCCCTTGTCGCAGTCTTGCTGCAGCCTTTCGCCGGTTCCGTCTTGCCGCTCGGCCAGACCGAAATCGCCGCATGGCACTGGCTGGTACCACTGGCCTGGGCGCTCACGCTCTTTCCGCGTGTCGCTCCACTTCGTGGCGCCGCCAACGCACAGCTCGATCCTGCCGGCAGCGACCGGCTCGAAGACCTGATCGACGCTGTCGTGCTGCGAATAGCGGCGCATGGCGAGGTTCTGGACGCCTCGACCAAGGCGCGCACCATGCTGAGGCTGCCGCCGGAGTTGCTTTTCGGCGCCGGGCTTTTCGATCGCATCCATCTGTCCGACCGCGTCCCGTATCTCAGCGCGCTGGCCGATATGCGCGATGGCGCTCTGTCGCGCCGGCTCGACCTTCGCGTCCGGCTGCCGCAGAACAGCGGCGTGACGGCCGACAATTACCGGCCGTTCTCGCTCGAGATGATGCGCGCGCCGGGGCAGGAGACTGTCTTCACGCTCGTTCTGCGCGAGAATGATGAACTGGCCGGACTGCGCCAGGAGCTTGCCGCCGCCAATGAAGCGGCTGCCTCGGCCGAGGTGGCGAAAGGACGCTTCCTTGCCGTCGTCAGCCACGAGCTGCGCACCCCGCTCAATGCCATCATCGGTTTTTCGGACATGCTGCTGCACGAGATGTTCGGCACCTTCAAGGATCCGCGCCAGAAGGAATATGTCGGCTTGGTACGGGATTCGGGCCAGCACCTGCTTGCCGTCGTCACCTCGATACTCGACGTATCGCGGATCGAATCGGGCGCCTATGCGACCGAACCGGAACCGTTCCGCTTCCGCGAAGCGGTCGAGATGTGCCAGTCGATGATGCGCCTGCAAGCCGAGGCAAAAGCCATTGATCTGCAGGCCCAGATCGCGCCGGACGCAGGTGAAATAAATGCCGACCGTCGCGCCGTGCAGCAGATCCTGATCAATCTCGTCTCCAACGCGATCAAGTTCACGCCCGAAGGCGGCAACGTCGTCATCGGCGCCAAGCGGATCGGCTCGCGGCTGCATTTCTGGGTCCGGGACACCGGCATTGGCATCGCCGAGGAAGATTTTGCCAATCTCGGCAAGCCGTTCATGCAGATACAGAACGACTATACCCGCCGGTTCGAAGGCACCGGGCTCGGGCTTTCGCTGGTGAAGGGGCTGGTGGCGCTGCACGACGGCACCATGTCGATCGAAAGCATGCCGGGCGAGGGCACCACGGTAACGATCAGCCTTCCCGTGAACGGCCCGACGGGCCACTCGGCGGAGAAGACCGGCGTGGTGCCGATGTCCGCGGCCAAAGCCAGAGCGGACGGTGGCAAAGGGGAGAGCAATGGGTCGCTCCGCAAAACAGCCTAAGGCGGTCAAACGCCGCGGCAATGCCTTCGAGCACGGAGCGATGGCTCTGGGCAGCCTGATCTCGCGCAATCCAGTTGTGGTCGGCGGCTCCACCGCATTCCTGGTGACGCTGTTCTACGTCTCGGCGAACGCTCTTTGGTACCAGCCCTTTCCGCACGCCGGCGCGTTTTTCGTCACCAGGAGCATCGAGCGCTTTCCCCGGGCGGACAGCGACGAGCCCGAAACCACCATCAACATCGTGCGTCCGGCGGCTGCGCCGATCAAGAGCGACCCGGTCGTCGAGCAGGTCCAGGGCATATTGAAGGATCTCGATTTCTATTCCGGCACCGTCGACGGCATTCCCGGACCGAATACGCGCAAGGCCATCCAGGCCTATCAGCAGAAGGTCGGATTGAATGCCTCCGGCGAGATCGACAGCATTCTGCTGGATCAACTGGGTGCCACGCCGACGACCGCGGCCGTGGTGCCGCATCCCGTGCCGCGGCCGGTCGAAACGGCCGCTGTTCCAGCCGCCATTCCAGCGTCCGCACCGGCAAATGCGGCGGCACCTGATCCCCGCATCGTCAAGATCCAGGCCGGACTGAAAGCTTTCGGCAATGACGACATGCAATTGGACGGCGTCGTCGGCGCACGCACCAAGGCCGCGATCAAGGAATTCCAGGCGCTTTTCGGCCTGCCCGAGACCGGCGAGCCCGACGAGATCGTCTACGTCAAGATGCGCGAGATCGGCCTGACCAACTGAGGGTCGTGACGGCCGCACGCCGGTCGCTCGGCAAAGACCGGTTACAGTCTTCCGGCCAATGCTGTAAGGACCGCCGCATGGCCAGGAATTCTCCATGCGGGTAACCACCGACCTGTGGGTATCGGCGCTGTTGCGTCGGGTTTTCAGCGCCGGCGGCTTTGCCGCCGTGGTCAAGCGCGGCGCGACGGAAGCCGGCGCGGTTTTCGTGCTGGCGCGGGGCAGGCTGGGGGAGATGGCGCTGTTCGGGCCGGCGCCGCAGACGAGCTACGATTCGGCCAGGCCGGACGACCGTTTCTTCAGCCTTCTCGGCGAGGGCGACGATGCCGCCATCTTCGACGCGCGGCTGGAGCGCGAGAAGAAATTCGATCCCGATATCTGGGTGGTCGAGGTCGAGGCGGGCGCCATTCCCGTTGAGGAGCTTATCTCGGTCAAGTTGCCGTAACTTTTCAGACGCGACGCGCCTTTGGGACAGCGGCAACATCGGCGCTGTTCGGCTTGCGCAGGTCGGCGTTTGCGGCGACGCGCCCGGGCTTGCGAACGATTTTCGACACGGTGTCGGCCTTCCAGCCGCGGAGCCTGTCCAACGCCGCGTCGCGGTGCAGCAGGCGGTAGCGGTCGAGGAAGATGCGGATCGC
Source organism: Mesorhizobium sp. M1399 (assembly GCF_040317735.1). Lineage (NCBI taxonomy): Bacteria > Pseudomonadati > Pseudomonadota > Alphaproteobacteria > Hyphomicrobiales > Phyllobacteriaceae > Mesorhizobium > Mesorhizobium sp. M1399. The sequence goes on from NZ_JAMYKZ010000005.1 coordinate 169,198, forward strand.
CTGCGGGTGCGGAAACTCGGTCGGATAGATGGTGGCCGTGATCAGGAACGCCTTGTCTTCGCTGAGGTCGAGCGCGCGCAAGGCGGCCAGCAGCGGTGTGTAATTTTGGCTCGTGGTGAGCGTCCGCGCCGTTGAAAAATCGACTTCGAGCGCATCGGCGAGCGCTGTCTGGAAGAATGCCGCATTGCCGGTCAGCGCGGTCTCGCGCAGCTTGACATAGGTTTGCGGCTCGACGAACGGACCGATAGCGGTGCCGCTCTCGGCGCGCATCATGGATCGCAACCGGCGGCGTACTGTTTCGGCGGCATCGGAAGCCTCTTGCCTGTTGGCATCGCTCGCAACCACTTCGGCGTTTTCGGACGCGGCTTTGGCGGTTGTTTCCGGCTGCTGTTGCGACCGCACCAGCGTCGGCCTTTCGAGCACTTTGATGAGATCCGCGATCGTTTGATTGAGATCCTTGCGGCGGGCAATGGCACGGGCATGCGGCAGCCCGTGGCGCCCGATCAGCGCGATGAGGTCGACGTCGCTGAGGGCACGCGAGCGGATGAGCAGCGGAGCGGCGATATCGACCCGCTCCTGGCAAAGCCGCCGCACCAGCGCGGCGGGTGCATATTCGCATTCGGAAAGGGCTGCCGCGACGTAGCGGCGCGATTCGACCGAGACATTGTCGAAAAGCGGCAGCGTCAGGTCTTCGAGCTGCGCGATCTCGCGGCGTGAAGGTCGGGTGAGCGAACAGAACGCCGACACCGCGGCGCGGAACAGCCTCTCGGCCTTTCCCGATTCAGCTCCTGCTGCGATTTGCCTGAAATCCGAAGCTGACACGAAGGATACGCCCGACACTCGACACGATCTGGACTGCGCTCTGCCGGGCTGTACCGGTTTCGCGTTTCCCAAGAACAAAGATCAATTTAGCGGCGATCCGTTAGCGCTCCGTTAACCTACTGCCTCCTTAATCGACTATGGAGGCGTTGCGTTGTGCTCCGGGGCAACCGAGAGGAATACGCGAACCATGGGCATGGTACTGTCTTTCGTGCCGCGAACGGCGGCAACCAATCGAGCACAACAAACCGCGGGAACGCCGGCGGCGGTGATCATCTTTCCCGGGGTCCGCTACGAGCAGCGGCCGCTGACCGGCGAGACGCGGCCGGTCGGCCCCGATAAGCCGGGACCTTCGGGGACATTGCCGGTACCGCATCACTGAGCATCGGAAGTGGGTTAAAAATCCTGCAGTTCGCAGGAACTCTGTTCGAGAAACCGCGAGACGATCGGCTTCCAGCTGTCGTCGGGCACGAACGAGCGGATGACGAACATGCCTTCCGCTATCGGCGCTTCGACGAAGATCGCCCCTTGCAGTTCCGCGGGAAGATTCTTGCGGACCTCGATCATCTGCGCCGGCGTCAGCACCACGGTGTCGAGCACGCCTGCGGTCGCGCTGCGGTCGTTGAACGAGTAGATGTTGTGGCCGCCGCGGTCATAGACCGATATCGACCAGAACGGCACCTTTCCCGGCGCCTTGACCCGCACCATCCCCTCGGCAAGGTCGAAGCGGCAAGCCGCCGCATAAAACAGCGGATCGACCGATTTCACCACCGGCGCGCCGCCGGCTTCCGCGTCGAGCCTGGTCATCTTGTAGAGATCCGAAGCCATGGCCAATCGCGACCAGGCGTCGCGTTCGGAAAACTCGGGGACGAGCAGCAGCACGATGATGTGCACGATGCCGCCGCCAAGCAGGCCGAGCAGCACGGCATGCAGCAGGCTACGCATTGCAGCCGACCTTCTGGATCTGCGGCAGCGTGACGTCCGAGAGGCCGGTGCTGCTGGCGATCGGCGTGTCATAGAACGTGAGCACGAAGTACATCCCGCCGGCGCCGCTGGTCAGCAGCCAGTTGTCGGGCGCCGGGCGGCTGCCGACGGAAATGATCACCGAATTGTCGGCCTCGCGCAGCACTTGATAGGACTGCAGCGCAGCCAGCCTCGGCTTGCCGGTCTCGATCACGCCAAGCGACCGATCTGCGGCATAGAGGGTCCAGAACCGGGCGGTGGGAAAGCCGCCCGCAATCTTGTAGGCACATTGCCGCTTGAGTTGCTCGCCGCCGGAATCGCGCTCGGCGATGAAGGACAGTCCTTCCGCCTGTCCGAGCGCCAGCACGCCTTCGCGCGCCACGCGGGCCTTCGAATAAGGATCCGCCGTCGGCGTGCCGATATCGGGGAAGGCGGTCCATTGGCCGATCCTGATGGCGCCGACGCCGTCCTGCAGCTTCAGTGCATACCAGACGCTGCCGCCACCGCCGACGACGGCGATGGCAAGCGAAAGCAGTGTCAGGAAGGCATTCTTGAGCATGAGGAGCCGGGGAACCGAAGGCCGGGGACTGAAAGACTGTCGCTCGGGATATCGCGGTGCGGGGGCTTGTGGCAAGCGGCCCTGTGGAATTGACCGCTCAGAGCGCCGAGAGGGTCTCCGGTGCAGCGGGCGCGTCGAGCACGGGTGCCGCCTGGAACAGCTTGGTGAGTTCCTTCAGGGTCTGGGTGGTCCGGCTGGACAGCACCGGCGGACGCTCGGCGGCGGCATCGGCTGCTGCCTGTTCGGCGCTCTTCTTTTCCGCTTCCTCGGCCTTGGCAGCGATTTCGGCATCGACGAAGGGGTGATCGAGGCCAGGGATCGGTCTGAGGTCGATATTCTGGTGCGCATAGAGCATCAGGCGCTGCCACACCATGGCCGGCAGGGTGCCGCCGGTCATCTTGTTGGTCGCGGTGAAGTCGTCATTGCCAAGCCAGACGGCGGCCGTGTAGTTGCCGGTAAAGCCGACAAACCAGGCATCGCGGTAGGACTGGGTCGTGCCGGTCTTGCCGGCGACGACGATGTTTGGAAGGGCCGCGCGCCGGGCCGTACCGATCACCGGAACGGCGGCCAGCATGGTGTTCATGTATTTGAGCGCCTGCTCCGACAGCACCCGGTGCGGCGGCGGCGCATCCTTGGCGAAGTCGTAGACCACCTCGCCGGTGCGGGTGAAGAGTTGGCTGACGCCGTGCCGGGTTCCGGCAAAGCCGTTCTGGGCGAACACGCTGTAGCCCGTCGCCTGGTCCATCACGGTCATGCCCGACGTGCCGAGCACCATGGTCTTGTGTGATTCCAGCGGCGACTCGACGCCCATCGCCTCGGCCATCGCCTTGATCGGCTTGATGCCGAGATAATCCTTGGCCAGCCGCACCGGCACGGTGTTGATCGATTTGGCCATCGCCGTGATCAGCGTCACCTTGCCGGCCGACCCGCCATTGTAATTGTGGGGCGACCAACTGCCCCAGGAGATGGGTCCGCCGGAAACCACCGAATCCGGCGTGAAGCCATGCTCCATCGCCGTCGCATAGACATAGGGCTTGAACGAGGAGCCGGTCTGGCGAAGTGCCTTGGTGGCGCGGTTGAACTGGCTGGCGCCGTAGTCGCGGCCGCCGACGATCGCCCGGACCGCGCCGTTGGTCTCGATGACGACGATGGCGCCCTCGGTGACGTTGTATTCCTTGCCGAACTGGCGGAGGTGGAACTCCATCGATTCTTCGGCCGCCTTCTGGATGTTGGCGTCGAAGGTGGTGTGGGCGACAAGCGAGTGCGGGCCGCCTTTGGCGGCGATCTTCTTGACCTCTTCGAAGGCCCAATCGAGATAGTAGTCGGGGCTTTTCTGCTCGCCGCGATCAACGATTTCGGCCGGGTGTAATCTTGCCTGCAGCACCTGGCCTTCGGTCATGAAGCCGGAATCGACCAGGTTGGACAGCACGACATTGGCGCGCGCCCGGGCGGCGGGCAGGTTTATGTGCGGCGCATATTTGGTCGGTGCCTTGAACAGGCCGGCCAGCATCGCCGCCTCGGCAAGGTTCAGGTCCTTGACGCTCTTGCCGAAATAGAAATCTGCCGCCGCCTCGATGCCGAAGGTGCCGCCGCCCATATAGGCGCGGTCGAGGTAAAGCTGCAGGATTTCCTTCTTCGACAGATTGGCTTCGAGCCATAGCGACAGGAAGGCTTCCTTGATCTTGCGCTCGAATGTCCGCTCATTGGTCAGGAACAGGTTCTTGGCCAGCTGCTGGGTGATGCTCGAGCCGCCCTGGACGACAGAATTCGCCCGTACGTTCTCGAATATCGCCCGCGACAGGCCGAGCACGTCGATGCCGTAATGGTCGAAGAAGCGCCGGTCCTCGGTGGCCAGCACCGCCTTGATGACATGGTCGGGCATCTCGTCGACCGGCACCGAATCGCGCTGGATAATGCCGCGCTGGCCGATCTCGTTGCCGTAGCGGTCGAGGAAGGTGACGGCGAAGTCGCCCTGCGTGCGCCAGTCGCCGGCGGTTATCTGAAAGGCCGGCAAGGCCAGCGCCAAAAGCACAACGATGCCGCCCGCACCGAGCGTAAATCCTTCACTCAACAGTTCAATCATGCCGCGGCGCCAGCCGCCGACGCGGAAACGCCGCGAGAAGATGGTCGCCGCTTCCCAGAACTGACGCGCCCTGAAGCCGATTTCGTAGACCGAGGAATCGATCCACGCATCCACTGCCAGCAGCCTTGCGGCGATCGGACCTCTTCTCTTGCGTGGTTCCAAAGGACTAGCCATTCCAGGATCCGGCTGCGGCGATGCCGCCACCTGAGAAACCGCATGCCGGCAATTTCACGGCGGCGCACCTTGCAAGACTATTCGTCCATTTTGGTGCTGCCGACAAGGGCGATGAAGGTAAGGACGATGAAGATATAGCGGGCGGTTCGTCGAGGGGAAGACGGCTCCTGCGAGGCGTCAGCGCAGGATGTTGGCTACCCTGCGCGAGTAGGTGGTGCCGTCGAGTTGGGCGAGCATGAAGGCCGCCACGTCGGCACGCGCCAGCGTCGGCAGCAGCGACGCCGACCGGATGCCGTTGCCGTGGCGGAATTCGCCCGTTGCCGCTCCATTGCTCAACCTGGGCGGCTCCACGATGGTCCAGTCGAGCCTGGATTGAACGATCAGGCTTTCCTTCACCTCGTGGTCCGCCACCTCATGGCGCAGAACCAACGGTACGATGACGCCGCCAAGTAGCGGCCCCAGTTGCCGCCGCTCGGAGATAAGCTTGACCGCACCATGCAGGCACTGACGGCGCTTGTGCGTTCGGGCAAGAATCGCATTCAGCTGGCGCTGATCAGCGACGAGACGCGATAAGGGTCTGGTGCCGCGCTTGCGCGGGGTGCCGAGGATTGGCAATCGTCACATGGGACGCTTGTCCGCGATCTTTTTCGGGTCGCGGCCTATCGTGCCGGCGTCGGCTTTCCTGTGCTTGTCGGCAAGCCTGCGAATGCGATCGAAGCGGCTTTCCTCTGCCACTTTGGTCTTCGTGGCTGCATTTGGCTTCGGGACGAATGCGATCATGGATCGATCTCCTTGCCGATGGCGCGCGCCGGGGAATATCCCCCGGCGGCTGTCTTTCAGGCTTGTTTCCGGCAGCGGCTGGTCAATAGCCCATGCCGCCGGGCGAAGCAGCGGCTTCCTTGGCTGAAACGTCTGTGATCATGGCCTCAGCAGTGATCAGTAGCGCCGCAATCGAGCCCGCGTCCTGCAGCGCCGTCCGCACCACCTTCGCGGGGTCGACGATGCCGGCCTTGATCATGTCGACATAGACCTCGTTCTGGGCATCGAAGCCCTGATTGTGGTCCTTGCTGTCGGCGAGTTTGCCGACGACAATCGAACCTTCGACGCCGGAATTCTCGGCGATCTGCCGGATCGGCGCTTCGAGCGCTCTCGACACGATCGAAATGCCCGCCGTTACATCGGCATTGGCTCCGGTCAGCCCGTTCAGCACAGCCTTGGCGCGCAGCAACGCGACGCCGCCGCCGGGAACGATGCCTTCCTCGACGGCCGCGCGGGTGGCGTTCAGCGCATCGTCGATGCGGTCCTTCTTTTCCTTGACCTCGGATTCGGTGGCGCCGCCGACGCGGATGACGGCAACGCCGCCCGCCAGCTTGGCGAGACGTTCCTGCAGCTTCTCCTTGTCGTAGTCGGAAGTGGTTTCCTCGATCTGCCCCTTGATCTGCTGGACGCGCGCCTGGATGGTGGCCTTCTCGCCGGCGCCGTCGATGATCGTGGTGGTGTCCTTCTCGATCAGCACGCGCTTGGCGCGGCCGAGCATGTCTATGGTGATGTTCTCCAGCTTGATGCCGAGATCCTCGGAAATCATCTGTCCGGCGGTGAGCACGGCGATGTCTTCCAGCATCGCCTTGCGGCGGTCACCGAAGCCAGGCGCCTTGACGGCCGCGACCTTGAGGCCGCCGCGCAGCTTGTTGACGACCAGCGTCGCCAGCGCTTCGCCCTCGACGTCCTCGGAGATGATCAACAGCGGCCTGCCGCTTTGCACCACGGCTTCGAGGATGGGCAGCAGCGCCTGCAGATTGCCGAGCTTCTTTTCGTGGATGAGCACGTAAGGGTCTTCCAGCTCGGCGCGCATCTTCTCGGCATTGGTGACGAAATAGGGCGAGAGATAGCCGCGGTCGAACTGCATGCCTTCGACGACGTCGAGTTCGGTTTCGGCGGTCTTGGCCTCCTCAACGGTGATGACGCCGTCATTGCCGACCTTGTCCATCGCCTTGGCGATCATGGCACCGACGCTGGTGTCGCCATTGGCGGCAATGGTGCCGACCTGCGCGATCTCGCCTGAGGACTTGACCTTCTTGGCTCGAGCCTGGATTTCCTTGACGACGGCGGTGACGGCAAGGTCGATGCCGCGCTTGAGGTCCATCGGGTTCATGCCGGCGGCAACGAATTTGGCGCCCTCGCGCAGGATGGAAGCGGCAAGCACCGTGGCGGTGGTGGTGCCGTCGCCGGCGAGGTCGTTGGTCTTCGAGGCCACTTCGCGCACCATCTGTGCGCCCATGTTCTCGAACTTGTCGGAAAGTTCGATTTCCTTGGCCACAGTCACCCCGTCCTTGGTGATGCGCGGCGCGCCATAGGCCTTGTCGATGATGACGTTGCGGCCCTTAGGGCCGAGCGTCACCTTGACGGCGTTGTTGAGGATTTCGACACCGCGCAGCATGCGGTCACGCGCGTCGGTGGAAAATTTGATTTCTTTGGCAGACATGATTTTTTCCAGTTCGGTTGGTTGTGGCAAGACGCTTGCAGCGCGCCTGAATCAAAGCTTGGAGCATCCTTTGCGCGCCCGGCAGGGCGCGCGGCATTCCAGTCAGGCGGCCTTCTTGGCAGCCACGGTTTTGTCGATGATGCCCATCTCGCTCTTCTCGATGATGCCCATGATGTCGGCCTCCTTCATGATCAGAAGGTCCTCGCCGTCTATCTTGACCTCGGTGCCGGACCATTTGCCGAACAGGATGAGGTCGCCGGCCTTGACGTCGAGCGCCATCAGCGCGCCGCTTTCGTCCCGCGCGCCCGGCCCGACGGCGATCACTTCGCCTTCCTGCGGTTTTTCCTTGGCATTGTCGGGGATGATGATGCCGCCCTTGGATTTGGTGTCGCTTTCGGCGCGCCGAATGACGACGCGATCGTGGAGTGGCCGGAATTTCATGGGGACTCTTTCTGGGGCCGGCTTAGGCGGCCGCCCCTCTCTATAGGCGCCTTGGCACTCGATTGATAGGAGTGCCAAAAAATATTCATGGGGTATGTCAAATATTGAATGAATTATTTTGCCTGGCTATCCCTTGGTGTTCGGGCATTGCCGAATATTAATGAAATTGAATTTCTGTCTTTGAACACCTATTTTATGGTGAAGTTCACACTCACGACTTTCGCTGCAAGGGAGATTTTACCGATGGCCGAAGGCAATCAGAACATCATGGAAAAAGCTCAGGCTCGCTTCATGGAAAATCAAAAGAAAACGGCGGAGCGGAACAAGGCAACTGCCGAATATCTCTCGGAGGCCAAGGCCAGGGCGATCAAAACGGCAAGACTGAGGGAATTGCGACTGGCCAAGGAAGAGGCGGATCGCGCGGCGGCAGCTCTGAATCCGGTCGCCCCAAAGAAGAAGCGGGCGGCGCGGACAGTCAAGCAGGCCGTATCCGCATCGACGGAGGCCAAATCATGAGCCTGACATTTCCCAATCCCAGCCGCAGCTACGACGAGGCAAGCAAACGCATCCGCTTCGTCGGCCATGACGGCATGTTCCAGATTTCCTTCTCTGTCGCAACCGATGCCATCTCCAAAGTGCAGCCGGGAACGGCGGCCTCGGAAGCTACCTATCTGGCGGCCTTCGACACGGCTTCCAGCTCGATCCACGATGTCGCCAGGAATGCCTATGCCCGCACCCGCAGGAGCATATATGTGCTGACTGCGGCCGATTTTCGCTAGATCCGTCGCGATCCGTCCACAAGACGCTTTCTCGGGGCTTCCGGTCCGCCTGCATCCGCCGCGATGTCACGACTGTTCAGCCGATCGACCATCGCGTGCGCATCGCACGTGTTCATGCCGACCATGGATTGCTGCTTGAGCTCGACAGGCTGGCCGGTGAAGACGTAGAAGACGGTCCAGCTGTGAGGACGTTCCATACGCAGCGCGTAGCGGTTTGCCATCTTGGCATCCTTTAGTTTCCGCCCGATCGATGAATGTCGCTCGGTCAGGCTTGGGCGACGAAGAATATTGCCGCCAGGATAAGCACCGTCCACAAAACGACGAACAGCTTCAGGGCCAGGCTACCGTGCGCCGAGAGCAGCTCCCGAGTGCGGTTGACCAAATTCTTGATGGTCATCGACATGGTCGGCGCCGCAATCGCGACCGGCCGCGCCCTGACCCCAAGCTTTCCGAAAACAGGCAGCAGCGATGGCTCGCGCACGAAAACGACCTCGAATGTTTGGAAACCAGAATCTTCATAGCATCGTTCTTCGAACGCCCTGCACGCCAAATGAATTCGCGTCACCCTCAAGGGCGTCCGTGACGCGAAAGGCCGCGGCGTCGCGGGTTCCAGTAGCAGGGCTTATTCCCGAGATCATGAAGGTTCATAATCCGTATGAGACGCGCTGATTCGCGCTTTGCCGGGATGCCGCCATGCAACGCAGCTACGCAGCAGGGAGGTCGACGCGACGGGCGAGGGGAAAGACAATGACCGCGCCACCCGTCGAATTGCAGAAGGCCATATTCGAGGCAGTGAATGGCGATCCCGATTTATCGGCGGCACTGGGCGACGCAAGATTGTTCGACCGTGCGCCGGAAAATGTTGCGTTTCCCCACATGACCTTCGGCCGCACCAGCGTTTACGACTGGGCTACGGGCACGGAGAACAACGCCGAGCAGTTGCTGACGCTGCATGTCTGGTCGAAGTCCGAGGCCAGCAAGGAAACGCTCGACATCATGGACCTGGTCAGCGCCCGCTTGCGAGATGCGGCACTCTCGCTTGGCGAACATCGCCGCGCCTATCTCAAGCTCGAATTCGCCGAAGCCCGCTACGACGAGGACCTTTCGGCCCATCACGGGCTGCTGCGTTTCCGCGCCATGATCGAGGATGAGGGCTGACCGCCGGGCACTTTCCGTAAGAATCGGGCAATTTTGTTCTTGCTTTGTGCCGGCAGCTATGCTACTAATTTCACTATGGTGCTGATTGGCGCCAACGACCCGCCGCCGAGCGGGTTTTTTTGTTTCAGGTCGGTTCGCCTGAACCTGCCTTCGGTTGCCGGATCGATTGTCCCGGATCGATTGTCGAAGTCGGCGCACACCTGAAGCGATTGCCTTCTCCGCCAAATGATGCCGGTTGTCGGCGAAGGATCGGAGGGCTAGGTTAAACTTTGGCGATTTCGCGAGACGGGCGGCGAGATGGCAATCCGGTAATCTCGCGCTTCAGGGGTGTGGCGGGCATGCATTCGAGCGTTCACCGTTCATATCACGTTCAGCACCAGCGCGTTAGAACGCTGACCATGAACATCCTTTGCTCCCACTTCCGGACCGCGGCACTGGCGCTCTCAGCCGCCGGTCTGCTTGCGTCGCAGGCGATGGCGATCCCCGTTGTCGTGCCCGAGCAGCCCCAACCGGTCGTCCTCGCCGCCTCGGACTGCTATGCGATCGGCCAGCAGGTGGCCGAGCAGAATGGCGGCACCCTGGCCAAGGCCTCGCAGTCGACACGCGGCGGCCAGCCGGTCTGCGTCATCGTCGTGCTGGTTCCGGGCAAAGAAGGGCAGCGTCCGCGTCGCTCGGAGATCGTCGTTCCGCTGAACTGAACCGTGCCGTTTCCCAGTCTGCCGGAATCGGCCTATATCTGAACAGCTTCAACAGGCCTCCCGCATGCGCGTACTCGTCGTCGAAGATGACAAGGATCTCAACCGGCAGATCGGCGACGCGCTGGTCGATGCCGGCTATGTCGTCGATCGCGCTTTCGACGGCGAGGAAGGGCACTTTCTCGGCGACACCGAGCCCTACGATGCCGTCGTGCTCGACATCGGCCTGCCGCAGATGGACGGCATCAGCGTGGTCGAGCGCTGGCGGCGTGGCGGCCGCAAGATGCCGGTGCTGATCCTGACGGCACGCGACCGCTGGAGCGACAAGGTTGCCGGTATCGACGCAGGCGCCGACGACTACGTCACCAAACCTTTCCACATCGAGGAAATCCTGGCCAGGGTGCGGGCCTTGATCCGGCGTGCCGCCGGGCATGCCTCGTCGGAGCTGACCTGCGGACCGCTGCGCCTCGACACCAAGGCCTCCAAGGCCGACGTCGATGGTGTACCGCTGAAGCTGACATCGCATGAATTCCGCCTGCTTGCCTATTTGATGCACCATATGGGCGAGGTCGTGTCCCGGACCGAACTGGTCGAGCATCTCTACGATCAGGATTTCGACCGCGATTCCAATACGATCGAGGTCTTCGTCGGACGGCTTCGCAAGAAGATGGGCATCGACATGATCGAAACCGTTCGCGGCATGGGCTACCGCATGCGTAAGCCGGAGGCGTAACGCGGAACCGCTGCCTACAAAACCCGCCGTCTCGAACACGCCGTCGCTGCGGTCATGGCCGCGTTCGCTGGCGTTTCGCGTCATCGCCTTTTCCACGGTCTGGGCGATCCTCACTCTGGTCGTCATCTTCACCTTGATCACCACGCTCTATCGCCAGGCCAGCGAGCGCGGTTTCGACAGCCTGCTCTCGGCGCATCTGTTCAACCTGATCGGCTCGGTCGGCGTTTCCGAAAGCGGCCAATTGACCGGCGCTCCCGACCTTGGCGATTTGAGGTTCTCGGAGCCGAATTCCGGCTGGTACTGGTCGGTCGAGCCCGCCTCGGAAGGCGTGCACGGCGATCTCCATTCGTCGTCGATGACCAAGGCGATCCCGTCGCCAAGCGTTGCCGAGGTGCCATTCAATGCCAGCTTCCAGCGCAGTTATTCGGCGGACGGCATCGAAGGCGAGCAACTGGAGGTGTTCGAGAGCGAGTTCGTCCTCGATGCGAAAAACCGCGCCGCGCGCTTCCGTGTCATGGGCAACCAGACCGAGCTCGAGCAGGAAATCGCCACCTTCCAGCGGCGCCTTTTGACCTATCTGTCGCTGTTCGGCGTCGGCATGATCGCCATCAATGCAATCGCCATCCTGCTCGGCCTGCAGCCGCTGCGCCGGGTCAGGAATGCCCTTGCCATGGTGCGCGAAGGAACTGCGCAACGGCTCGACGGCCGCTTCCCGGCCGAGATCGAGCCGCTCGCCAACGAGACGAATGCGCTGATCGAGAACAACAGGCGTATCGTCGAGCGGTCGCGCACGCAGGTCGGCAACCTCGCGCACTCGCTGAAGACGCCGCTGGCCGTGCTGCTCAACGAGGGGCGGGCGCTGGGTGGCGCCAAGGGCCAGCTCATCGCCGAGCAGGCCGCTTCCATGCAGAAGCAGGTCGACCACTATCTGCAACGTGCCCGCGTTGCCGCGCAGCGCGACAGCGTCGTTTACCGCACGCCGGTGGCGCCGCTGGTCCAGCGCATGGTGCGCGTGCTGCAGAAGCTCAACCCGCGGACCGCGCTCTCGCTCTCGCTGCCGGCCACCGACATCGTCTTTGCCGGCGAACGTGAGGACCTTGAGGAGCTGCTCGGCAATCTGCTCGACAATGCGATGAAATGGGCAAGGAGCGCGGTCGCCGTTTCCGTCAAGCCCATCGCCGGCAGGGAAGGGGCGGCCAATCTGTTCGAGATAGCCATCGAGGATGACGGCCCCGGCATTCCCGAAGACAAGGCGCGCGAGGCATTGCAGCGCGGACGGCGTCTCGACGAGACAAAACCCGGCAGCGGGCTCGGACTTGCCATTGTCGCCGACCTTATCAACGAGTATGGAGGCGTTCTGGCGCTGGAACGATCCGTCATGGGTGGATTGAAGGCGGTGGTTCGATTGCGGAGCCTTCAGTAATGCTTTTCCGGGCGGCTGGCTGCGGCCAAATTTCCGATAAACATCGACATTATGGCCGCGCCAGCCTGCTGACAGCGCGGCGGTCCAGCTCAAGAAAGCCGGTATTGGCATGAAGATTCGCGTCGCGCTCGTTTCCGCCCTGCTCGCCGTCTCCGGCTGTACGACGCTCGGCAAGGGCCCAGCCGTTACGGTGACACCGGCCGCCACGCCTCCCAGTGGCGCCAAGGTCGCGACGACGATCATCGCCGCCATGGGCGGCGGCCTCGTCGGTGGCTCGATCGGCACCGGCTTGAGCGAGACCGAGAAGCGCAGCGCGCTCGAGGCGGAATACAAGGCGCTTGAATATACGGCGAGCGGCCAGAAGGTGGCGTGGAAGAGCGACAGTTCGGCCCATCGCGGCGAAGTTGTCGCCGCCCAGCCCTATCGCGTCGGCTCGCAGGACTGCCGGCAATACACCCATACGGTGTTTACCGGCGCTGCCGGCGCCACCGCGCGCGGAACCGCCTGTCGCAATGCCGACGGCAGCTGGACCCCGCTGACGTAGCTCGCCGGCCGTTGATACACCGATCCCGGTCCGGCACTATCGATCGGAGCGGTCCCGTCAAAGCGTCGCAGCACGCTTGTGTTGGCAGGGCAAGGGTCTCGTTCTATTGGAAGAGCCATGCTGTTCTGGGTCATAGCCGCAATCCTGACGCTGGGCGCAAGCCTGGCGGTGCTGCTGCCGTTGGCGGGCGAAACAAAGAACACGTCCGCTGCCGGCGATCACGACCTTGAAGTCTATCGCGACCAATTGGCCGAGCTTGACCGCGACGTGGCGCGTGGCCTGATCCGGCCAATGGAGGCCGAAGAGGCGCGCGCCGAGATCGCCCGCCGCATCCTTCGCCTGAGCAATGCCGGCCCGGCCGGCACGACGGCGACACAGCGGTCGACAAGGCTGGTGGCGACCGCTGCCGTGCTGGTGGTTCCGCTGGTTAGCTGGGGCCTTTACGGCCAGCTCGGCTCACCCGACCTGCCGTCGCAGCCGCTCAGCGAACGCCTGGCCAAGAACCCCGCCGACAGCTCGGTGGACGAGCTGGTGGCACGCGCCGAAGCGCACCTTGCGGCCAACCCGTCCGATGGCCGCGGCTGGGACGTGCTGGCGCCGGTCTATCTGCGCATGCAGCGATACGCCGATGCGGTAACCGCCTACCGCAATGCCATTCGCCTTGACGGCGACAGTGCCGCCCGTCAAGCCGGCCTCGGCGAGGCGATCGCCAATGCGGCCGGCGGCATCGTTTCAGCCGACGCCCAGGCTGCTTTCGAGGCGGCGCTGAAGCTCGATCCGGCAAACCCGAAGGCCTCGTTCTATCTCGCCATGGGCTTGGCGCAGGAAGGCCGCACAGCTGAAGCGACGGCGGCTTGGCAAAAGATGCTTGCCGCCTTGCCGCAGGGCTCGCCGTGGCGCGGTGCCGTCGAGCAGGCGCTCGCTGAATCCGCCGCCCGCAACGTCGCTTCGGAGGCGCCCGCGAAAGGGCCGAGCGCCGACGATATCGATGCTGCCTCCTCGATGTCGCCGCAGGACCGGCAAGCCATGATCAGCACCATGGTTGCCGGCCTCGACGAAAAGCTTCGGCAAAATCCGCGCGACGAGGAAGGGTGGATGCAGCTCGTTCGTTCCTATGCCGTGCTGGGCAAGACAGATCAGGCGCGTGACGCACTCAATCGCGGTATCGCCGTCTTTGGCGCGGACAGCGACCAGGCCAGGAAATTCACCGCCTTTGCCGCCTCGCTCGGCGTGACGGCGACGGAGTAGACGATGACGCGCAAGCAGAAACGACTGTCGGTGATCGCTGCGGGGCTGGCCTTCCTCGGGGTTGCCACCGGGCTGACCTTCTATGCGCTCGGCCAGAAGGCCTCCTACTTCTACATGCCGGCCGATCTGGCCACCGCCAGCCTTCAGCCGGGCCAGCGTATCAGGCTCGGCGGCCTCGTCGAAAAAGGCACAGTAGAGCGTAGCCAGGGCGCCACCGTCGCCTTTTCGGTGACCGACAACCAGAAGGACGTCAAGGTTACCTATACCGGCATTCTTCCCGACCTTTTCCGGGAAGGGCAGGGCGTGATCACCGAAGGCTCGTTCGGCCCTGACGGAATCTTTGTCGCCGACAGCGTGCTCGCCAAGCATGATGAGACCTATATGCCCAAGGAAGTGGCCGACGGCCTCAAGGCCAAGGGCGTCTGGCAGGAGAGCAAGAGTGACTAGAGAGGTTCCGCAAAAGTGTTCCACGGTTTTGCGGCAAGAACCTGCGGCAAAACCTGGCGAGCGCGGCGACAATGGTTGAAACCGGACATTTCGCCCTGGTCCTGGCGTTTGCGCTGGCCCTGGTGCAGACGGTGGTGCCGCTGTTCGGTGCGCGCACCGGCAACCACAAGATGATGGCCGTCGGCGCACCCGCCGCGCTGACCGGCTTTGCCTTGACAGCGCTGTCCTTCGTGGCGCTGGCGACCGCGTATGCAGGCTCCGACTTTTCGGTGGAGAGCGTCTGGGAGAACTCGCATTCGCTGCAGCCGCTGATCTACAAGATCACCGGCACTTGGGGCAATCACGAAGGTTCGATGCTGCTCTGGGTGCTGATCCTGACCTTCTTCGGCGCGCTTGTCGCCGTCTTCGGCGGCAATCTTCCGGCGACGCTCCGGGCCAATGTGCTTGCGGTGCAGGGAGCGATCGGCGCTACTTTCTTGCTGTTCATCCTGACGACGTCGAACCCGTTCGTCAGGCTCAATCCGGCGCCCATCGAGGGCCGCGATCTCAATCCGATCCTGCAGGATCTCGGCCTCGCCATCCATCCGCCGCTGCTCTATCTCGGCTATGTCGGCTTTTCGATATGCTTTTCCTTCTCGGTCGCCGCCCTCATCGAAGGCCGCATCGACGCATCGTGGGCGCGCTGGGTGCGGCCGTGGACGCTGGTCGCCTGGATGTTCCTCACCGGCGGCATCGCCATGGGCTCCTACTGGGCCTACTACGAGCTCGGCTGGGGCGGCTTCTGGTTCTGGGATCCGGTCGAGAACGCGTCCTTCATGCCGTGGCTGGCGGGCACGGCGCTGCTGCATTCGGCGATTGTCATGGAAAAGCGCTCGGCGCTGAAGATCTGGACGCTGCTGCTGGCGATCCTGACCTTCTCGCTGTCGCTGCTCGGCACCTTCCTGGTGCGCTCCGGCGTGCTGACCTCAGTCCATGCCTTCGCCACCGATCCGACGCGCGGCGTTTTCATCCTCTGCATCCTGACGCTGTTCATTGGCGGCTCGCTGGCGCTGTTTGCCTTGCGCGCCTCCCGGCTGACGGCCGGCGGCCTGTTTCACCCGATCTCGCGCGAAGGCGCGCTGGTCCTCAACAATCTGTTCCTGACCACCGCCACCGCCACCGTGCTGGTCGGCACGCTCTACCCGCTCGTAGTCGAAGCGCTTTCGGCCGACAAGATTTCTGTCGGCGCGCCGTTCTTCAACCTGACATTCGGCCCGCTGATGGTGCCGCTGCTGGTCGTCGTGCCGTTCGGGCCACTGCTCGCCTGGAAGCGCGGCGACATTTTCGCGGTCGCCCAACGCCTGATGGCGGCTTTCGCGGCGGCGCTGCTCGCCGTGCTGGTGACCGCCCTGTTCATCGATGGCGCTTCGGTGTTGGCGGCACTCGGTGTCGGCCTTGCCTTCTGGCTGATCTGCGGCGCGTTCACCGATCTCGCCGTCAAATCCGGCTTCGGCACCGTCGCGCCCGCCACCGTGCTCAGGCGCTTCGCCGGCCTGCCGCGCTCGGTCTTCGGCACAGCGCTTGCGCATCTCGGCCTCGGCCTGACGACGCTCGGCATTGTCGGCACGCTTTGCTTCGGCACCGAAAAAATCCTGTCGATGCATGCCGGCGATACAGTCGAACTGTCCGGCCACACCCTGCGCTTCGAGGGGCTCTACCCGGCCCAGGGGCCTAACTACAGCGAGGATCGCGGCCGCTTCGCCCTGCTTGGCGCTGACGGCAGCATCGCTGGCGAGATCACCTCAGCCAAGCGTTCATACCCGGTGCGCCAGATGACAACGACCGAATCCGGCATCAGCACGATCGGCTTCAGCCAGCTCTATCTCTCGCTTGGCGACGAGGCCAGCGACGGCTCTGTAGTCGTTCGTCTGTGGTGGAAGCCGCTGGTGACGCTGATCTGGGGTGGCGGCCTGGTGATGATGGCGGGTGCGGCGATGTCGCTGCTCGACCGCCGCCTGCGTGTCGGCGCGCCGTCGTCCCGCAAGCCGGCGGGCGCCGTGCCATCGGCGAGCCCGCCATGAGCCAAAGGGTCACGCTGGCCTCGCTGGTCCTCTTGCTGGCGCTGTTGTTCGCCGGCGCCGCGCAGGCGGTCAAGCCCGACGAGGTGCTCGCCGACCCGGCGCTCGAGGCGAGGGCGCGCGCTTTGTCGGAAGGCTTGCGCTGCATGGTCTGCCAGAATCAGTCGATCGACGAGTCCGATGCCGACCTTGCCCGTGACCTGCGCATCCTTGTGCGCCAGCGCCTGGTCGCCGGCGATACCGACCGGCAGGTGATGGACTATGTCGTTTCGCGCTACGGCGAATTCGTGCTGCTGAAGCCACGCTTCAATCTGCGCAACGCCTTGCTCTGGGGGACGCCAGTTCTTCTGCTGCTCGTTGGCGGGACGTTCATCCTGCTGGCCGCCCGCTCGCGCCGCTCGACGGCGACCAATGCCCTGACCGCGGACGAGAAGGCGGCGCTGGACGCGATACTCCGCCGCGATTGATCCTAACATTACGAAAGTTTCATGTACCGGAAATGGCGCCGTAATGTGCGGTTCTCTATTTCCTTTGTCGAGGATGCCAATCAAGGGGCGTCCCTTGAAAAGAGGATACGAGAACCATGAATGTTGCCCCCAATTCATATCTTCGCACCCGCAAACGCCTGCTGGCCGCAGCCGCATCCCTGGCCATTGCCGGCGCGATCGGCTTTGGTGCTGTTGCTACCGGGACAGCCCCGGTTCTGGCCGACGCCGTGCGTGTCGAGGCACCGCAGGTCCCGAGCTTCGCCGATGTGGTCGAGCGCGTTTCGCCGGCGGTCGTCAGCGTGCGCGTCAAGGCCAAGATCCAGTCGACGGCCGATGACGGTTCCGGCCAGATGGACGACGAGGACGGCCTAGGCAATCTTCCCGACAATCCGCAGCTGCGCCGGTTCTTCCGCGAATTCCGCGGCTTTGGCGACCAAGGCGGCGACCAGGGTCCGAACGGAATGCGCCGTTTTGGGTACCGTGACCGCAACAACGACCAGCCGCGGCCGGTGGCGCAAGGGTCGGGCTTCTTCATCTCCGATGACGGCTATCTCGTCACCAACAACCATGTCGTCGAGGAAGGCACCGCCTTCACCGTGGTGACCAATGACGGCAAGGAACTCGACGCCAAGCTGATCGGCACCGATCCGCGCACCGACCTTGCCGTGCTCAAGGTCAATGATGGCAGCAAGTTCACCTATGTCGACTTCGCCGATGATTCCAAGGTTCGCGTCGGCGACTGGGTGGTGGCGGTAGGCAATCCGTTCGGCCTCGGCGGCACGGTTACCGCAGGCATAGTTTCGGCCCGCGGCCGCGATATCGGCGCCGGTCCCTATGACGACTTCATCCAGATCGACGCCTCGGTGAACCGCGGCAATTCGGGCGGCCCGACCTTCAATCTCAACGGCCAGGTCGTCGGCATCAACACCGCGATTTTCTCGCCGTCAGGCGGCAGCGTCGGCATTGCCTTCGATATTCCCGCTTCGACCGCCAAGCAGGTCGTGCAGGATCTGATGAAGAACGGCACAGTCCAGCGCGGCTGGCTCGGCGTCGAAATCCAGCCGGTCACGCCCGAAATCGCCGAGTCGCTTGGCCTTGGGTCCGGCAAGGGCGCGCTCGTTGCCAGCGCGCAGGACAACAGTCCCGGCAAGAAGGCCGGCATCACTGCCGGTGACGTGATCACTCAGGTGGACGGCAAGGACGTTGCTTCGCCGAAGGAACTCGCCCGTCTGATCGGCGCTTACCCGCCCGGCAAATCGGTCGATGTCACGGTGTGGCGCAACGGTAAGAGCGAGGCGGTCAAGGTCGATCTCGGCAAGCTGCCGTCGAGCGACAAGCAGGCCTCGGCCGACCAGCAGCCTGCACCCGCGCCGAAGACCGACACGCTGGCCGATCTCGGCCTGACCGTCACCAAGTCCGACAATGGCAAGGGTCTTGTGGTGACCGATGTCGACCCCGACAGCGATGCCGCCGATCGCGGCATCCAGCCCGGTGACGTCATCACCTCCGTCAATTCGACGGAAGTGACCGGCACCGGCGACATCGACAAGGCGATGGCCGACGCGGTGAAGTCCGGACGCAAGGCGGTGCTGATGCAGATCACCCGCGACGACAGCAACCGCTTCGTCGCGCTGCCTGTCGCCAAGGGCTGACGACCGGCTCGACTTTTCCGGTGCGGCGGTTTTCACACCCCCGAGCCGCCGCACGGGAAAGCACGGGGCCTGAATACGTTAGTCAGTCATCGTGTTCCGCCCCAGCGGCAGCGGGCTTCCGATCGCCCGCTGCCGCTCGAACATGCCGCTCAAAGCGTGAAGCGGTTTAGGCTACGGCATGCTAAAACAAAGACTTACCGCGTATCCCTGAATCACCTTGTTCGCGATACGCCATGGAGACGGCCACGATGCATATGCCGGCCACTCAATCTTCCAGCGAAATCGCGTATAACGGTTCTATGAAGATTCTCGTCATAGAAGACGATCGCGAGGCGGCCGACTACCTGCAGAAGGCGTTCGCCGAGGCCGGCCATACCGCCCATGTCGCCGGAGACGGCGAAACCGGCTTCGCACTCGCTGATTCCGGCGACTATGACGTCATGGTCGTCGACCGCATGATGCCGCGCCGCGACGGCCTGTCCGTCATTGCCGGGCTCAGGTCCAGAGGCAATACGACGCCCGTGCTGATCCTGTCGGCGCTCGGCGAAGTCGACGACCGGGTCACCGGTCTGCGTGCCGGCGGCGACGACTATCTGACCAAGCCCTACGCCTTTTCCGAACTGCTCGCCCGCGTCGAGGTGCTGAACCGCCGCGCCAGCGCCAGGGAGGCAGAAACCGTCTACCGGGTCGGTGATCTCGAACTCGACCGGCTGTCGCATTCGGTGCGGCGCGCCGGGCGCGAGATAACGCTGCAGCCGCGCGAGTTCCGCCTGCTCGAATATTTGATGCGCCATGCCGGCCAGGTAGTGACGCGCACCATGCTGCTCGAGAACGTCTGGGACTACCATTTCGATCCGCAGACCAACGTCATCGACGTTCATATCTCGCGGCTGCGCGGCAAGATTGAGAAGGGCTTCGACAAGCCGATCCTGCACACGGTTCGCGGCGCCGGCTATATGCTGAAAAGCGGCTAGAACCTCATGGCCCTTTCCGTGCCGGCCATCATGAGGACGACGGCAGCGCGGCTTTCAGCGCTTTATCTTCTGCTTTTTGCGCTGTGCGCTGTGCTGCTGGTCTTGTACATGACCTCGCTCTCGGCGCGCATGCTGACTGCCCAGACGCAGGAGACGATCAACGACGAGGTACTCGGCCTTGCCCGCGCCTATCAGCGCGGCGGCCTGCCGGTGCTGGTCCGCGTCGTCGAGCAGCGCTCCCGCCAGCCCGGCGCCAATCTCTATCTGATCGCCGATGCCAACGGCCAGATCCTGACCGGCAACGTGCAGAGCCTGGAGCCGGGCGTGATTGAGGCCGAGGGCTGGACCACCGAACCGTTCTCCTACCGCCGCTTCGGCGAGGGCGAGCTCGAGCGGCAGCGCAACCCGGTCTCCGACCCGAACGAGCCCGCGCAGAACGAGGTCCAGGCCGAAGGCGAGAAAGGCCACAACGCCATCGCCCTGGTGCTGCGCCTGCCCAACCAGATGATCATGCTGGTTGGCCGCGACCTCGGCGAGCCGGAGCGCTTCCGCGCCGTCATTCGCCGCGCCTTGATGCTGGCGCTCGGCATGATGGGCGTCGGCGGGCTGCTGATCTGGTTCTTCGTCGGGCGCGCTGCGCTGAAGCGCATCGACAGTGTGTCGGAGGCGAGCCGCCGCATCATGGGCGGCGATCTTTCCGGCCGGCTGCCGGTCACCGGCGCCGGCGACGAGTTCGACCGGCTGTCGGAAAACCTCAATTCCATGCTGGCCAGGATCGCCACGCTGAACGAGGGACTGAAGCAGGTCTCCGACAACATCGCCCACGACCTGAAAACGCCGCTGACCAGGCTGCGCAATCGCGCCGAAGCGACGCTTTCCGGCAAGCACAACACCAGCGACTACCGACAGGCGCTGGAAGGAACGATCGCCGAATCCGATCAGCTGATAAAGACCTTCAACGCCATCCTGATGATCTCACGGCTGGAGGCCGGCTATTCCTCCGAAAGCACCACCAGGGTCGACCTAGCCGCTGCCGTGCACGACGTCGTCGAACTCTACGAGCCTGTGGCGGAAGAGGCGGGTGTGACGCTCGAAACCTCGGTACAGGGTGCCTTCGCCGTCAACGGCAATCGCGAGCTGATCGGCCAGGCGCTGTCCAATATCGTCGACAACGCGATCAAATATTCGACCGACTCGACCTCCAGGCCTACGGTTCGCGTGACGCTGGAGCGTATCGATGGCGAGATCAGGCTTGCTGTTTCCGACAACGGCCAGGGCATTCCCGACGATGTCGACCGCGCCAGGGTGACCGAGCGTTTCGTGCGGCTGGAAAAGAGCCGCTCGCAGCCGGGTTCCGGCCTTGGCTTGAGCCTCGCCAAGGCGATCATGACGTTCCACAATGGACGGCTTGAGCTTCTGCCCGGCAATCCCGGATTGTCCGTCGTCATGAGTTTTCCCGGGCGGGAGGATCGCTGATGGTGGCGAGGATGGCAGCGCGACGCCGCGAGACGGACTGGCTTTTGAAGCCGGCGGTAAAGCTCGTTCCGCTGGATGCAAGCCGCGCCAGGCAGGAATTGGCGGAGATCGCCGACGCCGCGCGGCAGGAAGAACTGCCGCGACTGGCGAAATTTCTCGCCGGCAAGGGGGTCGTCCAGGATTTCCTCGCCGCCGTTTTCGACCTGTCGCCGTTCCTGCGCGATACCGCGCGCCGCCGGCCGCGAATCCTCGATGCGCTTTTTGACGAGACCATCGAGGCGCGGCTGTCATCGATCGGCGCCGCGGTCGACAAGGCAGCGCGCGCAGAGGCCGTCTCCGAAGGCAGCCTGATGATGGAGCTGCGCCGATGCAAGGCGGAGGCGCATTTCCTGATTGCCTTGGCCGATCTCGCCGGCGAGGCCGAGACTTCGCTGACGGTGCGGCGACTGAGCGACCTTGCCGACGCCTGCACGCGTGCAGCCGTCGATTTCCTGCTCCGCGACGCGCATGAGCAAGGCAAGCTCAGTTTGCCGGATCCGAAAAATCCGGCGCAACGCTCGGGCTGGATCCTGCTCGGCATGGGCAAGCTCGGTGCGCATGAGCTGAACTTCTCCTCCGACATCGACCTCGTCGTCTTCTTCGACCCCGATGCGCCTGCCGTCGTCGATCCGCTCGATGCCACCGAGCTGTTTTCGCGCCTGACCCGCCGGCTGGTCCGCATTCTCCAGGACCGCACCGAGCACGGTTACGTCTTCCGCACCGATCTCAGGCTTCGTCCCGACCCCGGCTCGACGCCGCTGGCGATCCCGGTCGAGGCGGCGCTGCGCTACTATGAGGCGCGCGGCCAGAACTGGGAGCGCGCCGCCATGATCAAGGCGCGCCCGGTGGCTGGCGATCTTGCCGCCGGCGCCGCGTTCCTGAAGGAACTGCAGCCCTATATCTGGCGCAAATACATGGACTATGCGGCGATCGCCGACGTCCATTCGATCAAGCGCCAGATCCACGCCCACAAGGGCCATGGCGAGGTCGCGGTCAAGGGCCACAACGTCAAGCTCGGCCGCGGCGGCATCCGCGAGATCGAGTTCTTCGTCCAGACCCAGCAGCTCATCGCCGGCGGTCGCTTTCCCGAACTGCGCGGCCGCGAGACCGTGCCGATGCTTGGCGAACTCTCCGCGCGTGGCTGGATCACTGCCGATGCGCGCGATGCGCTCACCAGGCAATACTGGTTCCTGCGCCGCGTCGAGCACGCCATCCAGATGGTTGCCGACCAGCAGACGCACATCCTGCCGGAGGACGAAGAGGGGCTGGAGCGCGTCGCCCGCATGCTGGGCTTTGCCGATGCGGCAGGCTTTGCCGAAGCGTTTCGCGCGGCCCTGCACCAGGTCGAGCGCCACTATGCAGCGCTGTTCGAAACCGCGCCGGAGCTTTCGGCAGGCATCGGCAATCTGGTCTTTACCGGCGACGTCGACGATCCCGACACCTTGCAGACCCTGAAGCGGCTCGGCTTCCAGCGGCCGAGCGACATCTGCCGGGTTATCCGCGGCTGGCACTTCGGCCGGTATCGCGTCACCCGGTCGGCGGAAGCGCGCGAGCGGCTGACCGAACTGACGCCGGCGCTGCTGCAAGCCTTCGGCCAGACGCGGCGGGCGGACGAGGCAGTGATCCGCTTCGACGAATTCCTTGCCGGCCTGCCTGCCGGCATCCAGCTGTTTTCGCTGCTGCATTCGAACCCGGCTTTGCTGAAGCTGATGGCGACGATCATGGGCGCGGCACCGCGGCTGGCCGCCATCATCACGCGCCGGCCACATGTCTTCGACGGCCTGCTCGATCCGGCGCTGCTGAGTGAACTGCCCAACCGCGCCTATCTGTCGGCGCGTCTTGCCGCCTTCCTCGAAGGCGACAGGGCCTATGAGGACGTGCTCGACCGACTGCGCATCTTTGCTTCGGAGCAAAAGTTCCTGATCGGCGTCAGACTGCTTGCCGGGTCGATCGATCCACCGCGCGCCGGCCGCGCTTTTTCCGACCTCGCCGATCTGACCATCGAGGCGGCATTGCAGACGGTGACGGCGGAATTTGTGCTGCGTCATGGCCGTATTGCCGGCGGCAGGGTCGCACTGCTCGGCATGGGGAAGCTCGGCAGCCGCGAACTGACGGCAGGTTCCGACGTCGACCTCATCCTGCTCTACGATCACGACGCCGATGCCGAGGAGTCCGACGGCGACAAGCCGCTTGCCCCGTCGCATTACTACAGCCGACTGACGCAGCGGCTGATCGCCGCCGTTTCCGCGCCGACGGCCGAGGGCGTGCTCTATGAGCTCGACCTTCGCCTGCGGCCGTCCGGCAACAAGGGGCCGGTGGCCACCCATGTCGACGCCTTCAAGAAGTATCAGCGCCAGGACGCCTGGACATGGGAGCACATGGCGCTGGCGCGAGCCCGCGCGATCGGCGGCGATGCCGAGCTCTGCCGCGAGGTCGAAGGGGAAGTTGCCGCAGTGCTCGCTCTGCCGCGTGATCCAGTCAAGGTGATGGCCGAGGCATCCGAGATGCGCGCCATGGTCGACAAGGAGAAGCCGCCGCGCGATACCTGGGACATCAAGCTGATCCCGGGCGGCCTCATCGATCTCGAATTCATCGCCCAGGTTGCGGTGATTACCGGAAAGATCGAGGCAGGCCGCAGGGCCACCGGCACGGCTGACATCCTGTCGCGCCTGGCGCCGGATTTCGCCAGCGCCCAGGTCAGGCAGGAACTGGTGGATGCCTATTCGCTCTATCTGGCGCTGACCCAGATAATACGGCTTTGCCTTACCGGCGCGTTCGAACGCGACGACGTTCCGCCAGGGCTTTCGGATCTGCTTCTGGCGGTCACCGACCTGCCGGATTTCGGTGTGCTTGAAGCGCACCTCAAGGAGACGTCGCAGAAGGTCAGAAAGGATTTTGACCTTTTGCTTCGTGCGAAATAACCGTGACGGCAATCGGCCGAACGGGCGAGAGCATCGGAGCCAAAAGTGGCGACCTGCTTTGGGAGCTTCCGATGCTCAAACAAGGAGATAGAGCGGGGATTGAAGATCTGCCGCTCTAGCATCGGGGGTGACGATGCAACAGGAGAAGACCATGAGAAAGACGACCAGACTTGCACTCGTTTTCGCAGCCCTGGCCGGCGCCGTCGGCACCGCTGCCTATGCAGACGAGCACTCCGGCGCCGGGCCGCGCGAGGGCATGATGATGCGCCTCGGTAAGGTCATGAAGGACAATGACGGCACCATCACCTTCGACCAGTTCTCCGACGCCATGAACGCGCGGCTGAAGAAGATGGTCGCCGACAATGGCGGCAAGCTGACCGTGGCACAGCTCGCCGACGCGCTGGAGAAGGCACGCTTCGAGCAGATGGCCAGGCGCATCATCGCCCGCTACGACACCAAGGGCGACGGCACGCTGACCGCCGACGACATCACCAGCCGCCAGAAGAAGGTGTTCGCCATGCTCGACCGCGACAATGACGGCAAGATCGAGAAGAACGAACTGCCGAAGGGTCCCGGCCGTCACCACCAATGGGGCGGCGACGGCAATGACGGCATGCAGTGAGAATTAATAACCTCTCCGGCGGCGCGAGCCGCCGGAGACTTATTTTGTCGTTTCAGGCAGCGGCCTTGACCGCCTGCGTGGCTTTCTTGATCGGGATGCGTACCGAGACGATCGTGCCGACGCTTTCGGTCGAGCGGATCTTCAACGCGCCACCCTGAAGCTCGGCCAGCGAGCGCGAGATGGCGAGGCCGAGGCCGGAGCCGGCATGGCTCTTGGAGAACTGGTTTTGCACCTGTTCGAACGGCCGCCCGAGCTTGCTCAGCGCCGCCTTCGGGATGCCGCAGCCATTGTCCTCGATCGTCAGGATCAGCGCGCTGGAAATGCTGCGGGCCCTGACCGAGATGTGGCCGCCTTGCCCGGTGAACTTCACGGCATTCGATAACAAATTGATGAGGATCTGCTTGATCGCCCTGCGGTCGGCGAACAGCGTCAGCGAATCGGCGATGCGGGTTTCGACGGTGATCGATTTTTCCGCCGCCTGCAGCGAAACGACGCGAACCGTTTCCCTGATCAGCGGGCAGAGATCGATTTGTTCCTGATCCAGCGCGAACTGGCCGGCCTCGATCTTCGACATGTCGAGGATATCGTTGATGACGCCGAGAAGATATTTGCCGCTGCCGTTGATGTCGGTGGCATACTCTTCGTAGCGCGGCGAACCCAGCGGCCCGAACAGGCCCCGTTCCATCAGTTCCGAAAAGCCGATGATCGCGTTGAGCGGCGTGCGCAACTCGTGCGACATATTGGCCAGGAATTCAGATTTGGCCCGGTTCGCCGCTTCCGCTCGCTCGGTTTCCTTCATGTATTTGCGATTGAGCTCGACGAGTTCGCGGGCCCGTTCTTCTTCCGCCCGACGGGCAAGGCTGAGGTCGTGGATCGTTGCCATCAAACGGCGCTCGCTGTCGACCAGCTTCTCCTGGTGCAGCTTGATCTGGGTGATGTCGGAGCCGACCGAGACGGTGCCGCCGTCCCTTGTCCGCAATTCGTTCACCTGAAGCCAGCGGCCGTCGGCAAGCTGGCGCTCGAAGGTCACGCCCCCCTGCGGTCCGTTGGTATTGGCAAGCCGCCGCTCCGAGGCGAACGCCAACATGCGTTCATCCAGCACGGCGCGCGGGGCGCCCGGCATCACGTCGCGATCCGACAGGCCGTTATCCTGCTGGTATTTGGAATTGCACATGATCAGGCGCTCGGACGAATCCCACAGCACGAAGGATTCGTTGATGTTTTCGATGGCTGTCCTCAGGCGCAGGTCCGCGGCTTCGGAGCGCAGCGCCAGGTGCCGCTGCTCGGTGACGTCGACGGCGATGCCGATCAGCTGGATCTCCGGGGCTTCCGGGTCGATAACCTGTGCTCTTGCCCGCATCCAGACCCATTGCCCGTCGGCATGACGCATCCGGAACACCTGGTCGATGTGGTCGATCTCGCGCCCGACGATCCTGTTGGCGAGTTCAAACAAATCGCCGTCCTCGGGATGGATGATTTCGTCGACTTCGCCGAACGACAGCATCGTGTCGCAAGGCTCGTAGCCCAGCATGTCGTACATCGAGCGCGACCAGTACATCTTGCCGCGCACCATGTCCCAGTCCCACAGGCCGCAGCGGCCGCGCACCAGCGCCATGTCGATGCGCTGGTGGGCTTCGAGATAGATGCGGTCGGCGGCCTGGGCGCGCGCCGCCTGGCCGAAATAGGCGTAGAGGATGATGATCAGCACGCCGGCCGTCAGCACAAACAGCGTGACGTTGAGCGAGACCGTCTTGCGCCAGGTGTCAAAAACTGCCTCCTGCGGCACAAAGGCTGCCGCGGCACCCCTTCGGCCATTCGCCAGGCTCACCGCCGCGTACCAGTCCTGTCCGCCGATGCTGACCTCCATCACCCCGGCGCGGTCGCCGAACATGAACAGCGGCTGCCCGCCCTGCACGACGCCATCGAGCGATCGCCCCTCCCAGTGCGTCGACTGCGGCGATACGGCAATGATCTTGAAGGCGCTGTCGGTGATCGCCAGTACGTGGCTTCGGCCCATCGCGCCCTGACGGCCGGTTCCCTCCAGCAGGTCCTGGATCGCGCCGGGCGTCGAAACCATGGTCGCGTCGGCAGCGATCGAACTGGCCAGTTGGCCCGCGGCCAGCGCAAGGATCGCCTTGGCGTCGCGCTCGATCTCGTCGCGCTCGTTCATCAGCGACAGAAAGCGCAATACTGCAATGATCAACAGAAAGATGATGATGAGGGCCGGTATCGATCGCCGCAACAGCGGCTCGGCTGCCAGCAGCCGTCGGTAGGCAGGTTCGGCGATGAGCCGCGTATTGCCGGCGAGACCGTCGCTTCGCGCCTCGCGTCGCTCAAAAGCCGTCCCACCGGGCGCGCCCCACGCGTCCGCCTTCGCCATAAATGGCACTCCCCGATTTTCAATCTGCTTGACGATCCGGCAACGCCGCACTTCCGAATCGTCTGTAAAGAATCAAAGGTGATTCGCCTTGTCCAGAGGCGCGGCGAAAAAAGATTAAAAATCGACTAAAATAATGCGGTTTTCGGGCGAGACGCCATTGTGGTGGTGAGCCGGCGCGTTGTCAGGCCAGCGTGCGCTCGACGATGTCTCGCAAATCGGCCGACAGCTTCTCTGCATTGGCGATCGAAAGCAGCGCCTCCCTTGCCTTGGCCTGCCGCACCGGTTCGAGCGACCGCCAAGACCTGAGCGCCGTCGCCAGCCTGGCGGCCACCTGCGGGTTGCGCTTTTCCACCTGCAGCACCGTTTCGACGAAAAGCCGGTAGCCCTCGCCGTCGGCGCTATGGAAGCCGGTCTGGTTGGCGCTGGAAAACGTACCGATGAGTGAGCGCACCCGGTTCGGGTTGGCCATCGAGAACGTCGGGTGGCCGGTCAAAGCGCGCACCGCATCGACGGTTTGCGGGCCGGGCACACTGGCCTGGATCTGGAACCATTTGTCCATGACCAGCGCATCGGTTGCATATCTCGCCTCGAAATCGGCCAGCGCCTTGGTCGCCTCCGGTGAGCCGTGGTGACGGTGCGCAAGCACGGTCAACGCCGCGGCCCGGTCGGTCATGTTGGTCGCCGACTGGAAGTGCCGGGCAGCGAGTTCCGCGCCTCCCGGCAGCAAGCAGAGATAATCCAGCAGGACATTGCGCAGTGCACGCCGCCCGGCACTGGTCGCATCCGGGCTGAACGGACCATTGTCGGCGAGCCGATCGTAAAGTTTGGAGAATATCTCGCTGTTGGTCTCGGCGATCGCAACCACTAGCGCCTCGCGCGCCGCGAAAATGGCGTCGGGGTCGATGTTCTTGCCAATGTCGCGGGCGATATCGGCCTCGCCGGGCAGCGCCAGCGCCAATGCCCGATAGGCGGGTTCGAGTGCTTCGTCGCCGGCTATCTTGCCCGCAAGCTCGGTCAGCCGGGCGCTGAACTCGGGTTGCCTGTGGTCCAGGATCTGACGGAAGGCTGCAATCAGGGCATCGGTCAAAAGCGTGTTGAACGCCTGCCAGCGCGAGAAGGCGTCGCTGTCATGGCCAGCCAGAAAAAACTGGTCGTCGGGCCGTTGCTCGACCGAAAGCGTCACCGGCGCCGAAAAGCCACGGTTGAGCGACATGGCCGGACGCTCGGCAATCCCGGAAAACCTGACGACATGGCGACGTTTGCGGATATGGATGACACTGTCCTCGACGTTCGCCCCTTCGACGCCGCTATGCGCTATCGCCTCGCCACCGGCGCCAACCAGGCCGAAGGCAAGCGGAATGTGCATCAGCCGCTTGCGGCTTTCCGCCGGTGTTGGCGGCACCGACTGCTCGATTTCGAGCGTGAATTCTCGCGCCGCCGGATTATATGCTGAACTGACGGTCAGGTTCGGCGTACCGGCCTGATGGTACCACAGCGAAAACTGCGACAGGTCGCGACCGGAGACGTCTTCGAACACCTTGATGAAGTCTTCGATTGTCGCCGCCTGGCCGTCGTGACGTTCGAAGTACAGGTCCATGCCGGCGCGGAACGTCTCGGCGCCGAGGATGGTATGGATCATGCGCACGACTTCCGAGCCCTTTTCGTAGACCGTCGCCGTGTAGAAATTGTTGATCTCGCGGTAGCGGCGCGGCCGCACGGGATGCGCCAGCGGCCCCTGGTCCTCGGGAAACTGATGGGCGCGCAGCGTACGCACCTCGGCGATGCGCTTGACGGCGCGCGAGCGCTGATCGGCGGAGAATTCGTGGTCGCGGAAAACGGTCAGGCCTTCCTTCAGGCAAAGCTGGAACCAGTCGCGGCAAGTGATTCTGTTACCTGTCCAATTGTGGAAATACTCATGGGCAATGATGGCTTCGATGTTGGCGAAATCGGCGTCCGTCGCGGTTTCCTGGTCGGC
Organism: Mesorhizobium sp. M1399; assembly: GCF_040317735.1. Classification (NCBI taxonomy): domain Bacteria; kingdom Pseudomonadati; phylum Pseudomonadota; class Alphaproteobacteria; order Hyphomicrobiales; family Phyllobacteriaceae; genus Mesorhizobium; species Mesorhizobium sp. M1399. The sequence goes on from NZ_JAMYKZ010000005.1 coordinate 198,330, forward strand.
CAGCACATACTTGTCGTTGAAGATGTTGAGACCCTTGTTCTCCATCGCGCCCATATTGAAGTCGGATACGGCGACGATGTTGAAGACATCGAGGTCGTATTCGCGGCCGAACGCCTCCTCGTCCCATTTCATCGAGCGTTTCAAGGCATCCATGGCGTAGCCGGCGAGCCTCTCCTTGCCCGGTTCGACATAGATTCCGAGCTCGACGTTGCGGCCAGACAGGGTAACGAAACTGTCCGAGATCTTGCCGAGGTCGCCCGCCACCAGCGCAAACAAATAGGACGGCTTGGGGAACGGGTCGTGCCAGACCGCATAGTGCCTGCCGCCGGCAAGTTCGCCGCTGCCGGCCGGGTTGCCGTTGGACAAAAGCAGCGGCGCCTCACGGCGCTGAGCTTCGATGCGCACCGTATAGACCGACAGGATGTCGGGGCGGTCGAGGAAATAAGTGATGCGGCGAAAGCCTTCGGCCTCGCACTGCGTGCAATAGACGTCGCTGGAGCGATAGAGGCCCATAAGCGCTTCGTTCCGCGCCGGCGCCAGCACGGTTTCGATTCTCAGTTGGAAGCGCCTTGCCGCAGGGGGGCTGACGATTGTCAGTTGATCGGGCGTGGCGAGAAAATCCGCAGGGCTCGTTTCCTGGCCGTCGATGGCGATGCTGCTGAGCGTCAGCCCGTCGCCATCGAGCACCAGCGGCACTGATGCCGCAATCCCGTCGCGGCGTTCGACCGCCAGCACGGCGGTGACATGCGTTGCTTCAGGTGAAAGGCGGAAAGTCAGGCTGGTTTCCGGAATGAGATAATCGCTGGGGCGATAGTCTTCGAGCTTGAAGACCTGGCCGGTATCGGTGCGCATTCCTTGATTTTTCCTGTCGATCCGGGAGTGGCGGGCGGGTCCGCTGGTCCAAATAAATTGAAGTCTGCGCTCTTTACACGAAACACTCCCTCGACAAAACTGCAGCGACGTCTATTTCAGGCGATCATTTCCCAAGCATCATCGCGAGGCTTCCATGACCGTCGTCACGCCGAAATTCGGGATGGGCGCCTCGGTGCTGCGTCGCGAGGCCTTCAAGGGCGCCGGGGAGGCGAGTACGATCGGGTCGACGCGTGCCGCGCTCAATGAGGTGACCGACGCTCTCTATAGCGCCTACGGCATCAGACATATCGACATGCCCGCAACGCCGGCGCGCATCTTGGCGGCGATCCAGGAAGCAAAAGGGGCGTGACAGCCGAACGGGACTTGCCAGTGCTTGCTGCCGGCGACCACGCCGGCGAACACAGCACGCTAACCGGGATCGTGCTCAAGATCGTATCGGTGGCGGTCTTCGTCGGCATGTCGTCCTGCATCAAGGCGGCAGGCACGGTGCCGGCGGGCCAGATCGTCTTTTTCCGCTCCTTCTTTGCCATCTTTCCGATCATCGCCTTCCTCGCCTTCCAGGGGAAACTCGGCACCGCCTTTTCGACAAAGCGCCCGCTCAACCACATTGCGCGCGGTGTTGTCGGGGTTTGCGCCATGGGGCTCGGCTTCTTCGCGCTGACGCGGCTGCCGCTGCCCGAGGCGATTACGCTGAACTACGCGCAGCCGCTGCTGGTCGTGGTGTTCAGTTCGATCTTCCTCGGCGAAGCCATCCGCATCTATCGCTGGAGCGCGGTTGCCGTCGGCCTGGTCGGGGTGCTGATCATCTCGTGGCCGGAACTGACGCTGCTGGGCTCGGGCGCTGCCCTTGGCGACCAGGAGGTGCTCGGCGTCATCGCCGCCCTCATGGCCGCGGCGATCTCGGCCATCGCCATGCTCCTGGTACGCAACCTCGTCCAGAGCGAGCGGACGGCGACCATCGTGCTGTGGTTCTCTGTGACGGCGAGCGTCATGGCGCTGCTTTCGCTGCCATTCGGCTGGCAGGCGCTGACGCCAGTGCAGGCGGGGCTTCTGATTGCCGCGGGTTTTTGCGGCGGGCTCGGCCAGATCCTGATGACCTCGGCCTATCGCCATGCCGAAGCTTCGGTCGTGGCACCGTTCGAATACACCTCGATGATCCTCGGCGTCGTGGTCGGCTATCTGGTCTTTGGCGACGTCGCCACGATCAACATGCTGGTCGGCGGCATTATCGTCGTCGCAGCGGGCATTTTCATCATCTGGCGTGAGCGCCAGCTCGGCCTCGAACGCACCCGCACGCGCAAGGCGATCGCGCCACAGGGGTGATCAGCCTTTCGCCGCGTCGGCCCGCCCTTTCGCCAGCCGCACCAGCACCGCCCGCGTCTGCTCGTCGGCCGGGAAAAAGGATTCGATCGCCAGCTCCGACAACGTCACGTCGAGCGGCGTGCCGAATACGGTGATGGTGCTGATGAACGACAGCATCGCGTCGCCATGGGCAAGCTTGAGCGGATGGACAATCGCATTCGGTTCGACCGGCGCCGGCCGGCTGCCTTTGAGGCCGGACGGATAGGCCCGAAGCTCGCGCTCGAGCTCGACCAGCACCGGATCGGCGGTAGCATCGTTCTGCTGCTTCAGCCGCTCCAGAAGATGCGTCCGCCATTCCGCAAGGTTGACGATGCGCGGCGCGATGCCGCCGGGATGCAGGCTGAGGCGCAGCACGTTGACCGGCGGCGTCAGCAATGAGGCATCGGCGACATTGGCGAGGAACGGGCCTATGGCGGCGTTCGCCGACACCAGGTTCCAGTGCCGGTCGACGGCAAGCGCCGGGAACGGCTCGTGCGCCTTGAGCACGGTCTCGACCGCCGCCATCGCCGGCGCCATCGAGGCATCGTCAAGCGGCCGCTCACTGAAGCTCGGGGCAAAGCCGGCGGCCAGCAGCAGCTGGTTGCGCTGCCTGAGCGGGATCGAAAGCTGCTCGGCCAGATGCAGCACCATATCGCGCGAGGGTGCGGCGCGGCCGCTTTCGACGAAGCTCAGATGCCGCTGCGAGATCTCGGCCTCCATGGCGAGGTCGAGCTGGCTCATGCGCCGGCGTGTACGCCATTCGCGAATGAGACTGCCGGCGGAAATCTGGACTGCTGTCATGACGAGATGACTAGGCCGGTGGGAGAGGGATTTCAATTACCTGGGAAGTCATCGGCACTGTCTTTCCCTTCTCCACCACAGAGAGAAGGAAGAGGCGCGCGAACCTCAACTCAGCGCCCGCAACTTCGCCTTCACTTCGAGGAAATCCCGCCACGCCAGCTTCTTGTGCGCCGGCGTCCTCAGGAGATAGGCCGGATGCAGGGTCGGCATGGCGGGAATTGCGACGCCGGATGGGGTCGTGTGGACGCGCCAGTTGCCGCGCAGCCGCAATATGCCTTCAGAGGTGTTGAGCAGGGTCTTTGCCGACGGGCCGCCGAGATTGACCAGCACTTTCGGAGCAACCAACTCGATCTGCCGTTCGATGAACGGCCGGCATATCTCGGTCTCGTGCGGCGTGGGCGTGCGATTGCCCGGTGGCCGCCAGGGAATGACATTGGCGATGTAGACTGAATTTCGATCAAGACCGATCGCGGCCAGGATGTGGTCGAGCAGCCGGCCAGAGCGGCCGACGAACGGCAGGCCCTCTATGTCCTCGTCGCGGCCCGGCGCTTCGCCGACCAGCATCACCTCGGCAGTCGGATTGCCGTCGGCGAACACCAGGTTCTTGGCCGTGAATTTGAGATTGCAGCCGTCGAATGCCGCCATGTGCTGGCGAAGCTCGTCGAGGTTTGCCGCCGACCTCGCCAGTTGCCGCGCTAACGCTGCCTGCGCCTCGTCGGGCACCGTTGCGGTGGCCGGGGGCATTCGCACAACCGGGGCCGTATTCGGTCTCTCGCCCATTTCGGCGCGCGACACGCTCGTCGAGCGTTGCGGCGCCGCATTTTCACCGGCCGGCAGAGCGGCCGCCGCGGGTACCCGCTCCGGCGGCCTGGCTTCTGCAAACCTGTTTACCGGCTGTTCTTCAAGTGCCTCATCGACGCCAGCGCTGGCGTAGAAGGCCAGCAGCTCGGCGAGATCGGCTCGGTTATTGTGGGGGGCGGCAGTCATGGTTTCACATTCGGCCGCGGAGCTTGAATTTGCAAGTTCAGCTCGACGGTATGCGCGGATCCTGCACCAGATAGAACGTCCAGCGCGGCGTGTAGTCGGTGATCAGGAAATAGAAGCTGGCGGTCTTCAGCGGGTCGATCTTGCCGTTCTTGAACAGCAGGCGGTCATACGGTTCGAAATTGCGGTCGAAATCGGCGTAGCTGCTCGACCAGATATTTTCGGGCGTTTTGTTGCGCTGGTCGAACGACAGGCCGTCGCCGAACACGCTCGGCTGGTCGAGGATCTCCTGGAGTTCGAACTGGAACTCGACCCAGGCCTGGCCGCTATTGTTGAGCACGTCGATGCGCATGTACATCAGCCCATTGGCGAAGTCTCCAGCCTTGCCGAACGGCTGGATCGGCTTGGTCGTGCGAATGGCCAGCGTTACCGGCGTCGCTGAATTCAGCTCTTCGGTGATGACGAGCGGATCCTCCTTCGTGCCGACGCCCGAAGCCCCGGTGATGCGGAAGCCGCCGCGCTCGTCGGAAAAGGAGTAGGCGCCGGTCGCCCAGACCAGTCGTGGGTCGGCGCGGGCATCAACGGCCGCCAGCGGCAGAAGCGCCAAGAACGCCGCACGGCAAATCCGGCCGGGCGTGAAAAAAAAGCGCGTCGATGAAAAGCCAGCCGGCCCGAATATGCGCATGGCGGGAAGTATGGCCGATAAGCAAGCCGTCGAACAATTAAAAACATCAGTGCGACATATCTCTACAAACGGAATAGGATTGAAGATTGGTGCTCGCCACCGCGAATCTGTGCGGCAGGACGCGACTTTTTGACGAAATCGGTATTGTCACGTCCGCGCCGGTTTCCCGTCGCTATTTGATGCGCTATGCAGCGCGTGAGCCAGCAAGATGCCGGGAATAGCGAGCCAGTGAGGGGTCGATGAGCGATATCGAACGCGAAAGCATGGAATTCGACGTGGTCATCGTCGGCGCCGGCCCGGCCGGCCTCGCCGCCGCGATCCGTCTCAAGCAGGTCAATCCCGAGCTTTCCGTTGTCGTGCTGGAAAAGGGCGGCGAAGTCGGCGCGCACATCCTGTCCGGCGCCGTCGTCGATCCGATCGGCATCGACCGGCTGTTGCCGGGTTGGCGCGAAGAGGAGGGTCATCCCTTCAGGACACCGGTCACCGACGACCATTTCTTGGTTCTCGGCCCCGCCGGTTCGTTCCGTCTGCCCAATATCCTGATGCCGCCGCTGATGAACAATCACGGCAACTATGTCGTCTCGCTCGGCAATGTCTGCCGCTGGCTGGCGACAAAGGCCGAGGCGCTGGGCGTCGAGATCTATCCGGGCTTTGCCGCGGTCGGCCTGCTCTACAACGAGGCCGGTGCGGTCACCGGCGTCGTCACCGGCGACATGGGCGTCGAGAAGGACGGCACGCACGGCCCGGGCTTTGCGCCGGGCATGGCGCTGATGGGCAAATATGTCTTGATCGGCGAGGGCGCGCGCGGCTCGCTGGCCAAGCAACTGATCGCCAAATATCACCTTTCCGACGGTCGTGAGCCCGGAAAATACGGCATCGGCCTCAAGGAACTCTGGCAGGTCAAACCGGAAAACCACCGGCCGGGCCTTGTCCAGCATTCCTTCGGCTGGCCGCTCGATATGAAGACCGGCGGCGGCTCCTTTCTCTACCATCTCGAGGACAATCAGGTGGCAGTCGGCTTCGTCGTTCACCTGAACTACAAGAACCCCTATCTGTCGCCCTTTGACGAGTTCCAACGCTTCAAGACCCATCCGGCGATCCGCGGCACCTTCGAGGGCGCCAAGCGGCTGGGCTATGGTGCCCGCGCCATCACCGAAGGTGGCTGGCAGTCGGTGCCGAAACTGTCCTTCCCCGGCGGTGCGCTGATCGGCTGCGCGGCCGGCTTCGTCAACGTGCCGCGCATCAAGGGCTCGCACAATGCCGTGCTCTCCGGAATGCTGGCCGCCGAGCATGTCTGTGATGCGATAGCCGCCGGCCGCGCCAATGACGAGCTGGCCTCCTACGAGGCCGCCTGGCGCGCCACCGACATCGGCAAGGATCTGAAGAAAGTGCGCAACGTCAAGCCGCTATGGACGCGCTTCGGCACCATTGTCGGCGTCGGCCTTGGCGGGCTCGACATGTGGCTGAACACGCTGTTCGGCTTCTCGCCCTTCGGCACGATGAAGCACGGCAAGGCCGACTACGCCACGCTGGAACCGGCCGCCGCGCACCAGAAGATCGCCTATCCGAAGCCGGACGGGGTGCTGACCTTCGACCGGCTGTCGTCGGTGTTCCTGTCCAACACCAACCACGAGGAAAACGAGCCGGTGCATCTGCTCGTCGCCGACATGGACCTGCAGAAGCGCTCCGAACATGACGTCTATGCCGGGCCCTCGACGCGTTACTGCCCGGCTAGCGTCTACGAATGGGTCGACAAGGACGGCAATGCCGCCGCCGATCCTGCGGCCAAGGATGTGCGCTTCGTCATCAACGCGCAGAACTGTGTGCACTGCAAGACTTGCGATATCAAGGACCCGAACCAGAACATAAATTGGGTGCCGCCACAGGGCGGCGAGGGCCCGGTCTACCAGAACATGTAAGTCACAAGGTTTGCTCCGGACCAAACAAGATGAGGAGCAGCGCAACCATAGGATTGTTGAATAGACCGCCTGCCTGTGTTTCCTTTCTGTGACGACAGGGAGGAAGGAAAATGCGTCTGGCAGTTCTGACGAGCGCTGTGGCGATCGGGGCGTTGTGCACCCCTTTAGCCTTGGCCGACACTAAAGTATTGGTCAAGACACGAACTTATAACATTGCCGGAACCACCGGCGCGGCCCTGATCGAGGCCATGGATCGCAGTGGGCCGAAGCACGGCTTCATGACCCACGCCATCGCGCAGACCGGCTACAGCGTCGATGATTGGACCTTCGACGCCTATACGGAAAACGGCGTCTGCCGCCTGCGCCAGGCCAACGGGACGCTCAATCTCTTCTATACCTATCCCAAACTAGCCTCAGCCACGTCGCCGGCACTGCAGAAGCGGTGGAAGCGGTTCTTCGCTGGCGTCCGCGCCCATGAAGAGACCCATGGCCGCATCGCCAGACAGATGATGCGGGCCACCGAAAAGTCGGTTCGAGGGTTGACAGTCGGTGATGACCCGCACTGTTTCGAGGCACGTCGCGAGGCAAAGCGCCGGATCAATGCCATCTATGCCGAATATGAAGCAAAGCAGAAGGCCTTCGATGCGCGCGAGCATCGCGACGGCGGCCCCGTCGAGCACCTCATCCGCGCTTTTGTGGGCCAATAATAAGCCAGGGTAGAGATTGGACTGCGGATTTTCAGCTTCGGGCCCCGCCAGGCAGCGCCGCAAGTGCGGTCGCCGTCTGGTGCTCGTCGAGCGGCTCTTGTCCACCCGAGCGCAGCGAAAATTCCACCAGCACCGGCAGATGGTCTGAGCCGGTGTCCCCAAGGGTCGACGCCGAACGGATGGCGATAGCGCCCTTGCTGAAAACCTGGTCGATCGGCAGTCCGGCGAAGCGCAGGAAATCCGGCAGCTTTCTGTAGAGCCAGGTCGGCCCGACCGATGGCATTACAGTCAGCTTGCCAAGCGATGCGACGCGCCGGACAGCGGCGCTCCATGGCGCTGCGTTGCAGTCGCCCGCCAGGATCGACGTCTCGCCAAGCGAGACGATTTCGTTCGACAGTCCGTCAATCTGCCGTGATTGGTTGTGCGGCCATGGCCAGGTGAGGTGGATGGCGGCGACATCGACGTCGGTTCCGCCGAAATCGACCGTAGCGATTGCCATCGCGCCGCGGCTGTCGCAGTGCGGCTCTGTGCCCGCGGCAAACGGTCGTCTGGACAGCAGCGCAACGCCGAACACGCCATTGGGATACGGGCAGAGGATCCGGTAGGGATAAGCGCCGGACAGCAGCCCAAGCTTTGCCTTCCACATTTCGGACACCTCATCGAGGGTGATCACATCAGGCTGGGTCCGGCCGATCAGCGACAGCACCTTCTCAGGCGTTGGATTGTTGAACCTGAGGTTCATCTGCAGCAGGCGGTAGTCCGCCTCGCCGCCGGGCCTGGCGTCGTAGGCGGCCTGCACCTGCCATAGCCGCGAAAGCGGCAAGGCATTCGACGTGGTGGCAAAGGCGGCCACCGCAAACAGCAATCCGGCGGCGGCCTGCAGGCGAAACGAGGTGGCGAGCAGCGGCAGCGCGCAAAGCGCCATCAAGAAGGCAAAATGAACGCGGAAATGAGCAAAAGAATCGAAGGCCGGATGCAGCGATCCGAAGAACCCGGCCACCAGCGCGACCGAGAGTGCAAGCATTGCGACGAACGCCAGTGCAACCGTCATGTCTCGAACACGTGCCATCGCTTTGTCTATCGGCAGAAATGCGGCTCAATCAAGATGACGAAACGTCCTGCCGTGGACCGACACATGCGATCGGCAGCTACTGGAAGGCAGTTTCCGAAAAGCTCCTGAGCTTGCGCGAATGCAGCCGCTCCATCGGCATTTCGGCCAGCTTCTCCATCGCCCTGATGCCGATGGTCAAATGCTGCGCCACTTGCCGCTTGTAGAATTCGGTCGCCATGCCAGGCAGCTTCAATTCGCCATGCAGGGGCTTGTCGGAGACGCAAAGCAGCGTGCCATAGGGCACCCGGAAGCGAAAGCCGTTGGCGGCGATCGTCGCCGATTCCATATCGAGCGCGATCGCCCGCGACTGCGACAGCCGCTGCACCGGCCCGCGCTGGTCGCGCAACTCCCAATTGCGGTTGTCGATGGTGGCGACGGTGCCGGTGCGCATGATGCGCTTGAGGTCGTAGCCGGAAAGCCCGGTGACCTCGGCGACCGCTTCCTGCAGCGCCACCTGGATTTCAGCCAACGGCGGAATCGGCACCCAGACCGGAAGGTCGTCGTCGAGGACATGGTCTTCCCGTACATACGCATGCGCCAGCACATAATCCCCCAGCGCCTGCGTGTTGCGCAGACCGGCGCAATGGCCGAGCATCACCCAGGCATGCGGCCGGAGCACCGCGATATGGTCGGTGATCGTCTTGGCGTTGGAAGGGCCAACGCCAATATTGACCATGGTGATGCCGCCATGGTTCGGCTTCTTCAGATGATAGGCCGGCATCTGCGGCAGGCGAGGCGGCGCGGCACCCTCACCGGGCGCGCTGTCCCCGACTTTGGTCACAATATTGCCCGGCTCGACGAACTCGACGTATCCGTCACCGCCATTGGCCATCAAATCGCGTGCACGGGCGACGAATTCGTCGATATAGAACTGGTAATTGGTGAACAGCACGAAGTTCTGGAAATGCTGGGGACTGGTCGCGGTGTAATGCGACATCCGATGCAGCGAATAGTCGATCCGTTGCGCGGTGAACGGTGCCAGCGGCCGTGCCTCGCCCAATGCCACTTCGAACGTGCCGTTGGCGATCTGGTCGTCGGTGCCGTCGAGATCCGGCACGTCGAACAGGTCACGGATCGGCCGTTTAATGCGCTCGGCAGCAGTGCCGTCGACATGCGTGCCTTCGAGAAAGGCGAAATGCAGCGGGATGGGAGTGGTCGATTCCGAAACCGTGACCGGAACGCCGTGGTTGCGCATGATCAGCCGAAGCTGTTCGGTGAGATAGCTTTCGAAAAGGGCAGGCTGGGTGACGGTGGTCGAGAAATGCCCCGGCGTCGGCATGTGGCCATAGGCCTGCCGCGAGTCGATCTGGGTGAACGAACTCGTGGTGACGCCGATCTCCGGATAGAAGGCCCGGTAGCGTTTGTTGTTGTCGCCGCCCGCGGCGAGCGCGGCAAATGAATCGCGCAGGAACTTGGTATTGCGGTCGTAAAGCACCTGCAGGGCGGCGACCGCCTTCTTGGCGTCGTTGAAGCTCTGTCGGCCAAACGGCTCCGGCGTGACGACCGATTCAATGGCTTGGGGATAGATTCGCTTTTCCATGACCCAATATAGAGAGTTGGGCGCGCGGTTGGGAGGGGGTAAGGCGGTCTCAGAACGCTGTTGGGCGTTTTCTTTCCTGCGATTCAACCGCGCCGCAGGCTGACCAGCAGCACAAAGCCGAGACCGGACTTCCTCAGCGCAGGCGCCTCGATGGTCGAACCGGCATCGGCGCGCATCGTCGGTACGGCCAGAACCGGGGCCGCCAGAAGCATTAGGATGAGCGCCGTCCGCGGCAGAAGCCGAAGGGTCTTGAGGACGTTGGCGGTGAGGTGGGTCATGGCGTGGTTTTCTAGATTCTCGCTGTCGGGTTCAGTGGCGAAGCTGGTTCGGGCAACCGAGCCGGCAGGAAATGGCGACGTCCCAGGCGCGGGCCGGACGGCCGGCTTCGGCGACAAGGACAGCGAACAACATGCCGAACAGGCTCATCAGCAGGCAGACGATGGTGAAGCGGCGGGCAAGCATTGCGCGGTGTCTCCTTCAACACGCATGACAATGCCTTGCCCCGGCTGAACCAGCTCTGATGCCGGCGTTCATCTGGGGTTCAAAATGGTTGATGATCTCTGGACGGGCCGCCTTGAAAGCAGCGACCGGTGGCGACGCCGTGGCTGCGAGACCGATAACATGAAAACGGGGCCAACTGGCCCCGCTCATCCCGGCAGGAAGGGCTCGATCAGAGCTTATGCCAGGTCTGGCTCTTGCAGATCAGCCCGCCGAGCACGCAGCCGCTCATCTTGAGCGAACTGCCGGAAAGCGACGCCTTGCCCGAATAGGTCTTGTCGGTTTCCGGGTCGGTTATCGTGCCGGCATATTTGTTGTCGCCGGCCACCTTCAGTGAACCGATGTTCTTGCCGGCAAATTTGCCGGATTTGAGCGTAATCGAAAATGCCCCGCCGCCACCCGAAATGGCGGCAGTCGATCCGGCTTGCGTTTTCCAATTGCCTTCGATCGGATCGGCCCATGCCGCGCCGGTCATCGTTATTGCGGCCGCGAGGGCCAGGCTCACTTGTCGAAACATGTCTCTCCTCCCTCAGGCAAGTCAATCGGGCTCCGCCCCGGCCGTCTGCCCCTTACGCAAACGTAAGCTAGTCCAGCTCTCGGAAAAACAAAAGCGGTGCCGCGACGGAAGGGTTGCGGGTTTTTGCCCGCTCCCGAACGGCCGCGCCGGCGAAAAATGAAACGGGCCGCACACGTCTTTGTGTTCCGTGGTTAGCGGAGTCTTGATCCGCGCCTCGCAAGTTTTCTTCAAATTTTGTGCAAACCGGCGCGATTGCTGGCTTTGTATCCTTAACGAATTTTCGCGTTTACCTCTTGTTTTAGCTTTGTTTTCCTCAAATTAAGCACGCCATTTAACGACGGATTCAAGCCTCCGCGGCATTCTCGAAAGCATCGAAAGAGAGCCGCCCCGAAGGTAGTCAAGGACACCGAGGGACAGACGGAGACACCTCTCGGGAGCCAGAACAGGGGATTTGAAATGGCACGTTTTGAAATGCTTGAAGCCGGCTTCGGCGCCATGGGGGCAACTGCCCAGGCCGATATTCTTTTCGAGTTGGGCATGATGTATGCGACCGGCCGCGATTGCGAGACCGATGTCGTCGCCGCCCACAAATGGTTCAATATCGCCGCGATCAAGGGTTCGGCCCGCGCCGCGGAACTGCGCTCTGAATTGTCGGCCGCCATGTCGAAGGTCGAGATCGCCAAGGCGCTCCGCGAAGCCCGCGAATGGATGACGATGCACTGAATTCGTCAACGTCGACTTCACGGGGGTACTGAGTTCACGACAGGGACGCTTCGGGTCAAAGCCGCGCAGACGGTTAGGCCCGAAAAATCAAGGCCGCGCAAGACGGCAGGGCCAAGAAGATCAAGAACACGGCAGCCGCTGAGCAATAGACAGGGAAGGCGAGCGGGTCCTGGCGCGGCTGCGTTGGGAAGCTCATGACAAAAGCCGCGACCGGCCGGAACAAGGCTGGCGCGGCTTTGTCTTTGGGACCGCGTGTTGCAGGCCCAATCGAGTGCCGACGATGCGCCTAGACAGCTCCGGTGAAGGATGAAATTCTCCCGCCACTCTGGAAGAGGCGCGGCCGGGACGGTCGCGCGAGAGTGGAGGAGTTGTGTCACCATGAAGAAATTCAGTATTTTGAGCGCCGCCATATTTGGCCTGATGATGACCGCGCCGGTCGCCTTCGCCGACGACATCACCTTTTCGGTGGTCGGACCGATGACCGGTCAGCTTGCCACCATCGGCGATCAGTTCAAGCAGGGCGCGCAAGCCGCCGCTGACGCGATCAACGCGGCTGGCGGTGTCGATGGCCGTCAGATCAAGCTCGACATCGAGGATGACCAGTGCGATCCGAAGCAGGCGGTTTCGGTCGCCAACCGCATCATCGCCAATGGTGTCAAGTTCATCGACGGCCACGCCTGCTCGGGCTCCAGCATCCCGGCCTCCGCTGTCTACGCCGAAGCCGGCGCGCTGATGATGAGTCCGGCTTCCTCGAACCCGGTGCTAACCGACGCAGCGGCGAAGGCTGGCTGGCCGACGATCATGCGCCTCTATACGCGCGACGATGCGCAGGGCGCTTTCATCGGTCCATGGATCGCCAAGAAATATGCCGGCAAGAACGTCGTCATCATGCACGACAAGAGCGCCTATGGGCAGGGTGTGGCCGATGCCGTCAAGGCAACGATGAACCAGAACGGTCTCAAGGAGATCCTCTACGAGGGCATCAACGCCGGCGAGAAGGACTACTCCGCGCTTGTTACCAAGCTCAAGGAGCTGAAAGCTGATGTCGTCTATTTCGGCGGCTATCATCCCGAAGCGGGCCTCATCCTGCGCCAGTCGGCGGAGCAGAACCTCAAGTTCCAGCTGATCATGCCGGACTCGATCGCTTCGCCGGAATTCTGGCAGGTTGCCGGTCCGGCCGGTGAAGGCACCATGTTCGTCTTCCCATCGGATCCGCAGGCGAAGCCCGAAGCCAGGGAAGCCATCGCCAAGATCAAGGCCGGCGGCTTCGTGCCGGAGGGCTTCACGCTGTTTTCCTATGCGGTGATCCAGGCCTTCGCCGAAGGCATCAAGCGCGCCGGCAGCGACGACCCGGCCAAGGTCGCTGAAGCGTTGAAGAACGGCCAGCCGATCAGCACGGTTGTCGGTCCGGTCACCTTCGACGAGAAAGGCGACCTCAAGAACGCCAGCTACGACATCAACCAGTGGCACGACGGCAAATACGCCCCGATCCAGCCGTAATGGCCGCGGCGCCGCAAGCTGCGCTGGTGTAATCGAACATGGCCGGGGTCAAACCCGGCCATGTTGTTCTTGGCGATGCCTTTGTGACGCGTTCGAGATCACTTCGTGGATAGGGAAACAGCAGTCAGCTGTGGTTCCTCGGCAAAGCGAACCAGCACGGTTCCGTCGGTGACCTGCGCGCCTTCGGCAGCGATTTCGGCGATTACCCCGTCATGGGGGGCGGCAATGGTGTGCTCCATCTTCATCGCCTCCAGGATCAGCAGCGGCTGCCCCTTGATCACGGCCTCGCCTTTGCCAGCACGAACCAATTTGACCAGTCCCGGCATTGGCGCGCGCAGGCTGCCGGAAGCGGCTGCGGCTTCGTCGGCCCGCGCCAGCGGATCCGGCACGGCAAAACCGTAGCCGATGGCGCCTTCGAAGACCGTGACGTGGCCCGGCCAGCGGGCGAGGCGAGGCGCGGCGCGGAGATCATGCGAATTGGCGCTGTCATAGGGGGCATCCAGCGCCACCTCGAACCGCCCGTCCGGCCGCACCGATACGCGCGCGACGATCCCCTGCTCGCCAAATCTCAGCAGCGTGCGCCGCGCCACCGCGTGGAAATGCGCATAGCCGGCCAGTGACGACCAGGGATCGTCGGAGGACGGCAAGTCGCCCGCACCAGACGCGGCAAGTGCCGCAGCGGCAATCGTCTCACCGCTCGGCGGCGGAACCGCCGTCAGCGCCTGCTGATGCCTGGCGATCAGGTCGGTATCGACATCGCCCGCCGCAAAATCCGCATCAGCGGCCAGCGCGGCAAGAAAGGCGGTGTTGACCGTCGAGCCGGCGATTTCGGTCTGCGACAGCGCCGCGCCGAGTGCCGTGAGCGCCGTCCGCCTGTCCTTGCCATGGATGACCAGCTTGGCGATCATCGGATCGTAAGACGGCGAGATCGCATCGCCGGCGCGCACACCGGTTTCGATGCGCATGCTCGCACCTTCGGGCGCCGGTTGCGGAAATTTTAAATGGTGCAAGGTGCCGGTCGCCGGCAAAAACCCTCTTGCTGCGTCCTCGGCATAGATGCGCGCCTCGAAGGCGTGGCCGGAGAGCGCGACCTCGCTCTGCGTCTTCGGCAGTTTTTCGCCGGAGGCCACCCGCAACTGCCACTCGACCAGGTCGATGCCGGTGACCATTTCGGTGACCGGGTGCTCGACCTGCAGGCGGGTGTTCATTTCCATGAACCAGAAACGGTCGGCCTTCAGACCTTGCGAGGCATCGACGATGAACTCGATGGTGCCGGCGCCGGAATAGTGGATTGCCTTGGCGGCCTTCACCGCCGCCTCGGTCATCGCCTTGCGCAACGCCGGCGTCATGCCGGGGGCAGGCGCCTCCTCGATCACCTTCTGGTGGCGGCGTTGCGCCGAGCAGTCGCGCTCGTAGAGGTGCACGACATTGCCGAAACTGTCGCCGAATATCTGCACTTCGATGTGGCGCGGCTTGTCGACATATTTTTCCACCAAAACGCGGTCGTCACCGAAGGCGGCCTTCGCCTCGCGCCGCGCGCCAGACAGTGCTTCCGAAAAATCATCGGGATGCTCGACGCGCCGCATGCCCTTGCCGCCGCCACCGGCGCGCGCCTTGATCAATACGGGGTAGCCGATCTCGCGCGCCTTGGAGGCGAGCAACACGATCTCCTGCGCCTCGCCATGATAGCCCGGCACCACCGGCACGCCGGCCTTTTCCATCAGCCGCTTAGCCGCGTCCTTCAATCCCATGGCGCGGATCGAGGCCGCCGACGGCCCGATGAAGATCAGCCCCGCCGCGACCACCTGGTCGACGAAGTCGGGATTTTCCGAGAGAAAGCCGTAGCCCGGATGAATGGCCTCGGCACCCGTGGCCAAGGCCGCCGCGATGATCTTGTTACCCCGCAGATAGCTTTCGCCGGCAGGCGAGGGACCGATATGCACCGCCTCGTCCGCCGTCTCGACATGCAAGGCGCGAGCGTCGGCGTCAGAATAGACGGCGACGCTGCGCACACCCATCCTGCGTGCCGTGCGGACCACCCGGCAGGCGATCTCGCCACGGTTGGCGATCAGGATCTTGGCGAACATCGGGCCTCCACAGGCAGAGCTCGCCGCCAACGGCGCGAATTCTCTTCACGCGAGCTGCGGCAATACCCCGCTTTGTAATCTGGCCGTCAAAGGATAGGCAAGCGAGGCCTGCCTACTTGGAGGCCGCGATTTCGCAAGCTCCACCGGTCGTGACCTTGTAATGGCTGCGGGTGGCCTGGCAGGATTTCATAGCCATATCCTCGGCAGCCTTTTGCGAGGGCGCATTCAAGCGCGAGCCGCACATGATGTACAACGAACGCACTCTGGAATACGGAGTGGTCGCATAGGCTGAATGGCCGCTGGCCGCCACATACGCCTTATATGCCTTGGTACACGGCCGATCCGCGGTTGCCGGCAAATACGGGTAGAAACGGACGTCGCCCTTGCTTCCAGCTAGCGATTCGGCGGCGCCAATATTCGGTGCAGAGGCCACGAACAGTGCAAGTACCAATATGGTTGCTCGCCTGATGGATAAAGATTTCATTGCCCAACCCATTTGAAAAACCCAAGACTGGCAGATATTCAGCTATTTGGAGGCGGCTATTTCGCAGCCTCCGCCTGTCGTAACCTTATAACTGTTGCGGGTGGCCTGACAGGATTTTAACGCCAACTCTTCGGCAGCTTGCTGTGATGGTGCATTCAAGCGCGAGCCGCATATGATGTACAGCGAACGCACCCGGGAATACGGAGTGCTTGCATAGGCCGAATGGCCACCGGCCGCTACATAGGCCTTGTAAGCCATGGTGCATGGATCCTTCGGATTCTTCGGCAAATAGGGGTAGAAACGGGTCTCGCCCTTGCTTCCCGCCAGCGATTCCGCCGTTCCTATGCCAGGTGCCGTGAATACAAGAAAGCCGGCAAGTATCGAAGCGATTGTACTTTTGACGTGTCTCGGTGTCATTTTTCCCCCTGGAAGAGCGAACGCCAACAGCATCTCCTACTTGGAGGCAGCGATGCTGCAAGCTCCCGCGGTTGTGACCTTGTAGCTCCTCTTGGCTGACTGGCAGGATTTCAGCGCCTGCGCCTCTGCAGCCTTTTGCGACGTTGCATTTGCACGCGCGCAAATCATGAACTCGGTCGCCCAATTGAATGGAGTCGACGCATAAGCGGAATGGCTGCCGGTCGCCACATAGGCCCTGTATGCCTTCTGACAGCCTCCCGTCGAGCCAGGTGCGAAATAGACGGGATAGCGGCTGTCGCCCTTGCTTCCCGCCAGCGACTCCGCTGCTCCGATACCGGGCGCCCCCAACACGAGCAACCCTGCAAATATGGATACAGTTGTTTTCTGAAAAAGCTGAAGTCTCATCTTCGCCCTATCCCCCATTGCTATCTGGCGCTTTGATGCCGAAAGCTACTTGGAAGCGACTACGCCGCAGCCGCCGACCATGTCCACTTTGAACTTCTTGCGACCGGATTCGCATGACTTAAGCGCGAGCGCTTCGGCAGCCTTCTGGGACGGTGCGTTAATGTGCACGCCGCAGACGAAATACAGGACCCTTGCTCCGGTGATGGTCGATGCGTAGGCGGAATGACCGGCCGCAGCCACATAGGCGTTGTAGGCCTGCCTGCAATTGCCTTCCGAGCCTTGCTGAGGGAGATACACGAAGGAACGCTTGTCGCCGACTTTCCCAGCCAGCGACGCCGCTGCACTGGCGCCAGGCGTCGCTAATATAAGCAACCCCGCAAGTATAGACGCAGTTGTTTCCTTGAAAAGCCGCCGTTTCATCTTCGCCCAATCCCCATTGGTATTTGACATGACCAATAGCCGTGATTCTTTCGGCTGGCCAGATGAAGAAGCAAAAAAATTGGTCTGGAGGTGTGGACGGGTTCGTCGCCCGCGCAGGGTCACACCCTGCCGAGTGCAGCAACGACCCGCTGATACAGTTCGGCCGTCGGCTCGTCGAAGCAGCAGAAAATGACAGTTTCCGGAACGATATTCTGGCCGATGAAGGCACTCACGGTACCGACAGCAATTTGCGTCGCCTGATCCTTAGGATAGCGGTAGACACCGGTCGAGATCGCTGGAAACGCCACCGTCCGGCAGTCCTTTGCGGCGGCGATTTCGAGTGACCGGCGATAGCAGGAGGCGAGCAGCTCGGCTTCTCCTTTACCGCCGCCTTACCAGACCGGTCCGACCGTGTGGATGATGTAGCGTGCCGGCAGCCTGTAGCCCTTGGTGAGCTTTGCCTCGCCAACCTTGCAGCCATTCAGCATCCGGCATTCGAACTCAAGCTCGGGGCCGGCCGCGCGGTGAATGGCGCCGTCCACGCCACCGCCGCCGAGAAGCGAGGTGTTGGCGGCATTGACGATGGCATCGACCGCCAGCTTCGTGATGTCGCCGGTGTGAACGCGAATCCTCTGGCCGACTGCGCTCATCTCACATCCTGAACACGCCGAACCGGGTCTCCTCGATCCCGGCGTTCAGCGCGGCCGACAGGCTAAGCGCCAGCACCTCGCGGGTCTTCGCCGGATCGATGATGCCGTCGTCCCAGAGCCTTGCCGACGAATAGAGCGGGTGCCCTTCATGCTCGTACTTCATCAGGATCGGCTTCTTGAATTTGGCTTCCTCTTCGACGCTCCACTCGCCACCCTTGCGCTCGATGCCTTCGCGCTTGACGACGGCCAGCACCGTTGCTGCCTGTTCGCCGCCCATCACCGAGATGCGGGCATTCGGCCACATCCACAGGAAGCGTGGCGAATAGGCGCGTCCGCACATACCGTAATTGCCGGCGCCGAACGAGCCGCCGATGATCACGGTCACCTTCGGCACCTTGGCCGTTGCGACCGCCATGACCAGCTTGGCGCCATCCTTGGCGATGCCGCCGGCCTCGTATTTTCGCCCGACCATGAAACCGGTGATGTTTTGCAGGAAGACCAGCGGGATCTTGCGCTGGCAGCACAGCTCGATGAAGTGCGCGCCCTTCAGCGCGCTTTCCGAAAACAGCACGCCATTGTTGGCGACGATGCCGACCGGCATGCCGCTGAGGTGGGCGAAGCCGGTGATCAGCGTGGTGCCGTAATTCTGCTTGAACTCATCGAACTCGGAGCCGTCGACGATGCGGGCGATCACCTCGCGCACGTCGTAAGGCTGGCGCAAATCCGTCGGTACGATGCCGTAGAGTTCATGTGGATCGTGAAGCGGCGGAATCGATTTCTTCAGGGCCAGGCTTACAGTCTTGTTCCGATTCAGGTTTTTGACGATACGCCGGCATATTGCCAGCGCATGTTCGTCGTCGAGCGCATAGTGATCGGCAACGCCGGAAAGCCTTGTGTGCACGTCGGCACCACCGAGGTCCTCGGCGGTGACGTCCTCGCCGGTGGCCGCCTTCACCAGCGGCGGCCCGCCGAGAAAGATGGTCGCCTGGTTGCGCACCATGATTGTCTCGTCCGACATCGCGGGCACATAGGCGCCGCCGGCCGTGCATGAACCCATGACGCAGGCGATCTGCGGAATGCCGGCGGCCGACATGTTGGCCTGGTTGTAGAAGATGCGGCCGAAATGATCGCGGTCGGGAAACACCTCGTCCTGATTGGGCAGATTGGCGCCGCCGCTGTCGACCAGATAGACGCAAGGCAGATTGTTCTGCAATGCGATCTCCTGTGCACGCAGATGCTTCTTCACCGTCAGTGGATAATAGGTGCCGCCCTTCACCGTGGCGTCATTGACGACGACCATGACTTCGGTGCCTTCGACGCGGCCGACGCCGGCGATGAGGCCGGCCGAGGAGATGTCCTCGCCATACATCGACCACGCCGCGAACTGGCCGATCTCGAGGAAGGGCGAGCCGGTATCGAGCAATTGGGCAAGACGTTGCCGCGGCAGGAGCTTGCCGCGCGAAACATGCCGCTCACGCGCTTCCTCCGAGCCGCCGTGTTCGACCGTAGCAGCCTTTTCCGCAATATCGGCGACCAGCGCCCGCATGCGCTCGGCATTGGCGCGGAAAATATCGGAGACGGGCGAGATCTGCGAGGTGAGGGGGGCCATGGCGCTACCGGATCAGCTCGATCTTGCAGCCGACATCCAGGTCGCCCCAGTCGCGATCGGCGGTGACGGCAATGGCGTTCTCGCGAATCGCCAGCGCCAGGCAGGCCCGATCGCCCAGCGACAAGCCGCGATGCCGCGTCAGTTGGCGAAGCTGGCCGGCGGCGATGCCCATCGCTTGGTCGAAAACGGCGATCGGCATGCCGAGACTTCCGAGGTCGTCGGCAGCCTGTTCCAAGCTGCGTCCCTTGTCGATCAGCTTGGCAATGATCTCGGCCGCATTGACCGAACTGCATTGTGCATCCGGCGCGAACCCCAAAGCATTCTCGGTGCCTTGCTCGTTGAGCAGGATTGCGAGCGCCGCCGAACTGTCCATGACGTAGGGCTTCATTTCACCCGCTTTCCTGTCGTCCCTTCGGCGTGAAGCCGGTCGAGACGCTTGTCGCTTCGACGCTGCTCTTCCCGCCGCTCCTTCAGAAATTCGTCGACGACGCTTTCACCGGGCTGTTTCAGCGCCGACAATTCGGCCTGAACGCGTCGCAGATTCTGCAGCCACGATCTTACCCGCAACTCGCCGTTTTCGACATGAAGGATCATGTCCTCGCCAGGCTTCACGCCCATCTCCTCGCGCATCGCAGCAGGGATGACGAAGCGCCCGCCCTCGCCAAGCTTGACGCGCTCGCGTTTCGCCGGAACCCGAAGCCGCGTTTTGCGGGCGCCAGCATCGAACTGTGCTTGCGGATCTTCATCAAATCCGGACTTTCCCGTTCTGCCCGCCAAGGTCCGTCTCGCTTGTATTTATGGCATATGTCCAGAAGTATGCCATATCGTGCGGCTTCTGGCAAATCTCAAAAGAATGCCATTAGGCGCCCTCCGCCATGATTTCCCGCCCGATCAGCCAGCGACGGATTTCGCTGGTGCCGGCGCCGATCTCGTAGAGCTTGGCGTCGCGCAGCAGCCGGCCGGTAGGGTAATCGTTGATGTAGCCGTTGCCGCCCAAAAGCTGGATGGCGTCGAGCGCCATCAGCGTCGCCTTTTCGGCGGCGAACAGCACGCACCCGGCGGCGTCCTTGCGCGTCGTCTCACCGCGATCGCAGGCGGCGGCTACGGCATAGACGTAAGCACGCGCCGCATTCATCGTCGCATACATGTCGGCGAGCTTGCCTTGCACCAGCTGGAACTCGCCGATCGGCTGGCCGAACTGCTTGCGTTCGTGCACGTAAGGGATCGCCACGTCGAGGCACGCAGCCATCAGGCCGATCGGGCCGCCGGCAAGCACGGCGCGTTCGTAGTCGAGGCCTGACATCAGCACCTCGACGCCGCGCCCTTCCTCGTGCAGCACATTGTCGAACGGCACTTCGACATTGTCGAACACCAGCTCGCCGGTGTTCGAGCCGCGCATGCCGAGCTTGTCGAGCTTTTGCGCAACGGAAAAACCGGCAAAAGCCTTTTCGACGATGAAAGCGGTGATGCCGCGCGAATGGAGTTCCGGATCGGTCTTGGCGTAGACGACCAGCGTCTCGGCATCCGGCCCGTTGGTGATCCACATTTTGGTGCCGTTGAGCACGTAGCGATCATTGCGCTTTTCGGCGCGCAGGCGCAGCGACACGACATCTGAGCCGGCACCCGATTCCGACATCGCCAGTGCCCCGACCTTTTCGCCGCTGCAGAGCGAAGGCAGATATTTTTCTTTCTGCGCCTGCGTCGCCCAGCGGTTGATCTGATTGACGCAGAGGTTGGAATGGGCGCCGTAAGAGAGGCCGACCGAGGCCGAGGCGCGCGAAATCTCCTCCATCGCCACGACATGGGCGAGGTAGCCCATGCCGCTGCCGCCGAAATCGGGATCGGCGGTGATGCCGAGCAGGCCGAGCCCGCCGAGCTCCGCCCACAGATGTGCCGGGAATTCGTTCGAGCGGTCGATCTCGGCGGCTATCGGCGCGATTTTCTCCTGGGCGAAGCGCCGCACCAGATCGCGCAGCGCCTCGATGTCTTCGTCAAGCCCGAAGTTGAGCGTCTGCGTGTACATGCCGTTCCTCCCGGCGCACGACCGCGAAAATCGGGATCATGCGCGAAATCAAAGTGCTACAGCGTCCTTTGCGCGCTCGAATGGACGCACGGTGCCGTGGCTCGTCCTCGCGCCATCGCTCTTTGCTCCAACAAGGCGCATTGTCATTGCTAGATATGTAGCGGTGACTTCGGCGATCGACAGCCGTTCGCCCGGCCGGAACCAGACGATGACGCCGGTCATCATCTGGATCAGCGCCATGGCGGTGAGCCCGGTGTCCTCGACGCTGAACAAGCCCGCTTCGACGCCGTCGCGCAGAATGGCGCGCAGCTCCTTCTCGTAAGCGGTGCGCATGCGCAGGATCTGCGTGAGACTTTCGTGCGACAGGCTGCGCAGCTCCATGTTCGAGACATGGGTGGAATGGCGGCGTTCGACGTGGAAAGCGATGTGGTTTTCAACATAGGCGGCGAGCCGCGCTGCCGGATCGGCGCCGACAGGGCGTGTTGTGCGCCACGCCTCGATCAGGCCTTCCATATGCTCGCGCATCAGCGTGAACAGAAGGTCCTGCTTGGTCGGGAAATAGCGGTAAAGCGCCGCTGCCTGGACGCCGACCTCGGCCGCCAGCTGGCGCATCGACATCGCCTCGTAGCCGAGACGCGCAATCAGGCTGACCGCCGCCTCCCGGACCGCAGCTTCGGTCTTCTCTCCGTCGGAACCGGTCGTACGCGCCATGACAAGCCGCCTTTTCAGAACAATAAAACAAACGTTCAATTAATTCAAGGAGTGTGTTCGGGTAAGGCAATGGCTTCAGGTTTGCTCTATCTGCACCCTGGAGATTTTGTGCGATGGAAGCGAATGAGCAGGATCATGCCTTGCTAGGCAACGATCGTGAAACCCGCGGACATGTTGCGTGCCTCGATCTCCTCGACATCGACCTTCGAAACTGCTGCCCCTGGCGGCCCTTGCCAGAGACGTTCGATCATTGTCGAGACCGCCGCATCGGCACCTGCAATCGAGGCTGTCACCGAGCCGTCAACTTCGTTGCGCACCCAACCGGCAAGGCCAAGTCCAGACGCCTCGCGCCGCGCCCAGACCCGGTAGCTGACGCCTTGCACCTTGCCGTATATGCGTACCTGCACCGTCCGGTCGGCCATCGCGCTCTCCATCTTCTGAGTCGAGTCTGGCGCATCGCTGTGCAAATTCAACCAGGCAACGTGCATCGAAGGTCTCTCTGCCGATCGCTATCCGCCAGCTTCACGTGCGAGATAGGCGGCGTCTCCATCGAATGATTGACTAAGTCAAATAATAGATCATCATGGTCCTTAGGAGCGATCAGCCCGAAGGAGGTCCACATGCCGGCCGATCGGAATGCCCTTGTCGCGGAGATACGTTGCTTCAATCGCTTCTACACGCGCCTGATCGGGCTGCTCGACCTGACCTTGACGCATAGCGCCTATACGCTGGGCGAGGCGCGGCTGCTGTTCGAATTGGGCGACCGATTCCGCGCTGCCGCCAATAGCGGCGGTGAGGCTGGGTTTCTGGCACGGGCGTTCCACCTCGGTCTCGGACCGGCAGCCTCCGAAATCGCCGCCGAACTCCGGCTCGATCCGGCCTATGTCACACGCATACTGAGGAGATTCGCCGCCGCTGGCCTGACCGAGATACGCACTGACCCAGCCGATCGGCGCAGACGCATCCTGTCGCTAACCGCTCGCGGAAGTGCGGAACTCGCCAGGCTTCAGGCTGCGACGGATCGCGATCTCGCCCGGCTGACGGCCAGCCTCGCCGATGACGCGGCTGCCGAATTATCGGACGCCTTGAAACGGGTCACGCGCCTGCTTGGTGGTGGGGAGAAGTAGCGGCGGTACTGGAGGTCGTGGTGCTCCGTCGCCCCTTTTGGCGCCTCAATTCCCCCGCGCTGCGGCCAGTGCGCCCGGCAGTTCCTCGGCAAAAATGTCGAGCTCGTGATCGAGGCCGACGCTGACCCGGATGCAGCGATCGAGCACTGGCACCATCGGCTTGCGGATGAACACGTCGCGCGACAACAGCGCCTGCAGCACCTTCAGCGCGAAAGCGCCGTCGCGGCCGCACTCGATGGTGACGAAATTGGTCGCCGAAGCCAGCGGCTTCAGCCCGTTCGCCTCGGCTATTCCGGCGATGCGCCGGCGGCCGGCGGCGACCCGCGCCACCACGCTCTCCAGCCATGCCTGATCGGCAAGCGCCTCGACGCCGGCGATCTGCGCCATGCGGCTGACGCCGTAATGGTTGCGTATCTTCTCAAAGTCGCGAATCACCTGGGCTTCGGCCACCGCGTAGCCGCAGCGTATGCCGGCTAGCCCATAGGCCTTGGAGAAGGTGCGCATGCGGATGACGTTCGGCCGCGCCACATCGATCGGCGGCATCGCTGAGGCTGGCCCTAATTCGCCATACGCCTCGTCGAGCACCAGCATTGTGGTCTCCGGCAAGGCCTCGAGGAAGCGGCTGAGCTCGGCCGCTTCCCACCAACTGCCCATCGGATTGTCCGGGTTGGACAGATAGACCAGCGGCGCCTTGTCCCTGGCCACTGCCGCCAGCAGGCCGTCGAGGTTTTCTCGGTCGTTCTCGTAGGGCACTGCGACCAGCCGGCCGCCGACGCCGGCGACGTGAAAGTTGAAGGTCGGGTAGGCGCCGAGCGAGGTCACCACCGCGTCGCCGGGCGCCACATACATGCGCGCCACCAGGCTGAGCAGCCCGTCTATGCCTTCGCCGACGACGACGTTTTCGGCGCCGATACCGAGATGTCGGGCCACGGCTACCTTCAAATCGTGATTGTCGGGGTCGCAATACATCCACATGTCGCCGGCAATCTCGGCCATGCGGGCAACGACCCGCGGCGAGGGGCCAAAGCTGCTCTCATTGGCGCCGATGCGGGCGCGAAAGCCGCGGCCGCGATCACGCTCCTGCGCCTCAGGGCCGACAAACGGCACCGTAGAGGGAAGCGCGTCGATGAGCGGCGTAAGGGGAGGGCGCATGGCAAAGGCTCGTTCAAAAAGGGCCTTCTTTGCTAGCCTGCCGGCTGGGCCTGCGCAAGTTCCACGAACGGCGGCGACGGTCAGGCTGGATTCTCGCGGATCATTTTGCTAGCGAGACATGATGAGGAACCGACTGCCGCCCGCCTGGTCCAAGCATATAAAGTCCCACCCGGCGCCGAAAGTGGAACCGCCGAAGGCGAAACCATTGACGCGCGTGCAGGCCGACGATGCGCTGCTGAAACAGGCGTATGGCTTGCAGCAGGCCAAGCGGTTGGCCGAGGCTCGGGAACTGTGCCGTCGCGTGCTGGAGCGCACGCCCAACCATCCCTTGGCTTTGTATATCATGGGCACGCTATTCATCGGGCTCGACGATGAAATGGCCCTGCGATATTTGGCGCGAGCCGTCGGCGTGGAGCCCCGAAACCCCTATTATCACCTTAGTCTGGGTGAAGCTTATCTGAGGGTAAGCGAATATTCGCCCGCAATCACGCACATCCAGCACGCTCTGGAGTTGAAGCCCGATTTGGTGGAGGCGCTTTGCGCATTGGGGCGCGCCTACGTCGAATTCGACAAGGCTGACATGGCTGTGCCGGTTTACGAGAGAGCGCTCAAGATCAACCGCGATCATCCCCGCGTTCGGACGGGGCTTGCCAGCGCACTCACCGGTCTTGGTCGCATGGATGAAGCCAAAATCTATCTGAAGGAGGCGATCGAACGTCGCATCGCTATGCCCGCCGCCTATAATGAGCTTGTGCGTACGCGCAAGTTCACCGAGGAGCCGGCCGAACTTAGGTCCATCCTGCGCGAGCTTGGTGAGCCAAAGCTTGACCCGGACAGTGTGACGACACTTCATCACGCTGCCGGCAAAGTGCTGAACGACCTTGGGCGCTACGAAGACGCGATAGATCATTTCAAGAAAGGCAAGCGGGCCGCCGGCTATAAGTTCGATCTGGAGACCTATCGCCGCTGGATCGACTCCACGATTGAGTTCTTCAACCCGGACATGTTGGCCGCCAAGGCGGGTTATGGAAGCCCGTCGGAAGTGCCCGTGTTTGTATTGGGCATGCCCCGATCGGGCACCACCCTGACCGAGCAGATTTGCGCGAGCCACCCGAATGTTCATGGCGCCGGAGAGCTGAAAAAGATAAGGCGAGCCGCAAATGCTATCGGCCTCACGAAGGTTTCGGCACGGACCTTGGACCAATCGATCGTTCCGATCACCCCCGACCTATCCAAAATGCTGGCCGAGGAGCACCTGTCCTATCTTCGTGAGCGTGCGCCGACCGCGCTTCGCATCGTCGACAAGATGCCCCGGAATTTCGAACTGATCGGTCTCATAGGGCTTCTCTTCCCCAATGTACGGATTATTCACTGTCGTCGCGATGCCATCGACAATTGCCTCTCGTGTTTTTTCCAGAATTTCTCCAAGGGACACAGCTACATCGCCGACCTGCAGACACTCGGGCTGTACTACCGTGAATATGATCGCCTGATGCGACATTGGGACAAGGTTTTTCCCGGACGCATCTTCGAAAGTCGCTACGAGACGCTGGTTGCGGATCAGGAGGCACAATCGCGCCGTCTGATCGATCATCTTGGATTGCCCTGGGACGATACCTGCCTGCGCTTCTTCGACAAGGAGGGATCGGTCAACACGGCCAGTCGCTGGCAGGTTCGGCAACCGATCTACAGTTCATCTGTCAAGCGCTGGAAAAACTATGAGAGCGCAATCCAGCCGCTGATCCAGTCGCTCGGTGATCTCGCCGAGATTTGACTCGGGAATTGCAGTCGGCAATTTGCATTTGTGTGGGCCACGAGATCTGAATCGCCAGGTTTGTGGGCTGGGGCTGCAATTGCGGCGGGGCACCGGTTGCTAGACTAAGCTGCCGGCCTGGCTGCCAAGTTCTGCGGCGGGCGGGCACGTCAGGCTGGATTCTCCCAGATCATTTTGCTAGCGAGACATGATGAGCAACCGACTGCCGCCCGCTTGGTCCAAACACATAAAGTCCCGCCCGGCGCCGAAAGTGCAGCCGCCGAAAGCGAAACCGCCGTCGCGCGCGCAAGCTGACGACATGCTGTTGCGACAGGCGCTCGAACTCCAGCAAGCCAAGCGGCTTCCAGAGGCCGAGGAGTTATGCCATCGCGTTCTCGCCCGCACGCCAAACCACCCGCTTTCGCTGTACATCCTCGGCACGCTGGGGCTCGGTATCGACGATGAGTTGGCTCTCAAATATTTTGCACGAGCAGTAAGCCAGACGCCTCAAAATCCGTATTTCCACCTTAGCCTGGGAGAGGCCGGTCTGAAGCTTGGCGACAGCTTGCTTGCGATCAGGCACCTGCAGCGCGCCTGCGAATTGAAGCCCGATCTGGTGGAAGCGCTTTGCGGACTGGCGCGTGCCTACGTCAACTTCGACAAGGCCGAGATGGCTTTGCCCCTTTACGAGAAGGCACTGAAGATCAACGGCGACCATCCCATGGTCCGAATTGGTCTGGCTGGTGCGCTCGCCAGCCTCGGTCGCATGGACGAAGCCAGAGCCTATCTCAATCAGGCAATAGAACGTCGCGTCGATGTTGGGGCAGCCTACAACTACCTGGTCGACACGCAAAAGTTCACCGAAAAACCTGCCGAGCTCGACTCTATCCTGCGCGAACTCTCCAATCCCAGGCTCGAACCGGTTGCTGCATCCCAGCTCCATCACGCTGCAGGCAAAGTGCTGAACGATCTCGAGCGCTACGATGAGGCGATGGATCACTTCCAGAAGGCAAAAAAGGCCGCTGGTCACGATTTCGACCTGGAGTACTACCGCCGAAGTGTCGATTCCATGATCGAGATATTCAGCCCGTCACTATTGGAAGCCAAGGCTGGCCACGGCAGTCCATCCGAAGTGCCTGTGTTTGTGCTGGGCATGCCCCGGTCGGGGACGACGCTGACCGAGCAGATCTGCGCGAGCCATCCGGACGTCCATGGCGCCGGGGAGCTTACGAAGCTGCGCCGAATCGCGAACTCGATGGGCTTTAGAACACAATCGGATGAGGACCTGCGCAGTTCGATCATGTCGATGACGAGGGATCAGTCGAGGGCGCTGGCCGAAGAATACCTGTCTTATCTGCGCCAGCACGCGCCTGCCGCGCTCCGCATAGTCGACAAGATGCCGCACAACTTCGAGTTTATCGGAGTGATTGGAATTCTTTTTCCCCACGCGCGCATCATTCATTGCCGGCGCGATGCCATCGACAATTGCGTGTCCTGCTTCGTCTTGCATTTCACCAAGGACCACGGCTACAACGCCGACCTTGAGACACTCGGCCTATACTACCGTGAATATGATCGCTTGATGCGGCATTGGAATAAGGTCTTTCCCGGACGTATTTTCGAAAGCCGCTACGAGACGCTGATTGCGGATCAGGAGGCGCAGTCGCGCCGTCTCATCGATCATCTCGGCTTGCCTTGGGACGATTCCTGCCTGCGCTTTTTCGAGAAGGACAGGTCGGTCAATACCCCCAGCCGCTGGCAGGTGCGGCAGCCGATCTATACATCATCGGTCAAGCGCTGGAAAAAATATGAGAGCACAATTCAGCCGCTGATTCACGCCTTGGGAGATCTAGCCGAACTTTGAACGAGTGGGTGGCGTTCGGCAGGCCGAGGTCGACGGTGACTTGCTGTCGAGATCCGTTGATCCTGTAGGCCAGCCCTTCAG
Organism: Mesorhizobium sp. M1399; assembly: GCF_040317735.1. Lineage (NCBI taxonomy): Bacteria > Pseudomonadati > Pseudomonadota > Alphaproteobacteria > Hyphomicrobiales > Phyllobacteriaceae > Mesorhizobium > Mesorhizobium sp. M1399. Next base: position 226,312 of record NZ_JAMYKZ010000005.1, read on the forward strand.
ATCGTGCCAAGATCTTCATTTTTTGCACGTTCGGACAAGCGGGCGCGGCGAGCATTACAATTGACCAGCTCAGCCCTGCGATAGGTATTCAGTGGCAGCCTGTATTCATGCACCGAGAGTTGTTAGCTGCGTCGCCCGATACGAAAAACCCGGCGGTTGGCCCGCCGGGTTCGATCTCAATCAGGTTCGGATTGTTAGAATGAGCGCTGGAAGCGCAGCATCCCGCCGACGCTGTCCTTGTCGTCGGCATTGGTCCAGTTGCGATCGTAGGCTTTATCAAACTGACCGTCGCGAGCCCAATCGACTTCGGCAGTGATCGTGAAGCCGGGAACGATATCGTAGGCGATGTTCGCGGCGACGCCGTAGTTCTTGTCGTCGTCAACCGATGCTTGGAGGTTGAACGAGGTCTTCTCGTTGATGGTGTAGGTGCCACCACCCCAAACTGCCCAGTTGCCGCCCCACTGCTTATAGAAGTTGCGGTCGATGTTGTCGTCCGAACCGTAACCGGCCATGACGAACAGTGTCAGGTTCTGTATCGGCGTAACGTCGACGCGAACCTTGCCGGCCCACTCTTCCCAAGTGCTGTCATAGGCGGCAACACCGGTGATCGAGCCCCAACCCTGCGTGTATTTAATACCGCCGACCACATACGGAACATAGCTGTCGATCGAATCATTGCCGCTGTTGCTGTCTTGGAAAATGCCAGGATCCGCATCGGCACTGCCCGAACCGGTTTCCAACGAAGCCACGGCCGAGAAGCCGTTGCCGGCGTCGAAGTAGTACTGGACGACATTGGTGTCGAAGCCGCCATAGGGGACTAGCGTATCCTGGATGACGTTGCCGGCGTAGCCGATGAACGTGTCGAAGGCCGATTCGTCTTTGCCGACGCGCAAACCACCGAGTTGGACCCAGGCAAAGTTCAGCGAAACACTCGTACCGCCGTTAAAGTTGTCATCAAGATAATCGTTGTGGTTACCCCAGTTGAAACGGGTCTCGGTGTAGGTCTTCAAGGTGCCGAGCTCGGTTTCCTGGCCGGTCCAGGTCTTCAACGTGAATCGGGCGTGCTTGTAGTAGGTATCCTGCGAGCCGCCGTCCATCTGGTCCGTGGTCTTCGCACCGTCGAAGGAGCCGACGTCGCCGATGCCGATGTCATAGCGGACATAGCCACCGATGCGCAGGCAGGTTTCGGTGCCTGGGATGTAGAAGTAGCCAGCGCCGTAGACGTCGCAAATCTTGACGTATTCAGCGGGTTCCGGCTCGGCGACGACGACGGCGTCGGCGGCGCGCGCACCGGAAACTGCGATCAGTGCCGCAGCGGAGCCGAGAAGAAGGCTCTTGATGTTCATTTTCTGACCTCCAGTCAGAATCGAGGGCGGAGGTCGGCAAAAAGCAGCTCGTTCGGCTGTTTTTATTTATATTTTCAAATAGATAAGTCCTAAGGCCGTCAGTGAGGCCCTGTCCGCCAAAAACGCTTACTGGCGAAGGCCTTGCCTGAACCGGTCTTGAAATATCGCTCGAGTTGCCGTGCGTTGGCCTCGGTTTCAACCCCGATGTAGGACTTCAAAGTTACAGGCAGATAGGCCTTGGTCGAAGTCACATAGCCTGATCGATGCGATTCGAAGCGGCGCCGAAGGTCGTTGGTCGACCCGACGTAGACATCGCCGTTACGAAGTTGCAGGAAATAGACGTACCACATAGTCCCCCTACGCTACTTCGTAGCTTCGGGCGACACCCTACGCCCAAAATGCGGTTCCGGGTGGCCTGCCACCCGAAGCCCGCAGGGCGTAGGGTGGCGGAGAGGATGGGATTCGAACCCACGAGAAGCTTTTGACCTCTACTCCCTTAGCAGGGGAGCGCCTTCGACCACTCGGCCACCTCTCCGTTGCGCCGGTGGATAAAGAAAAGCGCCGGCACAATCAACAAGCTGGCGGTATTATCCTTGAAAAATCGACCCTTCGCCAAAGCGCCGCCCAGCGATGTGGCGATTCTGCGGCGATTCCCTGGTTCGCGACTCGCGCCATGGTCACATTTCGGGCCGACCATCGCCGGAATCCGCCGTTTGCAACGGCTTGCGAAGGGCTGTTGGTTAACGGGAGCTTTCGGAGTGAGGCCAAATCGTGTCATTTGTGCAACAACGCCGGGGTATAGCGCCAACACAAACCTTTTGCCGGTACGATCGTGGTTGAACGCCGCCGTCTCATGGGTAATGTCGGGTTTGAAGGAGCGGCGCGGTGCGCATCTTTTTCGGTAGTGGGGATGGGGCAGGGAACGCTGTCCTTCAGCAAAGAATACCCAGACCCGTTTTTTAACTTTTGACTGGAGGTCAGAAAATGAACATCAAGAGCCTTCTTCTCGGCTCCGCTGCGGCACTGATCGCAGTTTCCGGTGCGCGCGCCGCCGACGCCGTCGTCGTCGCCGAGCCGGAACCCGCTGAATACGTCAAGATTTGCGACGTCTACGGCGCTGGCTACTTCTACATCCCCGGCACCGAAATCTGCATGCGCATCGGCGGCTACGTCCGCTATGACATCTCCGCCGGCGATGCGGGCGCGTTCACTGGTGCCCGTTACCAAGACCTTTCGGAAGCCTTGGAAGGCAGGGACGATGTCAACGACGGCTATTTCAAGCAGGCTCGCTTCACGCTGAGGACCTATACCGGCCAGGAAACCGAGATGGGCACCTTGAAGACCTACACCGAGACCCGCTTCAACTGGGGAACCGGTTATCACGGGGTCGATCTCGACGGCAACCCGGCCACCCCTGATGCACAATTCTCCAGCTTTGGCAGCAGAGGCGTTTCGCTGAACTTCGCCTGGATCCAGCTCGGTGGTCTCCGCGTCGGTAAGGACGAAACGGCCTTCAATACGTTCACCGGTTACGCCGGCAACGTCATCAACGATACGCTGGTTCCCTACGGCGGCTTCGACACCAACGTCATCCAGTACTACTTCGATGCCGGCAACGGCTTCTCGGCCGTGGCGTCGTTGGAAACCGGTGAAGGCTTTATCCTCAACGACGACAACACCGCGCTCCACCTGGGTCACGATTCGATCGACAGCTATGTTCCATATGTCGTCGGCGGCGTGAAATACACGCAGGGCTGGGGTTCGATCTCGGGCGTCATTGCCTATGACAGCGCAGTGGAAGAATGGACAGGCAAGGCTCGCCTGGACGTGACGCCGATGCAGAACCTGACGCTGTTCCTGATGGCCGGCTACGGTTCGGACGACAATATCCCACGCAACTTCTACAAGCAGTGGAGCGGCAACTGGGCAGTTTGGGGTGGTGGCACTTACACCATCAACGAGAAGACCTCGTTCAACCTTCAGGCGGCGTATGACGAAGGCGAGAACGTCGGCATCGCGGCGAACATTGCCTACGACATCGTTCCCGGCTTCACGATCACGGCCGAAGTCGACTACCTGCACTTCGGTGACAACAATTTCGACAATTGGACCGGTGCTACCGACGAAAACAGCATCGGCGGTGTCCTCCGCTTCCAGCGCTCGTTCTAAGGGCTGGACTTAAGCAACTGAAATCCAGCCCGGGCGCTTCAACGCCCGGGCTGTTTTATTTTCGCGACTGGTAGCAAACAGAAGGAAAAGGGGGTTCGGTAGCTGAACAGGGTTGTGGAACGATGTCGTTGGGATCCACCACTGGTGGATGAAATCGGCCGCAACGCTTAAAACTCTTGAAAGGGCACCGCCAAGCAGGTAGGTCTAGGCCTATCCACTCGGGGGTGTGGCGAATAATGACGAACGATGCGATTCAAGAGGGAGGGACCTCTGATCATTTTTCGATGTTTTCTTCTCAAACTGCAAAGATAAAATACAGTTACAACAAGATACGAGAAGTAAAGTCGCACAGGATCGGAGAACTTTTTTCAGCATACCGGGATATACTTTGGGATGATGGGCGGCATAAGTACAATGTCAGCTCGTTCATCGGCGAAATAGACGAGATTCTCCTTGGGGAGCGTTTCAGCGCCTTTGACCAAAGCACCCTCGACAACCTTATCGGCACCTTGCGCCAGCGCGGCAACAGCAACGCAACCATCAACCGGAAGATGGCTGCCCTCAGCAAACTGCTGCGCAAGGCTCACAAGATGGGGGATATCCACAGCCTGCCCGAGTTCCGCCGCCAGAAAGAGCGGGCGGGACGGATTCGTTTCCTCGAAAGGGACGAGGAGGCTCGGCTGTTTGCCGCCATCAAAAGCCGCAGCGAGGACGCCTATCGGCTTTCCGTCTTTCTCGTCGACACCGGTTGCCGCCTCGGCGAAGCGCTGGGCTTGATCTGGAACGATATCCAGGAGCACCGCGTCAGTTTCTGGATCACCAAGTCCGGCCGCAGCCGCACCATCCCGATGACCGAGCGGGTAAAAGAGGTGATCAAGCTGCCGGCCACCGAGGGCCGCCGGCCTAAAGGCCCGTTCACCAAGCTTAGCCAGGCGCAGTTTCGTGCCATCTGGAACGATGCCAAGGCCGAAGTCGGGCTTGGCGCCGACGATCAGGTCGTGCCGCACATATTGCGCCATACATGCGCCTCGCGTCTCGTCCAGGGCGGCATCGATATCAGGCGTGTGCAGATGTGGCTCGGCCACCAGACGCTGTCCATGACCATGCGCTACGCCCATCTGGCCACCAACGATCTCGACGGTTGCGTCACCGTGCTTGAGACGCCGCGGTACAGTGGTTCGGACGACGGCGGGGCAAGTCCGTTGTCCTCTCCACCTTCGGCAAGGCGGGAACCAAAAGGTGAGCCGGCCGCAAGCAAGGCACCAAAGCCCGCGAAGAGAAGCGCCAAATCCTGACGGTTTGGGTGGATCTGGCGTAAGTCGGTCGATCTGACAACGGATTGCAGGCCAATACATCAAGTCGGCGCTGCCCCTCACCCTTACCCTCTCCCCGTGAAAAAACGGGGAGAGGGGAGTTCGTCAGCGTTGCGGCCGTCTGTCCTTCTCCCGTCACTACACGGGGAGAAGGTGCCAGCAGGCGGATGAGGGGCGGCGCCGACATCCAACAATTATTCTCCGGGACGCCAGCATAGCTGTTAATCGCTGCCAGAATGCTTCACAGGTACAAGATAAGGCAGAGAGTTACTTAAACTTACCGTGGTTTTACTTCCAACCGCTCCGCCGCTCCACCCGATCGAAAAAACCAGCGATCCTGCCCGGCAGGATCCCGGACTCCAAAAACGGTGCATGCCCCTGGCCGTCAGCGGTGATCGTCTCGATATCGGTATGGCGCGTCCGCATCTGCTCGAGCGTTTCGGCGGACAGCAGCTTCGAGTTGGCGCCGCGTATGACGAGCATTGGGATGGCCGCCAGCGCGTCGAACTGTGGCCAAAGATCGGGCAGCGGCCGGCTAGGATCGAGGCCCGCCAGCGTATCGATCAGTTTCGGATCGAAATCGGGCAGAAATCCCTCCTCGGTCTCGCGGTAGAGGGCTGACGCCGTCCGCTCCCAATCCGCATCGGTCAGCGCCGCAAAATCGGCGCCATGGGTGCTGCGCAGGCCGCGGACCACCTCTGCGTACGCCTTCGGCCTGGGCGCGGGGTCGAGATAGGAGCGGATATGGGCGAGACCTTGCGTCTCGATCACCGGGCCGATGTCGTTGAGGACGACGGCCTTCAGCACGGCCGGCCGCATCGCCCCGAGCACATGGATGATCAGTCCGCCGCGCGACGTGCCGATGAAGGCAGCCTCCTCCATGCTCAGCGCCGCCAGCCCGGCGAGAATATCGCCAGCTTCGATGCCGATATTGTAATGGCCGATATCGGCATCGTAGGCGGACTGCCCGCGCCCGCGATAGTCGAAAGCGACGACCTTGCGCTTCGCCTGCGTCGACAGATAAAGCGCCAGCTCGTGAAAATCACGGCAATTGCGGGTCAGGCCGGGCAGGCAAACGACTGGCCAGCGGCCGGAATTCGCTTCGCCGTAGATGCGGGCGTGCAGGGACAGCCCGTCCGGCGCGGCGTAGAAGAAATCGGAGAAACCCTGCTCGGTTGCCATGTGGACTCCGTTCCTCTCGCTGCTGGCTTGTTTCAACTGCTACAGGCGAGGGGCCGGTAGGGTCAAATAGGGGAGGCGCCGAAGTTGCAGGGTCCCTCAAGGGGGAGATTGGCTGTCATCGTCGCTTTCGCCAAGTTTCGCCGGATGCAGAAAGGCACTGTCCACGAAGCTGCCGATCTCCCCCCTGGTGGGACCCTTGGGGAGATGTCCGGCAGGACAGGGCGGGCCGCTGTCCGCCAACTCGACGTCCGGAACTTTCAAAGCCTGAAACAAAAACCCGCCTCGTTGGGCGGGTCGTCGGTGCGAATCAGCACTATAGTTAAATTAGTAGCATAGCTGCCGGCACAAAGCAAGAACAAAATACGCTGTAACCGGCAAACTTGGCTTGAAGCCCGGTCGTCACCCCCGGCCGTTCACCAGATCCCCGACAATGTCGTACTTGCCGGAGATACGCATCTTGTAGACCTCGTAATTCTCCATCACGCGCTGGACGTAACTTCTTGTTTCCGTATAGGGAATCCGCTCGATCCAGTCGACGACGGCATCGACGTCCTTGCCGCGCGGATCGCCGTATTTCGCCACCCACTGGGCGGCGCGGGCGGGGCCGGCATTGTAGCCGGCGAAGGTCAGCACGTAGGAGCCGTCGAAACGGCCGAGCTGCTCGCCGAGAAAGGCAGCGCCCAGCGTTGCATTGTAGCCGGCATCGGTGGTCAGCCGGGCCTGAGAAAATGTCATGCCGGCCTTCTTCGCCAATTGCTTGGCGGTGCCTGGCATTAGTTGCAGCAGTCCGCGCGCGCCGGCGCTGGAGATTGCGCCGATGTTGAACTCGCTTTCCTGGCGGGCAATCGCATAGGCCAGCGCCTTGCCCGAGCCGGAGATGTTGGCGGTGTCGGGAATGACGCCGAGCGGATGCGACAGCGCGCCGACATCGATGCCGCGGGCGCCGGCGATCTTGCCGATCTTCAGCGCCATGAAATGGTTGCCTTGTCTTTCCGCCAACACCGCAAGCAGCGCCAGTTCGCCGGGGTTGTTCAGCTGCCCGGCGAGGTCGCGGTAGAGCGTCTCGGCATAGCGGTCATAGCCGGCCTCCTGCAGCCGCTTGATGGCGCTGACCGCCTCGCGGGTGGCGAAATTCTGGCGGTCGGCGGCACTTGGCTGTGGGTAGACGATGTTGAGGGTCTGCCGGCCGACGCGCTCGCCGGCGAGCTGGCCGTAAAAGGTCGTGCCGTAGCTTGCGGCGCGGCTGAAATAATCCTTGGCATTGCCGGGGCCGCCGACTTCGGCGGCGCGGCCGAGCCAATAATAGGCGCGCGACAGCGACATCGGCCCTTGGGCGAGCTCCGCGATTCGCGCAAAATGCCTGGCGGCGATGCTCGGGTCGTTGAGGCCGCGCAGCGCGTACCAGCCTGCATGGAATTCCGCCTCGGCAGCATTGGCGGGACTTTCGGCGGCATGCGCGGCGACTATTCTGTAGGCGGTCTTCATGTCGCTCTGGTCGACCAGCTCGCGCGACAGCACCCGGCGCTCGACCCACCAGGCGTCCGGATCGACCAGAGCGTCGCGGTCGCCCGGCGCCTTCATCACCAGCGCGGCGGCGTCGGAAAATTTCTGCTGCTTGCGCAGATATTCGGCTTCGGCAAAGAGATAGCCGGCCGCCCGCTGCGCTGCCGGCACCGCCTTCAGCAGCTTGGCCGCGTTCTTGTCGCCTTTGGTGACCGCCGCCCAGGCATCGGCCAATTGCTGGGCGCCGGCGAGACCGGCGACGCGCAGCGCCGAAGCGACCCGGTCGGCATAAAACATGCGCTCCATGCGGAAGCGATGGTCGGCGGCCGGGATCAGCGCACCGAACTCGCGAATGACCGCCGCCTCGTCCCTGGCTTCGAGCTTTTCGGTGCGCCAGAATGGCGACAGCACCGAGCGCGCCGCCTTGGTATCGCCCAGCGCTACATAGGAGCGGGCCAGGATCAGCACGCCCTCGAAGGTCAGCGGCTGGCTGCCGTCGAACGCCCGCACCACGATCTGCGGCGTGGGGTTCTCGCGATAGAGCGCGCGCTCGCTGTTCCTGCGCAAGGCGATCGTACCCGGCCAGTTCGGCAGCATCTTTGCCGCATCGGCGATGTCGCCGCTCGGCACCTGGTCGCCGCCATAGAGCGCGATCGCCCAGGCAAGGATGTGCCGGTCGAGCGATTTGGCCGGCAGCGCTTCGCGCACCTGGCGCGCGCGCGCAATGTCGTTTGCCGCCAGCGCATCGAGACCGCTCTTCAGCACCGCGACGCTCGCGGACGGGGACTGCTGCACCGCATCGTTCTGCGGCTCGGTCATCGGAATCGCCGACGTAACCTGCACATCGACGCTGCTGCCGATCGCCGCGCCGGGAATCAGGGCGACGATCGCGCCGATAAGCGCGAAAAGATGAGGCCGCCTGATCGGCATGGATTTGGTCATCCCCGTTCTTCGACGCTACAACAGACACAGATGAATTGAAGCTTACTCGTCTGTGATGAAGGGCCCGTAAAGAAAACCTTCTCGAGGTCATTCGAATTGCAATTGCTGGCGCAATGCTTGCCGCGCAACAATGTCGAGACTATGGTGCGCCGCTTCGCTTTCGGCTAGAAGGCGCGCACGACAAACCCGAAAGTCCCCAAGGAGTTGGACGACATGCTGAGAGGCTCGCTGACCGCGCTCGTCACACCGTTCGAAAAGAGCGGCCGTTTCGACGAGAAAGCCTTTCGCGCCTTCATCGCCTGGCAGATCGCCGAAGGCACGACGGGCGTGGTCCCGGTCGGCACCACAGGCGAGTCGCCGACGCTGTCGCATGACGAGCACCGCCAAGTCGTCAAGGTCTGCATCGAGGTCGCCAAGGGCCGGGTTCCTATCGTTGCCGGCGCCGGCTCCAACAACACCGAAGAGGCGGTTGGCCTGGTCCAGTATGCCGAGAAGGCGGGCGCCGACGCGGCCCTTGTCGTCACGCCCTATTACAACAGGCCGACGCAGCGCGGCCTCTACGCGCATTTCGCCGCCGTCGCCAAGGCTACCAGCCTGCCGATCATCATCTACAACATTCCGCCCCGCTCGGTGGTCGACATGAGCCCGGAGACGATGGGGCAATTGGTGCACGACTTCAAGAACATCGTCGGCGTCAAGGATGCCACCGGCAAGGTCGAGCGGGTTTCGGAGCAGCGCGCCACCTGCGGCAAGGATTTCATCCAGCTCTCCGGCGAGGACGCCTCGGCCCTCGGCTTCAACGCGCATGGCGGCGTCGGCTGCATCTCGGTGACGGCAAATGTCGCGCCCAGACTCTGCGCCGAATTCCAGGAGGCGACGCTTTCCGGCGACAGCGCCAAGGCGCTCGACCTGCAGGACCGTCTGTTGCCACTGCACAAGGCGATTTTCCTGGAACCCGGCGTTTCCGGCGCGAAATATGCGCTGTCGAAGCTGGGCAAGGTCGAGAACGTGCTGCGCTCGCCGCTAATGACGGTCGAGCCGTCGACCGCCGAGAAGATCGACGCGGCGATGAAGCACGCCGGCTTGATAAATTAGGGATGAGGCGCCACCTCTCCGCATCATGAATCAAGTCAGAAAAGCCGATCCCAACAACAAGACCGTTGCGGAAAACCGCAAGGCGCGGTTTTCCTATGAGGTGCTCGACACGATCGAGGCCGGCCTGGTGCTGACCGGTACCGAAGTGAAGTCGCTGCGCCAGGGCCAGGCCAATATCCAGGACAGCTATGCCTCGGTCGAGGGCGGCGAGATTTGGCTGATCAACTCCTATTTGCCGGAATATCTGCAGGCCAACCGCTTCAACCACGAGCCGCGCCGACGCCGCAAACTCCTGCTCAACAAGCGCGAGATGGCCAAGCTGTCGCAGAGCGTCGACCGCGAAGGCATGACGCTGGTGCCGCTAAAGATCTATTTCAACGACCAAGGGCGGGCGAAGGTGCTGCTCGCCGTCGGCCGCGGCAAGAAGCTGCACGACAAGCGTGAGACCGAAAAGCAGCGCGACTGGTCGCGCGAGAAGGGCCGGCTGCTGAAAGAGCGAGGGTGAGGAGAGGTCCGCGAAGCGGACGAAAAGCCAGTGATTTGGCTTTTCGAGCGAAGAACGCCCGGAGCCATAGCGGAGGGCAGGGGCGGACCAATGGGGATAGGTCTCTGTTGAAAAACCGGGTCGTCTTGTGGGGCGCGGCCGGTCTGCTCCTGGCGGGCCTCGTCCTGGCCGGCGGCTATACCTACTTCCAGACGTTTTCTCCGGACCGCGGCAAATATCCGGTCAGGGGCATCGACGTTTCCCATCATCAGCGGCAGATCGACTGGCGGCGTGTTGCAGCCGACGATGTCGCCTTCGCCGTTATCAAGGCAACGGAAGGCGGCGACCATGTCGACGATGCCTTCGCCGCCAATTTGCGTGCGGCCCGCGCCGCCCGCCTTGCCGTCGGTGCCTATCACTTCTTCACCTTCTGCAGGCCGGGTGCCGATCAGGCACGCAACTTCATCTCGGTGGTGCCGCGCGATCAGCCTTTGCTGCCGCCGGTGGTAGACATCGAGTTCGGCGGCAATTGCCCGCAGCGGCCAACTCCCGAACAGTTGAGCGCCGAACTCTCAGCCTTCCTCGGCCCGGTCGAAGCAGCGTTCGGCAAGACGGCGATCCTCTATGTGACCGACGAGGCCGCGCAAGCCTATGCCGGGCAGATAGCCGGCCGCCCGCGTTGGCTGCGTTCGCTGGCGCTGCGGCCAGGCCATGACGACTGGATTTACTGGCAGTACCACAACCGGGGCCGCGTCGACGGCATCAGCGGCGACGTCGACCTGAATGTTCTCCAAGGCGGGCCGGCGACGCTGGCCGCGTTGTTTGCCGCAGCGCCTGAAGCGACGGCGTCGGATTGACGCTATTCCTGTCCAGCGAGAGCACCCTCAGTGGGCGATGACGGGAACGACGAAGCCTTCGCCAAGGTGGCTATTCATATCGCAGGCGGCGCCGTGCTAAGTACATTTGATGCCGGAGCGCCCTTCATCAGCCAATGACAGCAACGCCCCGCCTGCTGCGACGGACGGTGGGGATCCCCGCCTGGCGTTTGTCTATGCGGAGGCGGTGCGTGGCCTCCAACACCAGCAGGGCGTGGTTGAAAGTCTCAATACGCGCGCTGGAAATCTGATTTTTGCAACTGCGTTCGCGAGTTCTCTCCTTGGGGGCAGGGCGCTCCTGGATGGCGTGGGGCCTTGGGACTGGCTGGCGCTGACATTGCTTTTTCTTATCGGACTGCTGGTCGCGATTATGGTGTGGCCATATTATAACTATACGTTCCGTTTCGATCCCGAGAAGCTGCTCCAGGATTTCGTCGATCAGCATCCTCCCGCAACCATGGATGGGATGCACCGAGCGCTTGCGCTGCGCATCAAATCCGACATGGCCAGCAATTGGCGGATCATCCAACGCCTGCGCGTCGCGCTGCAGCTTGCACTGTTACTATGGTTGCTGGATCTCTTGGCCTGGTTGTTCGCGATCACCCGAATCTAGGGCTTGTGCGCCGGCGGGCGTCGTCCGGCTCTCAGTCTTCAGAAAAGCTTCTATCTGACTGAAAACGTTGACGAACATGGCTTGCGTCAGTACGCCCGTATTGGTGTTGTAGCGCGAGCAATGATAGCTGGAAAACAGCGCGATGCCATTGGCCTGCTGCTGCCCACCATGCTGGAACGGATAGGCGGCGACGCGCTGGCCGAGCGCCCGCACGGTCGACTGGTGCGCGATCGAGCCCAGCGCCAGCACGGCGCGCAGGTTTGGAAATCGGGCGATCGTCGGTACCAGGAACGTCCGGCAGGTGGCTATCTCGGCACCAACCGGCTTGTTCTCCGGCGGCACGCAGCGCACCGCATTGGTAATCGCCGTACCGACAAGCTCCAGCCCGTCATCTGGTCGCGCTTTGAATTCGCCGCGCGCAAAGCCGTGCGCGATCAGCGTATTGTAGAGCAGATCACCGGCAAAATCGCCGGTGAAGGGGCGCCCCGTCCGGTTCGCGCCGCGCAGGCCAGGCGCCAGCCCGACGATCAGCAAGCGCACCGCATCCTCGCCTTCCGGCGGCAAAAAGGTCGGCACTGGCGCGTTGAACCAGGACGGCTCGCGCTGCCGCCACTCGGCGATGAAGTCGTGCAGCCGCGGACAAAGCGGGCAGTCGCGATCGGGTTCGGGAGAGGCGGCCAGGGGCGCGGTCAAGGCAACGACCGTCAATAGTCTTCCTCGTCGACTTCGGCCGGCTCGGACCGGCGTACCGGCCGCTCCGACGGATCGCGGCCGACTTCATTCTTGAGCGCCATCAAGTCGATGAAATGGTCGGCCTGGCGGCGCAGGTCATCGGAGATCATCGGCGGCTGCGATGCCATGGTCGAGACGATCGAGACCTTGCGCCCACGCCGCTGCAGCGCCTCGACCAGCGTGCGGAAATCGCCGTCACCTGAGAAGATGACATAATGGTCGACGACATCGGCGAGCTCGAGCGCATCGACGGTCAGCTCGATATCCATATTGCCCTTGATCTTGCGGCGGCCGGTCGAGTCGGTGAATTCCTTGGCTGGCTTGGTCACCACCTTGAAGCCGTTATAATCTAGCCAGTCGATCAGCGGCCGAATCGAGGAGTATTCCTGATCCTCGACCAGCGCGGTGTAGTAATAAGCGCGCAGCAGATAGCCGCGTTTCTGGAAGCTCGACAGAAGTTTGCGGTAGTCGATGTCAAAGCCCAGCGCGCGCGAGGTGGCGTAGAGATTGGCACCGTCGATAAAGAGAGCGATTTTTTCACGAGGATCGAACATGGAAAAATGTCCTTTTTCGAAATAAGCGGTCGTCTAAATGCGTGGCGACTATCGGCCGGTCTGATAATAGACCTGTTGGCCTTCATCGTTCGAGATAACGCCAGTTTTACGGCAATCCAAGGCACCATGCGGCACCGCAAGCAATTGTGATCGGCGCTGCGTCGTCGCAGGCGGCCCGCGTCAGAGCTGGGCACCGCCATAAAAGCTTGTATTTTGGCGGCGTTCGGGTTATGGACCGCGCCTGTTTTCCATCAAATCCAGGCATGAAAGGGGCAACTCATGGCCCGCGTAACCGTTGAAGATTGCATCGACAAGGTCGACAACCGCTTCGAGCTGGTGCTCCTGGCCGGCCACCGCGCCCGTCAAATCAGCCAGGGCGCGCAGATTACCGTACCTCGCGACAACGACAAGAATCCGGTCGTTGCGCTCCGCGAAATCGCCGACGAGACGCTATCGCCGGACGACCTCAAGGAAGATCTCATCCATTCGCTGCAGAAGCATGTCGAGGTCGACGAGCCGGAAGCCGATGGCGAGGCGATTGCCGACCAGACCGGCAGCACTGTTGCGGCCACCGATGCCGACGACGCCGAGGACAACGTCACCTTCGATCGCATGACCGAAGAAGACCTGTTGGCCGGCATCGAAGGGCTGGTACCGCCGGAAAAAAGCGACGATTATTGATCTTAGCAACAACTGCCGACACTTTCGCGTCGGCAGTTTCGTGGCTATCTATGACATGCGCCGTACGCCAGTGCGGCGCATGATTCATTTCAGCATTGCGAGATCCCGCCATGATGCGTCAGTATGAGCTTGTCGAGCGCGTCCAGCGCTACAAGCCTGACGTCAACGAGGCGCTGCTCAACAAGGCCTATGTCTACGCCATGCAGAAGCATGGCCACCAGAAGCGCGCCTCCGGCGATCCCTATTTCTCGCATCCGCTCGAAGTCGCCGCCATCCTCACCGAAATGCACATGGACGAGGCGACGATTGCCGTTGCCTTGCTGCACGACACGATCGAGGACACCACGGCGACCAGGGCCGAGATCGACGAATTGTTCGGTCCGGAAATGGGCAAGCTGGTCGAAGGCCTGACCAAGCTGAAGAAGCTCGACCTCGTCTCGAAGAAGGCCGAGCAGGCGGAGAACCTGCGCAAGCTGTTGCTGGCGATCTCGGAAGATGTGCGTGTGCTTCTGGTCAAGCTCGCCGACCGCCTGCACAATATGCGCACCCTCGACCATGTGCCGGAAGCCAAGCGCCTGCGCATTGCCGAAGAGACGATGGACATCTACGCGCCGCTGGCCGGCCGCATGGGCATGCAAGGCATGCGCGAGGAGCTGGAGGAGATCGCCTTCCGCTTCATCAATCCCGAAGCCTACCGCGCCGTCACCGCACGGCTCGCCGAAATCTTCGAGCGCAACAAGGGCGTGCTGTCCGAGATCGAGAAGGCGCTGTCCACGCTGTTCGACAAATATTCGATCAAGGCCGAGGTCAAGAGCCGGCAGAAGAAGCCGTGGTCGGTATTCCGCAAGATGGAAGCCAAGGCGCTGTCGTTCGAACAGCTGTCCGACATTTTCGGCTTCCGCGTCGTTGTCGAGACGGTGGAGGACTGCTATCGCGCGCTCGGCGCCATCCACACCACCTGGTCGATGGTGCCCGGCCGCTTCAAGGACTACATCTCGACGCCGAAGCAGAACGACTACCGCTCGATCCACACCACCATCGTCGGCCCGTCGCGCCAGCGCGTCGAATTACAGATCCGCACCTACCAGATGAACAAGATCGCCGAATACGGCGTCGCCGCTCATTCGATCTATAAAGATACCGGCGGCAAGATGAATGGTGCCGCCCATGCGATCTCGAAGGAGACCAATGCCTATGCCTGGCTGCGGCGCACCATCGAGCAGCTTGCCGAAGGCGACAATCCCGAGGACTTTCTCGAAAACACCAAGCTGGAACTGTTCCAGGACCAGGTGTTCTGCTTTACGCCGAAAGGCATGCTGATCGCGCTGCCGCGCGGCGCCACGCCGATCGACTTTGCCTATGCCGTCCACACCGATGTCGGCGACACTTGCGTCGGCGCCAAGGTCAATGGCCGCATCATGCCGTTGATGACGGAGCTGAAGAACGGCGACGAGGTCGAGATCATCCGCTCGAAGGCGCAGGTGCCGCCGGCGGCGTGGGAATCGGTGGTCGTTACCGGCAAGGCGCGCTCGGCCATCCGCCGTGCCACCAAGAACGCTATCCGCAAGCAATATTCGGGTCTCGGTATCCGCATTCTTGAGCGCGCCTTCGAACGGTCCGGCAAGACCTTCACCAAGGAAAACCTGAAGCCGGTGCTGCACCGGCTGGCGCGCAAGGACATAGTGGATGTACTGGCCTCGGTCGGCCGTGGCGAACTTGCCTCCACCGATGTCATGAAGGCGGTATTTCCTGACTACAAGGACGAGCGCGTCACGCTGGTCGCGCCCAAGCAGCGCGAGGAGGGCTGGTCGAAGATCCGCAACGCCGCCGGCATGCTGTTCCAGATTCCGGGCCGCGCCGCACGCAAGGACAAGAACCAGCCGCGTGACGATGCGGTGCCGATCCGCGGTGTGCGCGGCGATCTGCCGGTGCGCTTCGCGCCGGAGGGGGCGGTGCCCGGCGACCGCATCGTCGGCATCGTGCAGCCGGGAACCGGCATCACCATCTATCCGATCCAGTCGCCGGCGTTGCAGGCCTTTGACGACCAGCCCGAGCGCTGGATCGACGTGCGCTGGGATATTGACGAGCGCACCAAGGAGCGGTTCCCGGCGCGTGTCTCGGTCACCGCCATCAACGCACCGGGTTCGCTGGCCGACATTGCGCAGGTCGTCGCATCCAACGATGCCAACATCCACACTTTATCGATGGTGCGCACCGCGCCCGATTTCACCGAAATGCTGATCGATCTCGAAGTGTGGGATCTTAAGCACTTGAACCGGCTGCTGTCGCAGCTAAAGGACAATTCGAGCGTCAGCGACGCGCGACGCGTGAATGGGTGAATAGTGAATAGTGAATAGTGAAAGAGGGTGCTCTCACTACTCACTACTATTCACCATTCACTATTCACCATGACATGGAGCGAACGATGAATACCGACGAAGTGCTGGGCATTTTCCGCGAGGCCGGCGCCGTTCTCGAAGGGCATTTTATCCTGACGTCCGGCCTGCGCAGCCCGGTCTTTTTGCAAAAGGCGCGCGTTTTCATGCATGCCGACAAGACCGAGCGCTTGTGCAAGGCGCTGGCCGAAAAGATCCGCGCTGGCGTTCCCGGCAGGATCGACTATGTCGTCGGCCCAGCGATCGGCGGGCTGATCCCGGCCTATGAGACCTCGCGCCATCTTGGTGCGCCGGCGATCTGGGTCGAGCGGGAAGGGGGCGAATTCAGGCTCCGCCGTTTCGAAATCGCCAAGGGGTCGCGCGTTGTCATTGTCGAGGACATCGTCACCACCGGCCTGTCGATCCGCGAGACCATCGACTGCCTGCGCGGCCTTGGCGCCGAAGTCGTTGCCGCTGCATGCATTATCGACCGCTCGGCCGGCAAGACCGATGTCGGCGTGCCGCTGATCGCGCTCGCCGAATACGAGGTTCCGGCCTATCCGGCCGACAGGCTGCCGCCCGAGCTTGCCGCCATACCGGCGATCAAGCCGGGCAGCCGCAATTTATAACGGAGCCGCCGCCGTGATCACCGGCATCGATCATTTCGTGCTGACAGTTCGTTCGGTAGACGATAGCTGCGCCTTCTATCAGCGCGTGCTTGGCTTCAAGCGCCTCGACGAGCCGGACCGACCAACGGCGCTGCTGTTTGGAACGCAAAAGATCAATGTGCATGAGGTCGGGCGCACCTTCGAGCCGGAGGCCAAGGCGCCGACTCCCGGCTCTGGGGATTTCTGTCTTGTTGCCGCCCGGCCGCTCACCGAGATATGCGCCAGCCTCGCGGCCAACGGCGTAGCCATAGAGGTCGGCCCGGTCGAGCGTATCGGCGCCCGTGGCCCGATGATGTCGGTCTATTTCCGTGACCCGGACGGCAACCTCGTCGAGGTCAGCGAGTATCGTTCCTGAGGCTCCTCAAATTCGCCGCGATCATGCCCTGTTCAGAATGGCGATACCCAAGGCTGCCGCAAGTGGCGACCGAGCGGATGCCGTCGGCCTCGTTGTTCTTCGGCTAGCACATCGCTATATCAAAGTCGTAGTTGCCTTTCGGTGACCGCAAAGCGCAGCATAGGGCTGTCGCGCCCCGGCTGGGAAAAGCCGGCGCGAAGCCATTGATGGAACTAGGAACAGGAACAGAGTGCTTTTTCGACGGCGCAAGCCTGATGGTTTTTTCGAGCGGGTGCGTACTTATTTGTGGCCGCGCCGCTCGTTCTCGCGCTCGCTGCGGTATCTTTCCAAGCGCATCCTGCGGCTTAGGGCCACGCCGCATGCCGTGGCCGCCGGTGTTGCGGCGGGCGTATTCGCGTCGTTTTTCCCGCTTGGCTTCCACTTCATCATTGCCGCCATGCTGTGCTGGCTGATCGCCGGCAATCTGGTGGCGGCAGCACTCGGCACGGTCTTCGGCAATCCCCTGACCTTTCCGCTGCTATGGGCCGCCTCCTGGGAGGTCGGCAAGCTGATCCTGCATGAACACCTGCCGGCGCATGGCCCACCCGCGCATCTCGGCGACATGCTGCATAATCTTTCCTTTGCGCAGTTGTGGGGACCGGTGCTTAAGCCGATGACCATTGGCGCAATACCGCTTGGCTTGGTTTTCGGCCTGCTGTTTTACGGCATTACCCGCTGGGGTATGGTCACTTTCCACGAGCAGCGCCGCAAGCGTCTGGCCGAAAGAGCCGCAAAGACCGGAAAAACCGGGCCGGAAGTTCCCGCCGAATGATTATCGGTATCGGCAGCGACCTCATCGACATCAGACGCATTGAGAAGTCGCTGGAACGTCATGGCCAGCGCTTCATCCAACGCATCTACACCGAGATCGAACAGGCGCGCTCCGAAAACCGCGCGGCGCGTGCGGCCTCCTATGCCAAGCGTTTCGCTGCCAAGGAGGCCTGCGCCAAGGCATTGGGCACCGGTCTGGCGCAGGGTGTGTTCTGGCGCGATATGGGCGTCGTCAACCTGGCCAGCGGCAAGCCGACCATGGCGCTGACCAACGGGGCGGCAGCGCGGCTGGACGAAATCCTGCCTGAAGGGCACCGCGCCGTGATCCACCTCACCATCACCGATGATTTTCCGCTCGCTCAAGCCTTTGTGATCATTGAAGCGTTGCCGGTCGAAGAAGCGCCACATTGATTGCATCTGACGACCGGCATGACGTTGCCCAGCGCGCGCCGAGACTCTATACCATCCAACGCACAATCGAGGACGACATGAGCGTGGCTGAAAAAACCCAGAAGAAATCCGGCGGACTTGGCGAAACCGTCAGCGTCATCGTCCAGGCCCTGCTGCTTGCGCTGGTCATCCGCACGCTCCTGTTCCAGCCGTTCTCGATCCCGTCCGGTTCGATGCGGCCGACTTTGCTCGAAGGCGACTATCTCTTCGTCACCAAATGGTCTTACGGCTTCTCCCGCTACTCGCTGCCGTTCGGGCCGAACATCTTTTCGGGCCGCATCTGGGGCTCCGAGCCGAAGCGCGGCGACGTGGTGGTGTTCAAGTTTCCGCCGGACCCTTCCGTCGACTATATCAAGCGCGTCGTCGGCCTGCCGGGCGACAAGATCCAGGTCAAGGATGGCCAGCTCTTCATCAATGACGTCGCTGTGCCGCGCGTCAAGGTCGGGCAGATCGACAACCACGACATCACCGAGGAGAACGGGCCGGTCGATGTCTATCGCGAGACGCTGCCGAACGGCGTCACCTACGACACGCTCGACCTGACACAGGCTTCGATCGGCGACAACACCAAAGAGTTCAAGGTGCCGCCCGGTCACTATTTCATGATGGGCGACAATCGCGACAACTCGTCCGACAGCCGCTTCACCGTCGGCTTCGTGCCGGAAGAGAATTTGGTCGGCCGCGCCAACCTCATCTTCTTCTCGATCGGCGGAAGCGCCAGCCCGCTCGAAATCTGGAAATGGCCGTCGCAGATGCGAGCCTCGCGCCTGTTCCATTTCGTCAATTAGGACCATGGCGGCGACAAAACGGCTGACCGCAGATGCGCTCGCCGAGGCGCTCAAGGAGCGCACCGGCCACAGTTTTGGCGACCACCAACGCCTGCAGCGGGCGCTGACCCATGCCAGCGCTCGCGGCAGTCATGCCGGTATCGACTACGAACGTTTCGAATTCCTGGGCGACCGCGTTCTCGGCCTTGTCGTTGCCGATATGCTGCTGGCGGCATTTCCCGACGCTGCCGAGGGTGAGCTGTCGCTCAGATTGAACGCCCTGGTCAACGCCGAGGCCCTGGCGGAAATCGCCGAGGAGATCGGCCTGCCGGAACTCATTCGCGCCGGTTCGGACGTACGCGGCCTCGATGGGCGCAAGCGCGTCAATCTGCGCGCCGACGCACTGGAATCGCTCATCGCCGTGCTCTATCTCGACGGCGGGTTGGAAGCGGCCCGTGCCTTCATCCACAGGTACTGGCAACCGCGCTCACAAGCCATCGATGCCGCCCGCCGCGATGCGAAGACCGAACTTCAGGAATGGGCGCATCAGGCGGCAGGCGCGGTGCCGGTTTACATAATCGACAGCCGCGAGGGACCGGACCACGATCCGCTGTTCACCGTCAGCGTCAAGGTCGGCGCCTATCCGCCAGCGACCGGCAGCGGGCGCTCCAAGCGCGAGGCGGAGCAAGCTGCAGCCGCGGCACTTCTGCAGCGGGAAGGCGTCTGGCTCAATCAAGGGAGTGCCGCATGACCGCCACCGAAGCTCCGGCAACAGAAGCTCCCGCTACCCGCTCCGGCTTCGTCGCGCTGATCGGCGCGCCCAATGCGGGGAAATCGACGCTGGTCAACCAATTGGTCGGCGCCAAGGTATCGATCGTGACGCACAAGGTGCAGACCACGCGCGCCATCGTGCGCGGCATTGCCACCCACAACAACGCGCAGATCGTCTTCGTCGACACGCCGGGCATATTCAAGCCGAAGCGCCGGTTGGACACCGCGATGGTGACCACAGCCTGGGGCGGTGCCAAGGACGCCGATATCGTGTTGCTCTTGATCGATGCAGAGCGCGGTATCCGGGGCGATGCCGACGCCATCCTCGAGCGGCTGAAGGATGTCCGGCAGCCGATGGTGTTGATCCTCAACAAGGTCGATCGGGTCAAGCACGAGACGTTGCTGGCATTGTCGGCGGCAGCCAACGAAAGGGTGCCGTTCAAGCGCACCTTCATGGTTTCGGCGCTGACCGGATCCGGCTGCAAGGACCTGCTCGACTATCTCGCCGAGGCCTTGCCGGCCGGACCCTGGTACTACCCGGAAGACCAGATCTCCGACCTGCCGATGCGCCAGCTCGCGGCCGAGATCACCCGCGAAAAGCTCTATCTCAGGCTGCATCAGGAACTGCCCTATTCCTCCCACATCGAGACCGAGAAATGGGAAGAGAAGAAGGACGGCTCGGTGCGCATCGACCAGACAATCTATGTCGAGCGCGACAGCCAGAAAAAGATAGTGCTCGGCCATAAGGGCGAGACGATCCGCGCCATCGGCCAGGCCGCGCGCATGGAAATATCAGGCATACTCGAGCAGAAGGTGCACCTCTTCCTGTTCGTCAAGGTGCGCGAGAACTGGGGCGACGATCCCGAGCGCTACCGTGAAATGGGGCTCGAATTTCCGCACTGAGCCTGTTTGGGCGATCCGCCGAGCGGCCTGTTGGCCGCCTCAGGATTACCCAAGTGCCAGCGACACGCCGTCGGCAAGATGTTCGGCATCGGAGGCGTTTTCGAAGGGGATGCCCGTTCTTGCATGGTCGAGCGGCGAGAAATTGGAGCCGTCAGCGCTGATCAGCGCAGTCTGGCGCCTTGCCGCCTGCATCTCGCCCAGCTGAGCGTAACAGGCGGCAAGCCGGGTGCGGATCCATGGCCTCGATCGCGTCGCCAGCTCCAGCGCCTCGGCAGCCGTGCGGTATTCGCCCAGCATGTATAGCGCGAGCGCGCGATCGTACTGATACCAATGAGGGTGCAGCGGGTTGATGCGGATGGCGCGTGCCAGCCAGGCGAGCGCGTCGAGCGGCCGGCAGCGCATCGTCAACAGATGCCCCATCTGCTCGATACAGTCCGCGTCGCCCGGATTGAGCTCGAGCGCGATGCGCAAGTGATGCTCGGCCGCCTCGTGCTCACGCATATTGAGCCGTACCAGCGACTGGATGCGGTGTGCCGTTGCCTGGTCCGGCGACAATGCGATGCCCCCGTCGGCCAGGTCGCGGGCCTTCGTCAGAACGGCGTCGCTGGTGGGTCCGAATTCGCTGTTAAGCACATGCGACAGCGCCAGATAGGTGTAAGCGAGGCCATAGGCCGGGTCTCTGACGATCGCCGCTTCGAAAAACGCTGCCGCTTCTTTCAGTTCGCTTTGCGCCGGATCGCGCAGCAAAGCGACGCCGCGCAGCACCAGATCATGGGCGGCGAGGCTGGCTACCGGCTGCCGCGAGGCACGTTGCAGGCCGGCATTGTTCACCCGAACCACCAGCCGGCCGACGATCTTTTCGACGATCTCCTGCTGGATGGCGGACAGCCCGGCGTAATCGGCCTGGTAGCGATCCCCCCAGAGCTGGGAAGCGCTGGCTGCGTCAACGAGATTGACCGCACAGACGATGCTGTCTGCGTGCCGGCGCACCGAACCCTCGATGAGATAATCGGCGCCGATGCGCGAACGCACGACAGGCCATTCACTGGGCGAATATGAGGCAAACGAGAAGCTCGAATTGCGCGCCAGGACCGTCAGCGTGTCGAAGCGGGCGAGGCCGTTGATAATGTCTTCGGCAATACCGTCGACGATCGCTTCGTCGGCCGGATCGGCGCTGTCATTGCGGAACCTGAGCACCGCCACGATCGGCTGTGCGCCGGGTTCGGGCACCGGTTCGATTTCAGGGATCAGCATGTAGCCGCGCTTCGATACGGTCCGTATAGTTTCCTCGCCGAGCACCTTGCGGATCTCGCGAATCGACTGCGTCAGCGAATCCTCGGTGACGAAAACACCCGGCCAGACCGCATCCATCAGTTCCGACTTCGGCACCACACGGCCGATATGGCGGGCGAGATGCGTCAGCAATGCGTAGGCTTTCGGCCGCAGGAAGGCCGGCTGTTCGGCCCGGCCGAGCGTACCTTTGCCCAGATCGAGCGTGAAACCGCCAAACTGAAAAACCTGGTCAGTGGCCGAACCCGCCATCGAGACGGCCCGCTCCCTGAAGCCGTGCCTTTATTGGCCTACGGCTGGAGGGCTGGGTCAAGGTCTGTCGCCGCCGAAAGCGGCTTTTGATTTGGGCGCCGCAAATTAGACGGTGCCAGCGAGGGTGGGCTGCGTTGCCGACCTGCGGACGAAGCTTTCGGTACCGTAGAAGACAACGATGGCGACGGCAGCCACCGCCCAGATCGCAACACCGATCCATTGCTGCTGCACATGGTCGGCGTCGATGAACACCTTGCCCAGGAAGCGCACGCTGTTCTGATGGGTGACATGCATGAGAATGGCGAGAAGCACACTGCCGGTGTTCTGATAGAGCCAGGTGAACACCACTGCCGCCAGCACGACGTTGATCGTGCCGTAGACGCTGAGATCGCCGACCAGGCCGAGCGGAAAATGCCAGATTGCCCAGATCGCGCCGAGGATCAGGCTTCCGGCCAGCGCTGAATGGCTGGCCATCAGCCGCGGTGTCGCAAAGCCGCGCCATCCCGGCTCTTCGCCAAGCGGGCCGCTGAAGACCGCATACAGCGCGATGATCGGCAGTATCTCAGTGACAGCAGGAATGTTGCTCCAGACCGGCGTCGCCGAGCCGAACAGCGGATTGACCAGGATCGAGGCAAGCTGCGTGCCGAATGGCAGGCCGAATGCCACCAGATACCACAGCGGAGATACCCGCCACTTCACCACGGAAGCGAGAATGGCCTTGACCGAAGCCCAGCCTCCGGAAAGGGCTGCGACAACGAATCCGGAGACCATCGGGCCGAAGGTAAACCAGGGAATGGTATCGCCATTCGACAGGTAGAACGGGATGAAGGCAAACCAGCTCAGGGCAAGCGCCAACGAAAAGAAGGCAGCCAACTGATGCTGTCGCACCAGGTGCAGGAAAGAAGTCATGTCGGTCCTCTCACGGGCAGATGACAATGAGAGGTCGCCGGGCTGCCCAATCGGTCGACTTGCATCTTGAACAGCCGGCCGAATCATTCCGGGAAGGCTATGCGTGGACCACGTCGGTCGACCCGTTTCTTATTGGCACCGGCGCGACCCGAAATCCTGAGCGGGTTCTGAGAAATTTCCGATATTTCATGCAAAATCGGTCAGTTAGATCGGCTGGAGCACCTGCCGACACTGCGACCGTGCGTGGTTCCCGTTTGTCGTCTCTCCGTCATACACCCTGCCTATAGGCTGTGCGAAAGACCCGCTTCCGAGCAAACCGGAACAGGCGGGCAAACAGCCAGATTAGGACATGACCGGGACTTGGAATCGCATCGACCCCATCCGTCAGATCGAGTTTGCAAACGCCGTCGCTGTTGAGATCGAGCGCGTGCTGGCGCGGCAAGGCAAGGTGACGAACAGCGATGCGGTCGTCGCAGCGGGCAGGGTCGCCGGGGCCGTTGCCGCCGCCGTCGCCCTGCTTGCGCCGACCGACATCAGGGCGATCGACACCATGCAGGAAAGATTGCCCGGCATGGCGTCGCGGTTCGTGCGGATATTGGCGGCCGAAGCGACGGAACGCCGTACCCGGACGCCTCTGTCGACGGCGCACGAAGGCCAAGGGGCAGACATCCAACCCCTGGCCGGAACGGGCGACCTCGACGCGATGCGGGTCGAGGACTGGGCCGGTCGGGTCGCCGGGTCGACCTTCCTGCAGGAAAATCTCGGCATATCGCGCTCGACCCTGCATCGCTGGCAGCGGAGCGGCAGGTCGTTGCGTTGCGCACCGGTGGCCGCAAACATGTATTTCCTCTGGCGCAGTTCGTCGACGGCAGGCCGGCTCCGGGTATCAACGAAGTGTTATCCGCGATGCCCGATCCGCGGCGTGCCTGGTCGTGGCTGGTCGGCCCTGCGCCCGGCCTTGCCGGACGTATTCCCATTGAAATGCTCAAACAGGATCTGGTGGCGGAAGTCGTTCTTGCCGCACAGAACGCAGCGATGGCGAAGTTGGCTTGATTTTCGCCGCCAACGTTAGAAGTCTATTCCAAAAAATAACACGTAAAAGGAATGTCAACCGGACTATGACCGGTTTGCCGGCTAATGGAATAAGTATAGTTTCGTACAATTGTGACAATGTCTCGTTTGTGCCGGGAGCAAACGTGAATAAAATATGACGTGATATTTGTGCAACATGGATTTCTTCTGTTATGCAAACATTGATTATTTTTGGAATCGTCATTGAGACTGGAATGCGGATGAGTATGTTCGCCGCCTGAAGAGGGGGTGCGGTGCGCGCCTTTTTCGACGTGGGTGAGGCGTTCAGCCGTTCAACCCATGAATCCAAAGCCATTTTTAACTTTGACTGGAGAGGTCAGAAAATGAATATCAAGAGCCTTCTTCTCGGCTCAGCCGCGGCATTCGTCGCGGTCTCCGGCGCGCGCGCCGCCGACGCTGTTGTGGTCGCCGAGCCGGAACCCGCTGAATACGTCAAGATCTGCGACGTCTACGGCGCCGGCTACTTCTATATCCCCGGCACCGAAACCTGCCTGCGCATCGGCGGCTATGTCCGCTATGACGCCAGCTTCGGCGACGGTGGCCGCGTTTTCGACGGCGCGACGACCCACGACCTTATGGACGGTGACGAACAGCAGACCTGGAACAAGAATGCCCGCTTCAATTTGAAGACGTGGACCGGCCAGGAAACCGAGCTCGGCACGTTGAAGACCTACACCGAGACCCGTTTCAACTTCGGCAATACCAAACACACCGTGAGCGGTGTTGATTTCAGCGTGCAGGACAACAAGGCGGTTACCCTGAACTTCGCCTGGATCCAGCTTGGAGGTTTCCGCGTCGGCAAGGATGAAACTGTCTATGATTCGTTCATCGGCTACGCCGGCAACGTCGTCCAGGACACCATCATCCCGTACGGCACCAAGGACACCAACCTGATCAGTTACTATTTCGACGGCGGTAACGGCTTTACGGCAGTCGCCTCGGTCGAAACAGGCTCCGGCGCTGACCAGTCGATCGACAGCTACGTTCCGTTTGTCGTCGGCGGCGTGAAATACAAGGGTGACTGGGGTGCGATCACCGCCGTCGGCGCCTATAACAGCACGTCGGAAGAATGGGCCGGCAAAGCTCGCCTCGACGTCAAGCCGATTACTGACCTGACCCTGTTCGTGATGGCGGGCTACGGCAGCGACGACAACGTTGCAAAGAACTTCTACAAGCCGTGGACTGGCAACTTTGCCGTCTGGGGCGGCGGCAGCTATGCCGTCAACAAGAAGACCTCTTTGAACGCCCAGGTCTCCTATACCGACGACAAAGATTTCGCCGTTGCGGCCAATGTCGCCTACACCATCGTTCCTGGTTACACGATCACCGCCGAAGTCGATTATTACGACAATTTCGATGCCGACGATGCCGACGCAATCGGCGGCATCTTCCGCTTCCAGCGCTCGTTCTGATCAAACGACGATCTCGCCAAAACGGCCCGTAGCGATACGCTACGGGCCGTTTTGGCTTGCGGCGGATAAGTCGCTCATCTTGATTTCGCCATGCAACCGGTGACAAGCTCTGGTCATGGAATGGCGCGACGAGGGAATCATTCTCGGCACCCGCAAGCATGGCGAAACCAGCGCCATTCTCGAGGTGATGACACGTGCGCATGGCCGCCATCTCGGTCTCGTGCGCGGCGGCCGTTCGCGCAAGCAGCAGCCGGTCTTGCAGCCCGGCAACCGCGTCGACCTGTTGTGGCGGGCGCGGCTCGACGAACATCTCGGCACCTTCCAGGCCGAGGCCATCGAAATGAACGCCGCCCGGCTGATGGACAGCGCCGTTGCCGTTTACGGCTTGCAGACAATGGCCGCGCATTTGCGTCTTCTGCCCGAGCGCGATGCCCATCGCGGTCTCTATGAGACGCTCGCGGTCATGATCGCCCATCTCGACGATGCCGATGCCGCCGGCGAGCTGGTGGCCCGCTTCGAGCTGCTGGTTCTCGACGAACTCGGTTTCGGCCTCGATCTCAGCCAGTGTGCGGCGACCGGCACCAGGCAGGACCTTGCCTACGTCTCGCCGAAATCCGGCCGCGCCGTGTCGCGGGCGGCGGGCGCGCCGTGGCGCGACAAGATGCTGGCGCTGCCTGCCTTCCTGCAGCGCGGTTCGGGCCTGCGCGCCGATCCGGCGGCGATCGACGACGCCTTCCGGCTGACCGGCTTCTTTTTGACCCGCCATGTCTACGAGCCGCGCGGTATCGAACCACCCGGCGCCCGCGCCGGCTTCCTCGCCGCCTTGCGCAAGCATTATGCGGGCGGCAAGGCATTTGCCGGGGAAACCGCCATCGGCGAAGCCATCAGGTGAGCGAAATGGAACTCCTATCCCGGTCGGGTTTCGCTGCTCGGCCTCGACATCATTTGACGCGGCCGATCACCCCAGGGACCGGCGAGGTGGTGTGCGAGGGCAAAGTGGTGCACAAGGGCCGCACGCTGGCGGTTTCGGAAGCGGCGCTGAAGGATGCCAACGGCAAGCTGCTGGCTTTCGGCACCGAAACGTGCTCGATCTTTCCGGCGGCCAATCTGGCGGCACGTTGAATGGACCGGCCGTCTGGCCGCCGCATTTGAATGTCACTGAACATTGAATGTCAGTGACGACTGGCCTGGTTTGGGGGAACCGCCATGTTTGAAAGCCTGATTGGCCTCGTCGCCATCATCGCGCTGTTCGTCATCATTTCACGCCAGCAGAGCCGTATCGGCCTGATCGAGCGCGAGCTTGGCGCGTTGCGCAGCCTCGTGCTTTCGGGCGCGCCTGTCCTGCCGCCGCAAGCCAAGGAACCGGCTGCAAACGACAGCAAACCGGCGGATGGCGCAATCCCGCCGGCGGCGGCAGCCGACATGGCCGCATCGCCAGGGGCCGAGACCGCAGCGGTCGCATCAGCTGCAGAGGCAGAAGCCGATACCGCGGCGCCGTCCGCACCGGAGCCGGCGCAACCGGCGGCAGCGGCGAAAGCCGCCCGCCAATCCGACGTCGAAACGGCGCTCGGTACCCGCTGGGCGGTCTGGGTCGGCGGCATCGCGCTGGCGCTGGGCGGCCTGTTCCTGATCCGCTACACGATCGAGGCCGGCATTTTCGGGCCAGGCGTGCGGCTTTTCATGGCGGCGGCACTTGGGCTGGCGCTGGTCGGCGGCGGCGAGTTCATCCGGCGCACCGGCTTCAGGGTGCCGGTGCAAGGTGCCGCCGGTGCCTATATCCCGGCGATCCTGACAGCGGCCGGCGCCTTCATCCTGTTCGGCACGGTCTACGCCGCGTACAGCATTTACGGTTTCATCGGCCCGGCGCTCGCTTTCACGCTGCTCGGCGCCATCGGCGTGGCGACGATCGCGGCAAGCCTGGTCCACGGTCAGGCGCTGGCCGGCGTCGGCCTGCTCGGCGCCATGGTGACGCCGCTACTCGTCGCCTCGCAGGCGCCCAATCCGTGGGCGCTGTTTGGCTATCTGGCGATCGTGCTCGCCGCCACCGGCGTCATTGCCCGCATCCGCGACTGGAGGCTCTTGATGGCCGCAGCCTTCGTCGCCACGGGCATCTGGACCATCTTCTACATGACCGAAGCGCCGGGGACGAACCTTTCCGTCATCCTCTTTATCGACGTGGTGACACTGGCCGTGCTCGCCTTCGTTTGGCTTGGCCGTCGCAGCGAAGCGGTCGCCGACACCGGCTTCGACTGGCCGTCGATCGCGCCGGGGTTCTTCGTCGCTCTTTCAGCGCTGGCCCTGTTCGTCGATCCGGTCTTTGCCGCCGCCGGCGATGCCTTGCAGGGAGCAGCCCTTATCGTAGCCCTGGTGGCGATAGCGCTCTACCGGCCGCGAGCGCTTGCACTGCTGCACGCCGCCGGGCTGGCGACGGTGCTGGTCTATCTCGGCATCATTCCGCCGACCACGGTCGCCGCCGATTTTTCGGGCGGCGCTCTCGGTGTCGATGGCGTGCCGGTTGTGGCGTCTGATGCCTTGATGCTCAGGATCGGCATCGCGCTGGGCCTGGTCTTCATCGGCGCCGGCTTTTGGGCAGCGCGCCGTTTTGCGGCTCCTGGCTGGCTGCGCGCCGCCACATGGGCGGCCTGGAGCGCTGTCGCGCCACTGGTCATCCTGCTGGCGCTCTGGTTCACCTTCGGCAATCTCGACCGTGACCTTGCTTATGCGGCCGCAGCGGCCGTTTTGGTCGGGATCTTCGTCGCCGGCGGCGAATGGATAGCGCGCGGCGAAGCGCCGCCGCTGACCGGCGGCGCTGCCGTCTCCTTCGCGCTCGCCGGCGCGGCGATCGCCGGCCTGCTGATGCTGCACATGGCCTTTGGCTCCGGCTGGACAACCGTCCTGCTCGGAGCAGCCGCCGTTGTGCCGGCACTGGCGACGCGCTGGCGTAGCTATCCGGTGCTTGGCTGGATTTCGGTCGGTGCGGTGATCGCAGTGCTCGGCCGTGCCGCCTTCGACCCGACCATCGTCGGTGCCGAGTTCCTGTCGAAAACACCCGTGTTCAACTGGCTGCTGCTCCGATATGGCGTGCCGGCGCTCGCCTTCGGCTTTGCCGCCTGGCAACTCGCCCGCACAACCAATGGCCGGCCGCGCCTCGCCATGGAGGCCGGCGCCGCGCTGTTTGCTCTGCTCGCCGTTGCCATGCTGGTGCGTCATGCCATGCATGGTGGCGTCATCGACAGCGGCTCGATGACACTTGCCGAACAGGCGATTTATACGCTGATCGCCATCGGCGCCGGTGCAATCCTGGTCGCCATCGACATGCGCTCGCCAAGCTCTGTGCTGCGTTACGGCTCGATGGCTGCCGGGGTGCTCTCGGTCGCCTTCATCGTCATCCGGCATTTTGTGGTGCTGAACCCGCTGCTGACGGATGAATCGACCGGCGGCATTCCGGTGTTCAACCTTCTGTTCCTCGCCTATCTGTTGCCGGCAGTCGCGACAGGCGCACTGGCGCTCTATACCCGCGACAAGCGGCCGAAATGGTATGCGGCCATGCTTGCGGTTGTGGCGGCGGTGCTCGCCTTCGTCTATGCCACGCTGTCGGTCAGGAGGCTGTTCAAGGGCGAGTTCATCGGCCTGTGGAGCGGCCTCGGCCAGGTCGAGACCTATACCTATTCGGCGCTCTGGTTGGCCATCGGCGTGGTGCTGCTCACCGCCGGTGTCTGGCTGAAGTCGCAGGTGCTGCGCATAGCGTCTGCGGCGCTGATCGCGGTCGCCGTGCTCAAGGTCTTCGTCTTCGATATGTCGGAGCTGGAAGGCGTGTTGCGGGCGCTGTCCTTCATCGGCCTCGGCGCGGTGCTCATCGGCATCGGCTTGTTTTATCAGCGGCTGCTGACTAGGGCGGCGAAAGAAAAGCTCGAGACGAGCAATAGCTGACGATTTCAATTTGGCCGGGAATAAAGCTGGCATCGGCAGCGTTATTCAGTTGCTTGGGTGACCGGGGCGGCGGACCGCTTCGCGCTGGCCGCTTGCGCCGCGCCGCAAAGGCGCGTTCAATCACCACGGACAGGGGCTCCAGAACCAGCGGTCATGGACGAAAAGAAGGCAGCAATCCTTGGTGAAATACCGCGTTTGCGCCGCTATGCACGCTCGCTGTTGCGCGACCGCGATTCCGCCGACGATCTCGTCCAGGATTGTCTCGAGCGGGCGCTTGTGCGGCTCGACAATTGGCAGACAGGAGAAAGCCCCAGGAGGTGGCTGTTTACGATCATGCATCATTTGTTCATCGACCAGATGCGCAAGGTGAACCGGCGCGGCGAGGCGGCGATGCTGCGGCTCGAGGCGAGCGAGGCGCAGGCAGCACCCGCCGAGCAGGTCGAGAGCATCGCCTCGCGCGAGATCGTCGACGCGCTGCAGGCGATCAGCCCGGACCGGCGCGCGGCACTTGTGATGGTCGCCATCGAAGGGTTTTCCTATGCCGAAGCAGCCAACATCCTTGGAGTCCCCGCCGGCACTTTGATGTCGCGCATCGCGCGCGGGCGTGAGGAACTGCGAGCGCTGCTGGATGATACCGCGCGCCGCCGCTCGATAAGGATCGTCGAGAAATGAGCCGGCGCGATTTCTCCGAACGCGACATCCACATGGCTCTCGATGGCGAGTTGCCGGGCGACGAGCGAACGGCCTATGAGGCATGGCTCGAGGCCAATGCCGAGATGAAGGCCAAGAGTGCACGCTACGCCGCCGACCGGGCAGCATTGCGCGCAGCCTTTAACGGCGTGCTAGACGAACCCGTACCGGTGCGGCTGAACAAGGTGGTGCTTGGCGAGGCGTCGGTGGTCAGAGCGGCGCCGTCGCGCTCGCGTTGGTGGCTTGCGGTCGCCGCTGCCGCCATGCTGGTGATTGGCGGTGCTGGCGGCTATCTTGCCGGCATCGGCGGCCTCGGCCTGGAAAATACGGCCGAGGACCAGCTTGCCGAAGAAGCGATCGCCGCCCACGTCATCTATGCCGCCGAAAAGCGGCATGCGGTGGAAGTGCCGGCAAGCGACAAGGATCATTTGCAGAGCTGGTTGTCGAACCAGGTGGGTTTGAAGCTCGTCGCGCCGGATCTGGCAGCGCAGGGATTCCAACTGGTCGGTGGCCGGCTGCTGCCTGCCGGCCAGGGCAAGGCCGCGATGCTGCTTTACGAGGACGACAAGGGCGCGCGCATTTCGCTCTTCGTCACCGCCGAATCGGCTGCCAAGGCCAAGGGCACCTATGGGTCGGAAGAAGATGGTCCTGCGGCTGTGTACTGGCTGGACAAGGGTTATGGCTGCGCCGTCGTCGGCTCGCTGCCGCGCGAGCGGCTGGCCGCGGTGGCCAAGAGCGCCTATGGCCAGCTTCTGGCGGCCTTGCAAAGCTGAGCAGGATCTCATTTTTCCGGAGCGGCGCCGATGCCGAAACACGGAGGTCGCTCAAAGCCTTTGCGCGACCTGCCTGCTGTCAAAACTGTCACAATTCGGCCCTAATCGAGGTGCGATAGCGCTTGCTTAATGCTGGCACTTCGGCTGGTGTGACCGATGTTTAGACTGGGGTCGTTTCCACAACCCAATCGAGGTTTTCTGAGCCCGCATGCCTGCCGAGATTCGCAAGGCCCGCGCGTCCGACGTCGATGACCTCGCCGCCATCGAAAAAGCTGTTTTCTCGAGCGACCGCATTTCTCGCCGTTCCTTTCGCCAACTGATCGAACGCGACACCGCCGAACTGCTGGTTGGCGAAAGCGATGGCCGCGTCGCCGGCTATGCAGTCGTGCTGTTTCGCAAGGGCAGCGGCGTCGCGCGGCTCTATTCGATCGCCGTCGGTCCATTTTTCGGCGGCCGTGGCGTTGGCCGCCTTCTGCTGGAAGAGGCCGAGGCCGCTGCTTTCGAGCACGGCCGCATGATGCTTCGTTTGGAAGTCCGCGAGGACAACCCGCGCGCGATCCAGATCTACGAGCGGAGCGGCTACCGCAAGATCGGCCGCGAACCGGACTATTACGAGGATGGCGCCACGGCGCTGCGCTATGAAAAGACCTTGCGTGGCGACATTCCGGTCGCCACCGAAGTGCCGTTTTATCAGCAGACTTGCGAATTCACTTGCGGACCATGCTGCCTGATGATGGCGATGGCTTACTTCGGCCCCGGCTTCGTGCCGGACCCGGTGATGGAAATCCGGCTGTGGCGTGAGGCGACCACCGTTTTCATGATGTCCGGCCCCGGCGGCTGCGAGCCGTTCGGGCTGGCCGTCGCCGGCTATGAGAGCGGGCTTGCTGCTGAGATCTATGTGTCCTTCTATGGCGCGCTTTTCCTGCAGTCGGTGCGCAGCGAAGACAAGCGCCGGGTGATGGAGCTGGCGCAGGTCGACTTTCGCCGCCGCGCGGAACTTTACGGCATCCCGGTGAATTACCGTTCATTCGGGCTTGACGACATTCGCACCGCGATCGCAGAGGGAAAACTGGTACTGGTCCTGATCAGCGGCTTCCTGATGTTCGGCAAAAAGGTTCCGCACTGGGTGTTGGCCATCGGTGACGACGGCGATCATATCCTGATCCACGACCCCTGGGTCGAGGACGAGCGGCAGGAGACGATCCTCGATGCTGCCAACATTCCCGTGCCTTACGGCATCTTCATGAACATGGCGCAATTCGGCCGCGACGGATTGCGCGCCGCCATCACTCTCGGAAAGCGCGACAGCCAATGACCTGGGTCATCCTTACCGGCCGGCAGAACGATCTCGACCAAGTGGCGACGCCGCACAAGATCATCACCAATCGCGACTACCTTGCCCATCCGGCACTGTTTCGCGGGCAGCGGCCGAAGGTCATCAACCTGTCGAACAATTACGGCTACCAGAGCCGCGGCTATTACGCCTCGCTGCTCGCCGGTTCGCGCGGCCATAAGGTCATCCCGACGGTCGAAACGATGATCGACCTGTCGGAGCGCAAGCTCTATGAGCACGCGTTGCCGGAACTCGAACTCGCACTCAACAAGTGCCGCAAGGATTTGGGCGGCGCTTTCCCGCAGAAGGTCTGCATCTTCTTCGGCATAGGACCGTCCAGGATCTGGGACCGCTTTGCCAAGCTGCTGTTCGACTGGTTTCGTGCCCCGGCGCTCGAGGTCCACATCAGGGACAGCGCCGAATGGGCCTCGATCCGCAAGATCGGCTTCCATCCCCTGGCCAGGATGACCGAGGACGAGGAAACGCACTTTCTCCAGTGCCTGGAGACCTACACCAACCGCGAGTGGCGCGACACCAAGGGCCGCACGCCGGCGCGCTACACTTTCGCCACGCTGGTCGATCCGCATGAGGAACTGCCGCCGTCGGAGATTTCGTCGCTGCGCCACTGGGCCAAGATCGCTGAAAAGATGGGCGTCGAAATCGAGCCGATCACCAAGCGCGATCTGGCCAAACTTGCCAATTACGACGCGCTGTTCATCCGCGAGACCACCTCGATCTCCAACCACACCTACCGCTTTGCCCGCCGCGCCCAGCAGGAAGGCATGCCGGTCATCGACGATCCGCTGTCGATGATCCGCTGCACCAACAAGGTCTATCTCAACGAGCTGATGACCTACAACAAGGTACCGGTGCCGCCGACGGTGATGATAGCCGGCATCTCGGATCTGGAAGTTGCGGCGCAGACGCTGGGCTTCCCCCTGGTGCTGAAGATCCCGGACTCCTCGTTTTCGCGCGGCGTCAAGAAATGCGGCACCTTCGAAGAGTTAAAGACGCTCGCAACCGAATGGCTGGAGGATTCCGACCTCCTGATCGCGCAAAAATTCATTCCGACGGAATATGATTGGCGCGTCGGTGTCCTCGGCGGCCAACCCTTGTTTGCCGTCCATTATCTGATGGCCAAGAAGCATTGGCAGATCGTCAATCATAAGGCCAACGGCAAGCCCGACCAGGGCGGCATCAAGACCTTCACCCTGAAGGAAGCGCCGGCCCATGTCGTCGAGACGGCGGTGAGCGCGGCGCGCTGCATCGGCGACGGCCTCTACGGGGTCGACCTCAAGGAGACCAGGGACGGCGTCTTCGTCATCGAGGTCAACGATAACCCCAACCTCGACCACGGCTGGGAAGACTCCGGCGAAAAAGACGAGGTCTGGGTGCGGCTGACGCAGTGGTTCCTGGAGCGATTGGACCGGCCGGGCCGATGACATCCGAATTGAGGGGAAAAAGATGCTGTTCTTCGTAACCGAGGATTTTCGCGGCTGCGACCGTAAGGAGATCTACCGCCGTTTCCGCGACCAGGGCCGCCTGAAGCCGGACGCGCTGCTCGTGCACCACAGCTGGATCGCAGCGGATATGAGCCGCTGCTTCCTGCTGGTGGAGGCCGATGACGTCACACTCCTGCAGCGGTGGGTCATCGAATGGGCGGATCTGGTCGAATTCGAGATCGTTCCCGTGGCGACGAACAAGGATATGGTGGAGGCGTTGAGCGGACATCTCTGACCTGCGCGCGCTTCGACGAGGTATATCCAGACATTGTATTGATAGCAGATGTCCAGGCTGAGCCGATGACTGGCTCGCCCGGCTGTCGCACTTAGCCGGATTGCCTGATCGTCGCGTTCGACTTCAGCAGCCGGTTGATGTCCGACGCTTTCGATGGCACGCCGATCAAATAGCCCTGGGCCTCGACGCAGCCCTCCTTTTGCAGGAATTCAAGCTGCGCTTCGGTCTCGACACCCTCGGCGGTGACGGTGATGCCCAGCTGTGCGCCAAGCCCGATGATGGTGCGCACGATCGCCGCGGTATCGCGACTGTCGATGTCACGGGTGAAAGAGCGATCGATCTTGATCTTGTCGACGGGAAAGCGCCTGAGGTAGCCGAGCGAGGAATAGCCGGTGCCGAAATCGTCCAGCGCTATGCGCACACCCAGATCGCGCAGCTGCCTCAGTGTCTTGAGCACCAGATCGCTCTCGTCCATCAGCACCGTTTCGGTGATTTCCAGTTCAAGCCGGTTGGCCGGCACGCCCGAGAACGCCAGCGCCGAGATGACGCTGCGGGCAAAGGTGCCGCTTTTGATCTGCACGGCGGAGACATTGACTGCGATGCGCAAAGGCGCCCAGCCTGCCGCGGTCGTGCAGGCTTTCCGCAGCGCCCATTCTCCAAGCGGCACGATCAGCCCGGTCTCCTCGGCGGCCGGAATGAAGTCGTCCGGACGCACCAGGCCGCGCACTGGCGAACGCCAGCGCATCAAGGCTTCGGCACCGACGATTTCGCCGGAGGCGATGTTCATGATCGGCTGGAAATCCAGCTCGAATTCCCGGCGCGACAGCGCTGCCCTGAGATCGATTTCGAGCGCCCGGCGCGCGCGCACCATCGCATCCATGGCTGGTTCGAAGAAACGGTAGAGGTTGCGCCCTTCGCTCTTTGCCCGATAGAGCGCCATATCGGCGTTTTTCAGCAAAGTGTCGGTGTCCTTGCCGTCATTCGGAAACAGCGCGATGCCAACACTGATGCCGACGCGCATGTCGTGTCGCTTGTCGCGAAACGGCTTTCCGATGATCTCGACGATGCGTTTGGCCAGTTTTTCCGCATCGCCCGGGCTTTTGAGATTGAACTGGATTATGACGAATTCGTCGCCGCCGAAGCGAGCGACAACGTCCGTTTCATTGCGCAGGCACCGTTGCAGCCGTTCGGCCACGCATTTCAGCAGCCAGTCGCCGGAAGGGTGGCCCCAAGTATCGTTGACCGCCTTGAAGTGATCGAGGTCGAGCGAGAATATCGCCAGCGATCCGTCTTTCGTCTCGCTAAGGGCTTGGTCGAGCCGTTCGCGAAGCATCGAGCGATTGGGCAGGTTGGTCAGTGTGTCGTGATGCGCAAGGTGGGTCATGCGCTCTTCCACGCGCCTGCGCTCGGTCACGTCGTCGAATGTCGCGACCCAGCCGCCGCCGCTCATCGGCCGGCGTGCAACCAGCAGCGTTCTGCCATCGGCAAGATGGCGATGCGTTACGTGTGTTTTGCCCGCCCGCAGGCAGGCTTCGATTTGCGAAATTTCGCTGTCGGGGTCGAGCTTTGTGTAAATGCCCAGTTCCAGCAGCCGCTTAAAGGCATCACGGTGGCTCATGCCAAGCGGGAGGTCGGCCGGCCTGACATGGTAAAGTTCCAGAAAACGTTCGTTGCGCACGATCAGCTTGCCGTCCGCGTCGTACATCAAAAGTCCTTGCGACATGTTGGCAAGTGCCGCGTCGAAACGGCGGTGCTGCTCCTTCAACTCCTGCTCGGCGCGCCGTTGCTCGGTGATATCCTCGTAGATCGATACCCAACCGCCCGACGCCAGCGGCCGGTGCGAAATGTTGACGATACGCCCGTCTGCAAGCGTTTCCTCATAGGTGGAAGGTTTTGCCTGGTCGATATAGGGCTTGCGAATGGCATAGAGTTGCTCAGCGCTTTGCGAGGCGATGCCGATGTCCACGCTGTGCTGGAGGATGTCGAAAAACCGGATGCCGGGCTGTACCACATCGGCGTCGAGGCGAAAGATACTGATGTAGTTCCTATTGCAGATGATCATCCGTTCATCGGCATCGAACATGCACAGGCCATGCGACATGTTCTCGACCGCTGCCGAAAAACGCTCGTTCTGTTCGCGCAGTTCGTCTTCAATCCGTTGCGGCAGACCAACGCCTTTGACCCGTCGTCGGCGGACGGACGAACCTGCCTTGATACCGGCAACGGGCATGTAGCGCGCCTATGGACCGTGGTTAACCACGGCACTCTTGTCCTTGCCGGTTAATTTACCGTTTTCAGCCGGCTGGAACGGCAGTCTGCCGTCGCGACTTCTCGATCGCCGCAAACCGTTTGAGAAAGGCATTCTGCGCCCAGGTCACCGAGCGCGGCGTGACATCGAAGCGCTCGGCATTGAAGCCGCGCGGCCGGCCGAAGAACTCCGTCGCCTCTGCCGTTGAAAAACCCGCAAGCAGCGTCGCTTCGAAATAAGCGGCGATCTGATCCGCTCGCTTGATCTCCTCGCGCAGTCCCGCGTCGAGTTCCGCTGGCAGCGAAAAGCGCAGATGGATGGCGCGCTGCAGCCTGATCTCGCAGTCCCTGTAGCTGCCGCCCATCACGGACTTGAACGGCGAGATCATGTCGCCGATGACATATTCCGGCGCGTCGTGCAGCAGCGCCGCCAACCGCGCATCGGCGTCGGCATCCGGCATCAGCTCGCCGACAAGCGTTTCGACGAGCAGCGAATGCTGGGCGACCGAAAAGGCGTGCTCGCCTCTGGTCTGGCCGTTCCAGCGCGCGACGCGGGCAAGGCCGTGAGCGATATCCGAGATCTCGATGTCGAGCGGCGAGGGGTCGAGGAGATCGAGCCGTCGCCCGGACAGCATGCGCTGCCAGGCGCGCGGCGGCGCCCCGGCGCGATCGGCCGCCATCAGGCCTCCTCCGCGCCGACGGCTTCCTGCGGAAAGCTGAATTTCGCCCAGGGCGGGATGGTGAGCGACACGGCGACATCGTCAGCCAGGATCGGCAGGCCGGCGTCGAACGCTGCCTTGACCCGGTCGATGCGGGCAATGGCGAGGCCTGTCGTGCCGGCGGTCGAGCCAAGCGTGCCGACCGGCCGCCCCTCCACGGTCAACTCTGCGCCCGAGGCGGGCAGGGAGCGTTCGGCCGAGACGATCAACACCCGGCGTCTGGCAGTGCCGCGATGCTGCATGCGCGAGACAACCTCCTGGCCGACATAGCAGCCCTTCTTGAAGCCGACGCCGCCGATCTCGTCGAGCAGCACGTCATGCGGAAACGCATCGCCGAGCTCATAGTCGCTGCCGCTTTCGGCAATGCCATGGGCGATGCGAAAGGCTTGCCATGCGGCAAGGTCGCCTCCTTCGGCAGTGCCATCGTAGAAGCGCTTAACGATAGTATCGACGAACCGTGCATCCGCAAACGGTGCTGATTCAACTTGCGAGGCAGTTGAATCGCTTTCCCATAGGACGGTCACAACGGGCTGATCCAGCTGGGCAATTTCGACTTTGGCGCGCAACTTGTAGAGCGTCAGCCGGCGCATGAAATCGTCAGCGGTCTCGGCACGGCATTCGAGGCGGAAAGCATTTTCGCCGGCGCGCGAGATCAGGAAGTCGAAAAGGATCTTGCCTTGCGGCGTCAGCAGGGCGCCGGGTTTTGCTTCGCTGCTGCCGAGCACGTCGAGGTCGGTAGTCAGGATGTTTTGCAAAAAGTGCTCGGCATCCGGTCCGGACACGGAAACGAGTGCGCGATCTCTGAGCGACGCAAAGGGCATGGTGGGAAAACGAGCCTGATCTTGCAAAACTGTCGGCCATTACGTAAGCCGCTGGCACTTCCCCCGCAAGAGACCTGATCCGCATGGCCCCCATCTACGATCTCATCCTGACAGGCGGCACCGTGGTCAACCACGACGGCGAGGGTTTTCGCGACGTCGGCATCAATGGTGGGCGCGTCGCTGCCATCGGCGATCTCCGCCAGGCGTCGGCCGGCGAGACAATCGACTGCCGCGGACTGCATATCCTGCCGGGCGTCGTCGATAGCCAGGTGCATTTCCGCGAGCCGGGACTGGAGCACAAGGAAGATTTGGAGACGGGCTCGCGGGCAGCGGTGCTTGGCGGCGTCACCGCCGTCTTCGAGATGCCGAACACCAATCCGCTGACCACCAGCGAGGCGACTCTTGCCGACAAGGTGCGGCGTGCCACCGGCCGCATGCATTGCGACTTTGCCTTCTGGGTCGGCGGGACCCGCGACAATGCAAAAGACGCTGGCGATCTCGAGCGGCTGCCGGGTGCGGCCGGCATAAAAGTGTTCATGGGCTCGTCCACCGGCGACCTGCTGGTCGAGGACGACGAAGGCGTTGCCTCGATCCTGAGGAACACACGCCGCCGCGCCGCCTTTCACTCCGAGGACGAGTTCCGGCTGCGCGAGCGGCTCGGCGAGCGCATCGAGGGCGATCCGTCCTCACATCGGGTGTGGCGCGACGAGATCGCCGCATTGCGCTGCACCGAGCGCCTGGTGCGCATCGCGCGCCAGGTCCGTGCCCGCATCCATGTGCTGCACATCTCGACCGCCGAAGAGATAGGCTTCCTCGAACAGCACAAGGATGTCGCGACTTGCGAGGCGACGCCGCATCATCTGACGCTGAGCGCAGATGACTATGCGCAGTTAGGCACGCTGATCCAGATGAACCCGCCGGTGCGCGCCGCGCGCCATCGCGAGGGGGTCTGGCAGGGCATTGCGCAAGGCGTTGTCGATGTCCTCGGCTCCGACCATGCGCCGCACACGCTGGCCGAGAAGGCAAAACCTTATCCGGCGTCGCCGTCAGGCATGACCGGCGTGCAGACTTTGGTGCCGATCATGCTGGATCATGTCAACGCCGGCCGGCTGACGTTGCAGCGCTTTGTCGACCTGACCAGCCATGGCCCACAGCGCATTTTCGGCATCGCCAGGAAAGGCCGTATTGCCGCCGGCTACGATGCCGATCTGACCATCGTCGACCTGAAGCGCCGCGAGATCATCGCCAACGCCCAGCAAGGCTCCAAGGCCGGTTGGACGCCTTATGACGGCAGGCAGGTGACCGGCTGGCCGGTCGGCACTATCGTTCGGGGCCGGCGCGTGATGTGGGAAGGCGAGATTGCCACGCCAGGCCAAGGCAGGGCGGTGGAGTTTTCCGAGGCGTTGGCGGGCTAAGCTCCCTGCCTCAATAAGGGCCAGGCCTGACCACTCAATCCCCAGCGACGAAGAACGTCCATTGCCCGGTCGGCGTGATGCCGACGCGGTAGAAGATGTAGGCGCCGAACTGCTTCATGTTGTCATAGTCGCTGGCAGTGACGATCTTGAATAACTCGACCCGCTGCCTGGCATCGAGCTTGTCCAACGGCAGGGCGAAAAAATACGGCCAGACGTAGAGATCCTGCGGCGTGCCTGCATCGACATGGACATAGCCGGCATTGAGCACCTCTTCCAGGATGGCGAGGATTTCCTGGCCTTCCGTGTCGCCCGAAAGCCCTTTCAGGAAGGCGATCGGGTCGCCCTCCATGTCGCCCAGCGACAATTGGGTCATCATGTCGCCCGTGCCGATCAGCGGCCGCAGTCTTTCGATGTCGCCGCTTTTGCACGCCTCGACGATCAGATCGTGCATGCGCCTGACCGGTTCCGGCAACTTGGCAAGGTCGTAAACGACTTCGGGCACAGGCGCGTCCGGATCGACATGCGGATTGGCCATGCCGCCGTCGTCCGCTGGCCCTTTCGGTTCGGTTTGCCTTGGCTCGTCGGACGGAGTCGGCTGGCTGGCTGCAGGTGGCGTCGTGCCGAGCGGGCCGGGCATCGGCACGGTACTTCCGGGCGGCGACATGTCGCCGTCGGGCGGCGGCGTGACCGGCGAAGGCAGGTCTTCGCGCTTGATCTCGCTGAGGGCGTGAGCGGGACTGCTCGCAAGAAACAGTGCAAGGGGAATCGTGGCGCAGGAGGCGATAAGCCAAATGCTGAGGACCAGGCCGCGCGGCTTGCCTGATATCGAAAAATTCACCGCCTGCTACTCCCTGGTTCCAGGCCCACTCATGTGCCCGGACATGATGTGCCCGGACATGATGTCCGGCGACGCGCCGTCGTCAAAGAACCGGGGTCAGTGCCGCAGCCTTTCGGGCTCGAAGGCCCCGGCAACCACCTTTTCGCGCATGCGATCGAGCAGGGCAAGCGCCGAGGTCTCGCCATTGGTTCGCAGCATCTCGCCGAATGCCGTTTCGAGGGCTGCCTCGGCGATGATTTCCGGCTCGATCCCCGCCGACAATCCTTCCGCCCAGGCTTCGCTGTGGCTTTCCACGGCGGTCAGGCGCTTTTCTTCCCTGACCAGCGCGTCGATGTCGTTGACGCCATGTTCCATTGCGATGTCCACCCTTTCAAGCGGTGATCCGTTGGATAGGGATCAAGCTTGAGTTGTCCCTTTTACACGCAGGCGAAGTAAGTACTTGTAAATGCGACATTTTTTTGGTCGTTTTCTACAAAACCCGTCGCATTAAGCAAACCTGCGTCCGATCCGTTTCAAACTTAGCCGATTAGGCCGGCCAAGGGGACGGAAACCTTCAGTTTGAGTTAATTTCACATCTGCGCGCTAACGTTTCGTTAACATAGTTGCAAAAGTGCAACATCAGGTTTGCACCAAGACCTCACCCGAGGCAAGCGGAGAAGTGTCGAACGCGTCCGCCGCCAACAGCGCCGACGCTTGATTCCGCTTTGCCGGAACGGCAGCTGCCGCCGTCAGTTCCCGTAGCGCGAGGCGATGTCGCGAGACAGTGTCTCGCCTTCCTTCATGTAGCGGCTGATGGCTTCCGTCGCCGAGGCGGTGCATTGCGTATAACTGCCGCCGAAGGATCGGTAGCCGCGGTTGAAGCTGGCGATGAAGCGGGCGCGCCGCTCAGGGTTCGGATTTTCTGATGCGATCAGTTTTTCCATCTCGGCCCGCCACCGGTCGCCCTTCTCGCCGCATAGATTGCGCAGGAAATGCAACGAGCCGAGCACTTCCGCCAGCCGCAACAGCCCGGGCTCGAACGGCGCCTCGGCGGCAATGGCAGGACGCAAGCCGACAACCACACTAACGGCGAGGCAGGCGGCGAGAAACGGTGATGTGCGGTTCATGAGCCCTTGTGCTGAAACAATTTGTTGCCTGCAAGGCGATTCTCAAGCTCAGTTCGCGCCGCCCTTGCTGGTGGCCAGCAGGTCGTCGGCGATATCAAACACTGCATCGGCAAGCTGCATCGCTGTCATTTCGGCCAGTGTATAGAAGGCGGCGGTTTCGGCGTCGTCACTGGCCACCGCCTCGCCGCCGGCATAGTTGGCCCCAAACACCGTCAGCCGGTAGTCGACCGGATGCCCGTCGCCGCTGCCGTCGATGTGGATTTCCCGCAGCGGCCGGTAGTTGCGCGCCTGCAATCCGGTCTCTTCCAGCAATTCGCGCCTTGCTGCCTGTTCCAGCGTCTCGCCGGCTTCGACCTTGCCACCGGGAAAGGCATAAAGGCCCTGCGAGGGCGGTCTGGCCCGCTTGACCAGCAGCACCGTGTTCTCGCGCACGACGCAGACCGAGACTGCCGGAATGATCTTACGTGCTTCCATGGGTTCCCGATCGCTCGATTGGCATAGCCCGTTGTGGACCGGCCGTCGGCGAACAGCTTTAGCGGTTGCGAAAGGCAGGTTCCATGGTCACTTTCACATGTCACCCATTCGAGAGCTGAATTCATGTGCGGACGCTTTGCCTTGACCGCCACTCCGGACCAGACCGCCGCCCTTCTCGGTCTGGCGGAGTTGGAGGAGTTTCCGCCCCGCTACAATATCGCGCCGACGCAGCCGGTGCTGATGGCGCTCGCCGGATTGCCGCAGGCGCCGGGCTCGAACCTGCCCGACCGCCGCTCGATGCTGGTGCGCTGGGGCCTGATCCCGGCCTGGGTCAAGGATACGCGTAACTTCCCGCTGCTGTTCAACGCGCGTTCTGAGGGGGCTTCGGAAAAGCCGTCGTTTCGCGCTGCCATGCGCCATCGCCGCGCCCTGGTACCGGCTTCGGGATTCTACGAATGGCACCAAACCGCTGGCAGAAGAGGGCAGCCCTATTGGATGCGGCCAAAGCATGGAGGGCTTGTCGCCTTCGCCGGGCTGATTGAGACGTATGCCGAGCCGGGTGGCTCGGAAATGGACACCGGCGCCATTCTGACCGCCCACGCCAATGCCGATACTGCCCATATCCACGACCGCATGCCGGTGGTGATCCATCCCGAGGATTTCGCGCGCTGGCTGGATTGCCGCACGCTCGAGCCGCGTGATGTGGCCGATCTGCTGAGACCCACCCGGCCCGATTTCTTCGAAGCGATCCCGGTTTCCGACCTCGTCAACAAGGTCGCCAATACCGGGCCGGAGATTCAGGAGAAGGGCGTCGTCGAGCCTGAGCCCGAGAAGGTCAAGCGCCAGAAGTCCGGCGCGAACGACAGTCAAATGACATTATTTTAGCGAAAGCTACTATTTCCAGGACACCGTGAGCGCCTCAATCTTCACCCGACGGCATTCTCAGGCAGCGCGTGGCGACACGATCTTCTGTGCCGGCTTCTTCTTCTTCGCGGTGTGCAGAAGAGCTGCGACGATTGCTGCCGGGCCGATCGCCCGGTAATGGCTGGCGAGCGCCGGTTGCTTGGCGCGGTTGGATTCTTGCTTAGGCATTATTCTCTTCCCTGGTAACGTCTTCGTGTCTGCGTTTGCTGGCCGAATCCGACCAAATCGTGACGCTTGCTGATCTAGCCGGCGAATGTTTCATGACAGTGCCGATCTGTTTAATAAAATGTTTCAGTGGCTCATTTCCTGTGAGCCAACGATATTTTTGGCGAAGGTAGCGACTTGACGGCAACACCGGGCAAGGCGATAAAGCCGGCCATGAAAACGTCTTTCGCCATTTGTGGCATTTGCATTATCGACTAGCCTCGCGCTGGTCCTGGACGTTTTCGCCTCATCTCCTCCCAGATTGGACAAACGCCCCGGCCAGCAGGCTGGAGCTCGATTTTGCGCCTCGGCGTGACCGACTCCATCCAGAGCACGATCCCAAAAGATCATGCTCAAACAAAGTAACGCACCGGAACGCACGTATGTCTGAAGCATCGAAGAGCCTGCGCCTCTACAACACGCTAACGCGGAGCAAGGAGGATTTCTTCCCGATCGATCCGCGCAACGTGCGCATGTATGTCTGCGGCCCGACGGTCTACGACTTCGCCCATATCGGCAATGCGCGGCCGGTGATCGTCTTCGACGTGCTGTTCCGTTTGCTGCGCCATCTCTACGGGCAAGCGCATGTCACTTACGTCCGCAACATCACCGACGTCGACGACAAGATCAACGCTCGCGCGCTGCGCGATTTCGGCGGCGAGATTGCCTTGGGCAAGCTGTCGCTGAACGAAGCGATCAGGCGGGTCACCGAAAAGACCGCCGATCAGTTCCACAAGGACGTGGCGGCGCTCGGTTGCCTGGAACCGACGGTCGAGCCGCGCGCCACCGAGTTCGTCGAGCCTAGGCCCGACGGCAAGGTCGACATGATCCTCTTGATTCAACGCTTGATCGAACGCGGCCATGCCTATGTCGCAGCTGGAGAAGTCCTGTTCGACACCGCTTCCATGCCGGACTACGGACAGTTGTCGAAGCGCAATCTCGACGAGCAGCAGGCAGGCGCCCGCGTCGCCGTCGATGCGCACAAGAAGAACCCGCAGGATTTCGTGCTGTGGAAATTGTCTTCGCCCGAGGAACCGGGCTGGGAGAGTCCGTGGGGCAGGGGTCGGCCGGGCTGGCACATCGAGTGCTCGGCGATGTCGGCCGCCTATCTCGGCGAGGTGTTCGACATCCATGGCGGTGGTCTCGACCTGATCTTTCCACACCACGAGAACGAGATCGCCCAGTCACGTTGCGCCCACGGCACCGAAACGATGGCCAAGGTGTGGATGCACAACGGTTTCCTGCAGGTCGAGGGCCAGAAGATGTCCAAGAGCCTGGGCAATTTCTATTCGATCACCGAACTGCTGGAGACGGAGACTTTTGGCGGCCGCAAATGGCCGGGCGAGGTGCTCAGGCTGGCGATGCTGATGACGCATTATCGCGAGCCGATCGACTTTTCCGTACGCAAGCTGGAAGAGGCGGAGAATACGCTGCGCAAATGGAAGCGAGCGGCCGATCTGGCGCCGCCAACGGCAAAATCGGTGCCGGCGGATGTGATCGAAGTGCTGTCGGATGACCTCGCCACCTATCCCGCATTCCAGTTGCTGACCCAGTTGGCTGGCGATGCTGTTGATTTCGACGCTGGTAGCAGCAACGCAGCCGCCGAAGACAACGATGCTGCCACTTTGCTGAAGGCATCGCTGCTGTTCCTCGGCTTCGACGTCGCAACAGCCAAGGTGGATGAAGACGCCATTGCCAAAGCGATCGCCAAACGCCTCGCGCTGATCGCCGCCAAGAACTGGGCCGAGGCCGACCGCATCCGCGACGAGTTGCTGGCGCAAGGCATCCAGTTGAAGGACGGCAAGGACCCTGTCACCGGCGAACGCATCACCACCTGGGAGGTAAAAAGATGATCGATCATCTCGGCATCACCGTTTTGG
Organism: Mesorhizobium sp. M1399; assembly: GCF_040317735.1. Classification (NCBI taxonomy): domain Bacteria; kingdom Pseudomonadati; phylum Pseudomonadota; class Alphaproteobacteria; order Hyphomicrobiales; family Phyllobacteriaceae; genus Mesorhizobium; species Mesorhizobium sp. M1399. Next base: position 270,946 of record NZ_JAMYKZ010000005.1, read on the forward strand.
ATTTCGACGTGTCGAAAGCTTTTTACGACAGGGCGATGGCGCCGCTTGGTGCCTCGCTGCTCTACATGGTGCCGCAGGAATATACCGGCGGCGCCAAGGTCGGCGGCTACGGCCGCGACCGGCCAGTGTTTTGGCTGCATGTCGGCAAGGACAAGCCGAAGGATCATCAACACGTCGCTTTCACGGCGCGCAGCCGTGCCGAGGTCGATGCCTTTCACGCGGCGGCAATCGCCGCCGGCGGCAAGGACAATGGCGGGCCGGGCCTGCGCCCGCACTATCATCCGAACTATTATGGCGCCTTCGTCTTCGATCCCGACGGCAACAATGTCGAGGCGGTCTGCCATGCTCCGGAGTAAAATGCGATGAGCCTTGACAACAGACCGGTGTATACGGGCGGCTGCCAGTGCGGCGCAGTGCGCTTCCGCGTCGAAGGCGCGCTCGGCGATGCCTCCGTCTGCCATTGCCGCATGTGCCAGAAGGCGAGCGGCAATTTTTACCTGCCGCTGGTCTCGGTGCGCGGCGCAGGACTCGACTGGACGCGCAGCGAGCCCAAACGCTTCCGCTCGTCCAATGCGGCGTTGCGCGGTTTCTGCGCCGAATGCGGCACGCCGCTGACCTTCGAAGCGACCGACGGCGTGGCGCTCGCCATCGCCGCATTCGACCACCCCGAGGAGATCGCGCCGACGACCCAATGGGGTGTCGAAGCCAAGCTCCCCTATGTGGATCATGTCCACGAATTGCCCGGTGAGGAAACGATGGCCGACGTCTCGTCTGCCTCCTATCTCGCCGACCTCGTCTCCTACCAACATCCCGACCATGACACCGAACAATGGCCGCCGGAGGAAAGATCATGACCGAAACCGTTCGTACCGGCGGCTGCCAGTGCGGCGCCGTGCGCTTCCGCATCCACGGCGCGCTCGGCCGCCCCTCGATCTGTCATTGCCGCATGTGCCAGAAACAGTTCGGCTCGTTTTTCGGCGCGCTTGTGACAGTGCCGAGCGACGGCGTCGAATGGCTGCGCGAGGAGCCGAGTTACTTTCAGTCGTCGGTCAACATCGATCGCGGCTTCTGCGCCCGCTGCGGCACGCCGCTGACCTACCGCCAGCCCGGCGCGCTCGAGATCGCCATCGGCGCCTTCGACGACCGTTCCGATCTGGCGCCGCAGATCCAGGTCAACTACGCCGCCAGGCTGCCTTGGGTGGAGACGATCTTCGACGCGCCAATCCACGACGATCCGGATTTCTACGCGCGACAGGAGTCAATCATCTCCTTCCAGCATCCCGATCACGAGACGGCCAACTGGCCGCACCAGGGCCTGAAACTATGAGCAGCGAATTCCGCACCCTCTATCCCGAGATCGAGGCTTTCGAGTCCGGCATGCTAGACGTTGGCGATGGCCATCAGGTCTATTGGGAGCGCTCCGGCACCCGCGGTGCCAAGCCGGCGGTATTCCTGCATGGCGGACCGGGCGGCACCATTTCGCCAAAGCACCGGCGGCTGTTCGATCCGACGCTGTACGATGTCATCCTGTTCGACCAGCGTGGCTGTGGAAAATCGACGCCCAATGCCTCGCTCGAAGCCAACACCACCTGGCATCTGGTCGCCGACATAGAGCGGCTGCGCGACATGTGCGGCTTCGACAAATGGCTGGTGTTCGGCGGCTCGTGGGGTTCGACGCTGGCGCTGGCCTATGCCGAGACACACCCCGAGCGGGTCAGCGAACTGGTCGTGCGCGGCATCTACACGCTGACCCGCGCCGAACTCGAATGGTACTACCAGTTCGGCGTCTCGGAGATGTTCCCCGACAAATGGGAGCGGTTTTTGGCGCCCATTCCGGAGGCTGAGCGCGGCGACATGATGGCCGCCTACCGCCAACGGCTGGTCGGTAGCGATCCTGTGGCGCAGGTCGAGGCCGCTCGCGCCTGGAGCCTGTGGGAGGGCGAGACGATCACTTTGCTGCCGGAACCGGAAACCAGCGGTCCCTTCGGCCAGGATGATTATGCCCTGGCCTTCGCCCGCATCGAGAACCACTATTTCGTCCATGCCGGCTGGCTGGAAGAGGGACAGCTGCTGCGTGATGCATGGAAGCTTAAGGATATACCGGGTAGCATCGTTCACGGCCGCTACGACATGCCGTGCCCGGCGCGCTATGCCTGGGCGCTGCACAAGGCGTGGCCGAAAGCGGATTTCCATCTGATCGAAGGTGCCGGCCACGCCTATTCGGAGCCGGGCATCCTCGACAGGCTGATCCGCGCAACGGACGTGTTTGCCGGGAAATGACGATGGCTCGCGAGCGCCTTTATCTGTTCGACACGACGCTGCGCGATGGTCAGCAGACGCCGGGTATCGACTTTTCCGTCGAGGACAAGATCGCCATCGCCAAGCTGCTCGACGAGTTCGGCATCGACTACGTCGAGGGCGGTTACCCTGGCGCCAATCCAACCGACACCGCCTTTTTCGCCGAGCGTCGCACGGCCGATGCCAAGTTCGTCGCCTTCGGCATGACCAAGCGGGCAGGAGTGTCGGCCTCGAACGACCCCGGCCTCACCGCGCTGGTCCAGTCGAAGTCGGATGCCATCTGCTTCGTCGCCAAGAGCTGGGACTACCATGTCCGCGTCGCGCTCGGCTGCACCAATGAGGAGAACCTCGAGGCGATCAAGGCCTCGGTCGAGGCGGCGCTCAGTGCCGGCAAGGAGGCGATGGTCGACTGCGAGCATTTCTTCGATGGCTTCAAGGCCAACCCCGATTATGCGCTGGTCTGCGCCAGGACGGCCTACGATGCCGGCGCGCGCTGGGTGGTTCTATGCGACACCAATGGCGGCACGCAGCCCTCCGAGGTGCGCGCCATCGTCGAAAAGGTGATCGCGGCCGGCATACCGGGCGACCATCTCGGCATCCACGCCCATGACGACACCGGCCAGGCGGTGGCGAATTCGCTTGCCGCCGTGGAGGCCGGCGTGCGCCATATCCAGGGCACGCTGAATGGCATAGGCGAGCGCTGCGGCAACGCCAATCTGATCTCGATCGTGCCGACATTGTCGTTGAAGCCTGCCTTTGCCGGCCGCTTTGCAACAGGCATTTCAGCGGAGGCGTTGACCGGTATATCGCGCTTGTCCCGCGCCTTCGACGAGTTGCTGAACCGTGCGCCGGAAGCGCAGGCCCCCTATGTCGGCGCCTCCGCATTCGCTACCAAGGCCGGCATCCATGCCTCGGCGCTGGCCAAGGAGCCGGCGACCTACGAGCATGTGCCGCCAGAGACTGTCGGCAACCGCCGCCGCGTCATGGTTTCGGACCAAGGCGGCAAGGCGAATTTCATGGCCGAGCTGAAACGGCGCGGCATCGACATGCCCCGGGACGACCATCGCCTCGACGCGCTGATCGCCGTGGTCAAGGAGCGTGAGGCGGAGGGCTACGCTTACGAAGGCGCCGACGCCAGCTTCGAGCTTCTGGCGCGCAAGATGCTGCATGGCGTGCCGGAATTCTTCCGCGTCACTTCATTCCGCTGCATGGTCGAGCGCCGCGTCGACGCCAACGGCCAGCTGAAGACGGTCTCGGAGGCGATTGTGAAAGTGCTGGTCGAGGGCGAGGAGAAGATGTCGGTCGCCGAAGGCCATGGCCCGGTCAACGCGCTCGACATTGCGCTGCGCAAGGATCTCGGCAAATTCCAGAGCGAGATCGCCGATCTCGAGCTGGCCGACTTCAAGGTGCGTATCCTCAATGGTGGCACCGAGGCGATTACCCGCGTGCTGATCGAATCGCATGACGGCACCGGTGCGCGCTGGTGGACGGTCGGCGTCTCCGAAAACATCATCGATGCTTCGTTCCAGGCGCTGATGGATTCGATCGTCTACAAGCTGATGAAGAACCGCGACATGGCCGGGCTGATCGCGGCGGAGTGAGGAAATGGGCTTCACGATAAGCTGGGTCGCATTCAATGGTCTGCCACTCGCGAAGGCAGCGCTGGCTTTCGGTCTGGCTCAGAGCGGACAATCGGACGAGGTTTTTGATTTTGACTACAATGGCGTGACGGTTGGTCAAAATTGGTCTGTCGTCATTTTTAACGACGTGAACATGGACCTGGTGGACGAGAAGCGCCTGGCTAACCTTTCGACGGGCAGGGACATTGTCGTCGTTCACAATATCGATACGGTCATGCTGCAATGGGCCGAACAGTGGCGCGACGGGCACGAAGTCTGGAGCATACGACACGCCAGCGCAGACGGTGCGCGCAACCTGGAAGCGACAGGAAACCTTCCATCCTGTTTCGAGGAGATCCGCCGCGAGCGCTTCGCAGATCAGGATCGCGAGGACGCAGGTGCTGCCGCCATAGACTTTATCGCCGATATTCCGATCGAGGTGGCAGAATGCGTGACGGGCTTTCGTCACGACACCGTTGGAGCGGAATTCATGGAATTGGTGCCTGCGCCCGGCGAGACCAAATGACTGCGGGCTTCGCGCATTTCAATGAACTGGTGAAAACTCCGGGTTCTTGAACCATCAGCGAGACTCCATTGATCCATCAGAACTTTGCGATGGTCTTGCCGGGGCCGCTGGCGCATAGCCTTGGGCCATGGCTACCCAAGTACTTCAAATCGAGGCCGATACCAAAGCTCGTCGCGGCTTCTTGCTGGCGCTCGGCGCCTACCTGCTTTGGGGGCTGCTGCCCTTCTACATGAAGGCTGTCGCGCATCTGCCGCTGGCCGAAGTCATCGCCCACCGCATCGTCTGGTCGGTGCCGATCGCGGCCGCCGTCCTGGTCTGGGCGGGCCGCACTGCCGATTTCAAAGCGGCCGTTCGTTCGCCGCGCATCATTTCGATGGCGCTGCTGACGGCGGCGCTGATCTCGGTCAACTGGGGCATCTATGTCTGGGCGATCGCGGTCGACCGCACGATCGAGACCGCGCTTGGCTATTACATCAACCCGCTGGTCAGCGTCGTTGTCGGCGCGCTGCTGCTCGGCGAACGGCTCGACCGCCTGCAGATCGCGGCGGTGGTGCTCGCGGCAATCGCCGTCGCGGTGCTAACCATCGACGCTGGCAAGCTGCCCTGGGTGTCGCTGGTGCTGGCCTTTTCCTTTGCCGCCTATGGCTTCTTCCGCAAGACGCTGCCAATTGGTCCAAGCCAGGGCTTCCTGCTCGAAGTGCTGCTACTGTCGGTGCCGGCGCTCGGCTACATCGTCTTCCTGATCGCCACAGGACAGGATCATTTCGTCTCCAGCTCCTTGAACGACACCGCCTTGCTGGTCGGCTGCGGACCGGTCACCGCCGTGCCGCTGCTGTTGTTTGCGTTCGGCGCCAGGCTGCTGCGCCTCTCCACCATCGGCATCATGCAATATATCGCGCCGACAATCGTCTTTTTGATCGCGGTGCTGATTTTCGGCGAACCCTTCGGCAGCGTTCAGGCCATCGCCTTCGGCCTGATCTGGGCGGCGCTGGCGATGTACTCCTGGTCGATGTTTTCTTCGGCGCGCAAGACCGTCGCCGCATCCGCTCGATCCGCGTAACGAAGAAAGGCGGCTGGCGGGCCTAATGCCGGCAGCCGCCTCTTTCACGGTCGCTCAGCGCTTCGGCCCGAAGCCTGGATAGGGCTGCAGCGGCACGACGGCGGCAATGTCCATCATGCCGGCCTTGACCAGCGGCAAGGTTGCGAGATGGCTGCGCACGTCGGCATCGCTGCCGGCCTCGAACATCATGCCGCTGCCGGGAATGTCGCCTCGATTCCACACCTGACGCACGGCGCCTTCGGCATAGAGCGTGCGGCGCTGCTCGGCCTCGCCGGGCAGCAGAGGCGCGAAATCGGCGTCGGTGAACTTTTCGGTGTTGCGCACAAGAAGGGCAAAGAACTGCATCGGAATCTCCTGATGTTGGCCGTTGGAATGGCGAAAATATTCGCTTCGGCTGGCCAGACAGTCCAAGACTGATTAGGCTAAAGTTGAGACCTCACGGGACTTGAGCATCGGAGCAACAATGTTCGACCTGCGCCAGCTCCGCTATTTCATCACGGTGGCCGAAACCGGCAATGTCGGGCGTGCCGCCGAATTGCTCCACATCTCGCAGTCGCCGCTCAGCCGCCAGATCATGCAGCTGGAGCAGCAACTGGGCATCACATTATTCGAGAGGGCGAGGCAGCGTGTTCATCTCAATCCGAAGGCCGCGCCTTTCTTACCGAGGCGCGTGCGCTGCTGGCCCATGCAAGACGGCTGGAGGAGCTCGGCCGCAATCTCGCCAGCGGTACGGTCGGCCGTCTCGCCATCGGCTATGTCGAAGGTGCGGTCCATGCCGGGCTTGTCGCTCGGATGCTGCGCCAGTTTCGCCGCGACCGGCCCGAATTTCATCTTCAACTGAAGGGCCAGCGTTCCGCCGCGCAGATCGAAGCGCTGCGCGAACGATCGCTCGATCTGGGCCTCGTCTACACGCCTCCTTCTGCCGACGATCCCGACATCGCCGCCTTGCTCATCATGCGCGAGCCTCTGGTTCTGGCGATGCCGGAAAGCGATCCATTGGCCGAAATCGCGGAGATACTGCCGCAGCAACTGGACGGACGCACCTGGATCACGGTGGTGCGCCAGCCTGACGACACCAACCGCAGCCAATTTCTCGCCGCCTGTGCGAAGGCCGGTTTCCTGCCCGACATAGCCTATGAGACGACCGATCCGTTGACGTCGTTGGGCTTGGTCAGCGCCGGGCTTGGGCTGGCGACGGTGCAGGCCAGCCTGCGGAGTGCCGCGCCGCCTCAGATCGTGTTTCGCGATCTGCCGTGGTTCGAACGCACCGTCTCGATCCATCTCGCCTGGCGACGTCAGGACAAGCGGGCGGTCATCGCGGACTTAAGGAAGGCAGTAGGGAAGGAGTTAATGAAGGAGTTAATAGTGAATAGTGAATAGTAAAGTACAACACCTTCCGAACCGGCGCGCGTGTCTATCCCTACTCCCTACTCCCTACTCCCTACTCACTCTACATTTTATCAATCACCGACTGCACGCCCTCCGTCGGTGCATCGACGGAGGATCCCGCCACCATGATGGCGGCTACGATCGCTTCCGGGTCCTCGACCACCAGCGGCTTGACCCGCTGCGCGGTGTGGATGAAGCCTTCCGTTGCCATGTGGTCGAGCAGCGCCAGCATCGGATCCCAGAACCCTCCGACGTTGCCGAAGACGATCGGCTTACGATGATGTCCGAGCTGCGCCCAAGTCATGATCTCGACGATCTCCTCGACGGTGCCGATGCCGCCGGGCAACGCCACAAAGGCGTCGGATTTCTCGAACATCCTGTGTTTGCGCTCGTGCATGTTGTCGGTGATGACGAGCTCGTCGAGCCGGTCAAGCGCGATTTCGGTCGCCTCCCGGTTGATCAGAAAACGTGGAATTATGCCCGTTACCTTGCCGCCGGCCTTTAATGCCCCTTCAGCGACGGCACCCATGATACCTTTAGTGCCGCCGCCATAAATCAGACGCAGGCCGGACTTGGCGATCGAGCGGCCAAGCAGGTGTCCGGCCTTGATATAGGTTTCATCTCGGCCCGGGGACGAGCCGCAATAGACGCAGACAGATCGAATCGTGTTCATGTTATGATTGGTGATAGGGACTATTGGCATGGTCAAGCCCCGGAGCGGGCTTTTTCTTGTCGGCTTTGGCAAAACAGGCTAGACCGAAATTAGGTGGCTAAGGGGCAGGGAAACATGGCAATTAATCCGTTGAAGGCGTTTTTGTTCGCGGCTGGCGGCTCCGTCGCTGCGGCGGGAACCGCCTATGTATCGGGCGCACTCGACCCGTATCTCAATTCTACCCCGCCTGCGGAAGTCGCGGCGCTGACGCCGCCGGTTTCGAAACCGGTCGCTCCGGCAACCGAGGGGCGGCTGCCGTCTGCGCCCGCCGCGTCCACCGATGCGGCGACGCCCGCCGCGCCGGCCGCTGCAGGTGCGATCGTGCCGACCTTCGACATCGTGCGCGTCGAAAGCAACGGCTCGATCGTCGTCGCCGGCAATGCAGCGCCCAACGCCAAGGTCGAGATTCTCAACGGTTCGACTGTGCTCGGCTCGACGGTCGCCGGTCCCGACGGCGCCTTTGCCATTATTCTCGACGATCCGCTGAAGCCCGGCGACTATACGATCACGCTTCGCTCTACGGCCGACAATGTCGTGACCGCCTCGGCGCAGACCGCCGTCGTTTCGATTCCCCAGAATTCCACCGGTCAAGTGCTGGCAATGGTCGAGGAGCCGGGAAAGCCGTCCGAACTGCTCACTGTTCCTGCCCCTGAGGCAAAATCTGACGCCTCGCCGCCAACCGGCGAACAGGCGGCCGTTCAGCCACCCGCCACCGGCACCGAATTGCCGGCTGCCGCAGCGCCGGCCGCCCCGGCGGCTGATGTTCCAGCAGCGCCTGCTTCTGCCGCGCCGGCCGCTGTTGAAGCCGCACCGGCTCCGGCAGCGCCCGCCACACCGGCAGCGCCTGCTACTTCCACGGCGGAGCCCAAGGTCGTCGTCGAAGCCGTCGAAATCGACGGCAACAAGATTTTCGTTGCCGGGGTCGCCGATCCCGGCCGCAAGGTGCGCGCCTATGCCAATGATATCCTGCTCGGCGACGCGAAGACCTCGCCCGACCGCCACTTCCTGGTCGAAGCGACACGCGACGTCCCGGTCGGCACCTACACCATCCATGTCGACGCGCTCGACGCCGACGGGGTGACGGTGGTGGCTCGTGCCGCCGTGCCGTTCGAACGCGAGCCGGGCGAGGCGGTTGCCGCCGTCGCACCCGCCGAGCCAAAGCCTGCCGAGGTAAAACCAGCCGAGCCGAACGCTCCGGCCACCGAAGCCGCACCGGCGACAGCCGCCGAAACGCCCGCAACTGCCCCCATTCCTGCCACCGAGGCCCCGGCCGAAATGGCCGTCGCGACGCCTCCGGGCGAAGCTCCCGAGACCGTGGGCCCCAAGCTCGAACATGCCAATGGCGCAGTCATCATCCGCCGCCACGACACGCTGTGGCGGATTTCGCGGCGGGTCTATGGCCAGGGCATGCGCTACTCGACCATCTATCTCGCCAACCAGGACCAGATCAGCAATCCGAACCGCATCTGGCCGGGGCAGGTGTTCAAGGTGCCGGAGAAATCGAAAGAAGGCGAGCCCGCCGATCTCAAGGCAATGGGCGACCAGATGACGACGGCGCCAGTCAAGACTGAGTAGCCGTTCTGCCCATCAGGATAGCTTGCGGCAGGGCCAGTCATCGTTTATCGCCGATGGACGATGACCAAATCCTCTCTCGTAACGGACCGACGCCGCGCGGCAGATGAACACGCGCCGGCCAACTGCACGCCGGCCAACTGTACGCCGGATAGCCGCTCCGTCGCTGTCCGGCTCGCGGCCCTTTCGCATCCGGCGCGGATCGAAATTCTCAAACACCTTTCCGCAAGCCGTTCCTGCTGCTGTCGCGAGGTCGTCGAGCATCTCGACCTGGCGCAGTCCACCGTTTCCCAGCATTTGAAGATTCTGGTCGAAGCCGGGCTTATCCGCTTCGAGCCTGACCGCCAGCGCTCGCGCTATGAGCTCGACCGTGCTGCGCTCGCCGATGTTTCCGCGTCGCTGGCCGCGCTGGTCGATTCCTGCTGCTCCGGCCGCTAAGATATAAAAAGGTAAACAAGAATGGCCGAGAAAACCGTTTCCGCCGATTCCGGCTCGACCTTCAGAACGTTGCGCAATCTCTGGCCCTATATGTGGCCGGCCGACCGCGCCGACCTGAGGGCGCGGGTGGTGTGGGCAACCGTGCTGCTGGTTGCCGCCAAGCTGACCCTGGTGGCCGGACCCTATTTCTTCAAATGGGCGACCGACGCACTGGCCGGCGACGCCAAATCTCCGCCGCCGCTGCCGGCCTTCCTGCTAGCGCCGGTCATGCTGGTCGTCGCCTACAATGCCGTGCGGCTGGTGCAGCTCGGCTTCAACCAGTTGCGCGACGCCCTGTTTGCACGGGTCGGCCAGCATGCCGTGCGCCGGCTCGCCTTCCGCACCTTCGTACACATGCATGAATTGTCACTGCGCTTCCACCTCGAACGGCGCACCGGCGGCCTGTCGCGTGTCATCGAGCGCGGCACCAAGGGCATCGAGACGATCGTCCGCTTCACCATGCTGGCGACGGCGCCGACGATTGTCGAATTCGCGCTCACCGCCGGCATCTTCGCCGTCACCTATGGCTGGCTTTACGTGCTGGTGATCGCGGTCACGGTCTGGCTCTATGTCTGGTTCACCGTCAGGGCGAGCGATTGGCGTATTTCGATCCGCCGAGAGATGAACGACAGCGATAATGAAGCCAGCACGAAGGCGATCGATTCGCTGCTTAACTACGAAACAGTCAAATATTTCAACAACGAAGCCATGGAGGCCGAGCGCTTCGACCGTTCCACGGCGCGCTATGAGGTGGCGGCGACCAGGACCTGGACCTCGCTTGGCTGGCTGAACTTCGGCCAAGGCGTGATCTTCGGCATCGGCATGACCGTCGTCATGGTGCTGTCGGCGCTCGAGGTGAAGGCAGGCACGCAGAGCGTCGGCGATTTCGTCTTCGTCAACGCCATGCTCATGCAGCTTTCGGTGCCGCTGAATTTCATCGGCATGATCTACCGCGAAATTCGCCAGGGCCTGACCGACATCGAAAACATGTTCGATCTGCTCGACGTCAAGCGCGAGATCGTCGATCGGGCGGGCGCCAAGCCACTGGTCGTCGATGCCGGTAAGGTCGAGTTTCGTGACGTGCATTTTTCCTACGACCCCAACCGCAAGATACTGAAGGGCATCAGCTTCGAGGTGCCGGCCGGCAAGACGGTGGCCATCGTCGGCCCCTCCGGAGCCGGAAAGTCGACCATTTCGCGGCTTTTGTTTCGTTTCTACGACATTCAGCGTGGCACGATTCTGATCGACGGCCAGGACATTCGCGACGTCAAGCAGGAGAGCTTGCGCGCCGCCATCGGCATGGTGCCGCAGGACACGGTGCTGTTTAACGACACCATCGCCTACAACATCCGCTACGGCCGCATCGGCGCCAGCGAGGAGGATGTGCGCAAGGCGGCAGAACTGGCCCAGATCGGACCGTTCATCGAGCGGCTGCCCGACGGCTATCGCTCAATGGTGGGCGAGCGCGGGCTGAAACTGTCCGGCGGCGAGAAGCAGCGGGTGGCGATTGCCCGCACCATCTTGAAGGCACCGCCGATCCTGATGCTCGACGAGGCGACCTCGGCGCTGGACAGCCACACCGAGCAGGAGATCCAGGCGGCACTGGACCTGGTCAGCCAGGGCCGCACCACCCTCGTCATCGCCCATCGACTGTCTACAGTGATTTCGGCCGACGAGATCATCGTCCTGCAGGACGGCCAGATCGCCGAGCGCGGCACCCATGCCGCCTTGATGGCCAAGCGCGGCCTATATGCATCGATGTGGGACCGGCAGCGCGAGGCAAGCGAGGCCGAGGAGCGGCTGCGCATTGCCCGCGAAAGCGACGAGTTCGGCGTCGTCGTCCGCCGCCGCACCTCGGAGGTGAGCTGAAATTCGTGCTTGACCTCAACTTAAGTTGAGATCGTAGGCCGTTTTGGATCGTAGCAAGATGCGTCGTTCAAAAACGGAGACAATCGATATGAATGGGATAAATCAGGCAGTTAGTGGCGGCAGCTTATTCCGGGTGGACAAGTTTGTCGTTCCGGCCAACGCTCGCGAGGAGATTCTTGCCAAGGTCCGGATGACGCATGAATTGCTGCGCCAGCAGCAAGGGTTCATCCAGGATTTCCTGCTCGAGCAATTCTCGGGGCCGGGGGAGTTCAACCTCGTGACCATTGTCGAATGGGAAGGGCAGGCCGCTGTCGATAAGGTCGTGCCGATCATCAAGGCCGCGCATGAGCGCATCGGCTTCAATCCTCAGGAGACCATTGCGCGACTTGGCGTCAGGGCCGATATCGCCAATTACCAGCGGATTCCCGCGGTGTAAGCTCTCTATGGCCAGCCTGCTCCCGGCGCGGTAGCCTCGATGCTGAGCACCTGGCCGGTACGGGCATCGCTGATCATATGTTCGAAGCCGCGCCATTCGGCGGCCACGATGAACAGCGTTTTTCCCTCGCTGCCGCCGAGCATGCAGGCAAAACAGCCGCGATCGACGTCGACGCTTTCGAGCATTGTGCCGCCCTCGCGCACCCGCACGCAATGCCTGTTCGGAACGTCGGCGTACCAGGCGGCACCTTCGGCATCGAGGCAGATGCCGTCGGGAAAACCGTTGCCAAGATTGGCCCAGACTCTCCGATTGGAAAGGTGGCCATCGGCAGCGATTTCGAAGGCGGTCAGCCGGTTGGCGTGGGATTCGGCAACGACAAGCGTCTTGTTGTCGGGCGTCACTGCCATGCCATTGGCGAAGGCGAGATTCTCAGCCACCTGCCGAGCCGAGCCGTCAGGTGCAACCAGCACGACGGTGCCGGGGCCGAAATGCTGGCCGGAAGCCGGAGCCGGCCCACCACCATTGACGTAGATGTTGCCGCGCCCGTCGACGACGATCTCGTTCCATGGGCTCTTCGACAGATGTCTCAGATCGGCATGGGTGACCAATGTCCCGTCAGCCTCCTGCCTGAGGATCAGCCCTTCGCGGCCGGACACGACAAGCAGCCGCCCGTCCGGCAGCCAGTCGATGGAGTAGGGCAGGGTGGCCGGCACGATGAGCGCGATCTCGCTGTTGCCTAGGGCGTCAACGGCGATGATCTGGCCTGTGCCCCAGTTGCAGAACCACAGCCGGCCATCGTGCCAGCGAGGCGACTCGCCAAAGGCCAGACCGTTCATCACCACTTGCGCTTGCCTGGCTGCTGATTTCTGCATGGGCCGAGAACCTCCGGGTTTGCGCAAATCGTCACGGCCGAAAGGCCGATGAGAGGCGCTGTCTTGCCAAGGACGGGCGTGGGGGCTTCGTGCCGACAATCGCAATCAACATATTTCCGGTTGACCACTTCGGCAGTCCGGATGCTGCCAAGGACGCCCCTGAGGCGGCACGACCGCCAACACCCGACCGCCTGATTGTCGCGTTGCGGCGAAGGGGTGTTTCCGCTATTGAGGCCGGACTTGGAACCAAGGTTGCCCTCATCCCATGAGCCTCGTTGACACGATCAAAAATGCGTTCGTTCCGATCCATCGCGAGGGTTATCCCTTTATCGCTGCGTTCGGCGCGGCGACGCTTTTTCTTGGCTATTTCTCCTCGACCCTGTTCTGGATCGGTCTCATTCTGACCGCGTGGTGCGCTTATTTCTTCCGCGATCCCGAGCGTGTCACGCCGATCGACGACCGGCTGGTTGTCAGCCCGGCGGACGGCATCGTCTCGGCCGTCGGCCCGGCCGTGCCGCCGCGCGAGCTTGGCCTCGGCGGCGGCGAAATGACCCGCATCTCGGTATTCATGAATGTCTTTTCCTGCCACGTGAACCGCGCCCCGGTGCGTGGCCGCATCTCCAGGATCGAGCATCGGCCAGGAAAATTCCTCAACGCCGAACTCGACAAGGCAAGCACCGAGAACGAACGCAACGGGCTGGTCATAGAGAGCCCCAACGGCACGGTGGCTGCGGTGCAGATCGCCGGCCTGGTGGCGCGGCGGATCGTCTGCTGGGCCGAGACCGGCGGCGCCATCGGCACCGGCGAGCGCTTCGGGCTGATCCGCTTTGGCTCGCGCGTGGACGTATTCCTGCCCTCGACGGCGACGCCGCGCGTTGCCGTCGGCCAGACGGCGGTAGGCGGTGAGACGGTGCTGGCGGAATTCGGCGGCGTTGCCGCAACGCCGCTCGTGCGGATATCCTGACCGGTGGCCCCGCCGTTCAAGAAATTCGAGGCGCATGGCGGCGGCGGCCCGCGCATCCGTGAAATCCCGATGCGCATGGTGCTGCCCAATCTGGTCACCGTGCTTGCCATCTGCGCCGGCCTGTCCGGCATCCGCTTCGGCTTCGAAGGCCGCTTCGAGCCGGCGGTGGTGATGGTACTGCTCGCCGCCTTCCTCGATGGTATCGACGGCCGCCTGGCGCGAATGCTGAAGGCGACCTCCAAATTCGGCGCCCAGATGGATTCGCTGGCCGATATCGTCAATTTCGGCGTGGCACCGGCGCTAGTGCTTTATGCCTTTCTGCTCGACAGGGCAGGTTCGCCGGGTTGGATCGCGGCGCTGCTGTTTACCATCGCCTGTGGGATGAGGCTTGCCCGCTTCAACGTGCTCGACGAAGAGCTCGACCGTCCGCAGTGGCAAACCGAATATTTCGTTGGCGTGCCGGCGCCGGCGGGTGCGGTGCTGGTGATGCTGCCGCTCTATCTGTTCTTCCTCAGGCTTGGCCTTGAACCCAGCCGCCTGGCGGCCTTCATTGCCACCGGCTTTACAATATTGGTGGCATTCCTGCTGGTCAGCCGACTGCCCGTCTATTCCGGCAAGAGCGTCAGGATACCGGGCGACAGAGTGCTGCCGATCATCCTCGCAGTCGTCCTCTACGTCCTGCTTTTGATGACCTATCCCTGGTATACGCTGACGGCTTCGGTTGCCGGCTATTTGCTGTTTTTGCCATTCAGCGTGCGCGCCTATTCCAGACGCGCCAAGCGCGAAGGCGAGAAGGTACCGTCCTCGGACATCGGCTGACAGATTTGGTGCCAATTTCGCACGCGGCGCTGTGGAACGCCCTTCAAAACCACGTTTTCGGAACTTGCTGGGCGCCTGACCGTTTGTGTCGGTAGGTCCGTTTGAGCGACTGCTCGTGATCGTCAACGTCGCGCAAGCTGCCGCATCGGGCCCAGAATCATCGGAATACGAGAAATGGCTGTCATCCTCATTGGCGCATTACTGACTGTCGCCGGCCTCGTATATATGGCGGTTGCAGCCATCATGCGCGGGCGGCTCAGTGAGCCGGCCGCTGTCTCCACCGCGCCGGATAGCCCGAGGCCCAATCTCGCAACACCAGGTCCGACTCTGGAGCCGCGGCGGCGCGGGCTCCGTTTTCTCGGCTTGTCACAGAATTGGCCGGGCCTGCTGATGATGGCCGTCGGCGTCATTCTGCTGTTATCGGTAGTGGTCCTCTAGAGTTTTGGAAAGGTCTGGAAAACCTCAGGCGGCAGCGCTCAGTCCCAGCCTCTCGAGCGCCAGCTTTCTTGTCGAGACATAGTCGGTCTTGCCCGAGCCCAGCACCGGGATTTCCTCGACCTTGACGATGTCGTTCGGTACCATCAGTTCGGCCGCCCCGGCCTTCTTGCCGAATTCGCGCAATTCGTCGGGATTGGCACTGTCGGCGGTGGTGACCAGGACGAGGCGCTCGCCGCGCCGTCTGTCCGGCACCGCCACCACGGCGTGATGCTCTTCCGGCCACAGCGACTGCACCAGCATCTCGACCGCACCAAGCGATACCATCTCGCCGGCGATCTTGGCGAAGCGCTTGGCGCGGCCGCGAATGGTGATGAAGCCTTCGCGATCGACCGAGACGATATCGCCGGTGTCGTGCCAGCCTTCGAGCGGCAGTAGCTCGCCCGGCCGATCGGCGGTCATGTAGCCCATCATCAGGTTCGGCCCGTCGAGCCACAGCCGGCCGGCGTCGCTAATGCCTTCGACCGGTTCGAGTTTCATGCGCATGGCCGGCAGCAGCCGCCCGACCGTGCCGTCGCGACCGTGGATGGCGGTGTTGACGGCGACCACCGGTGCGGCCTCGGTCAAGCCAAAACCTTCGATGATCTCGGCCTGGAAGCGTTCGCGATAAACCCGGCGCGTCTCCGGCTTCACCGCCTCGGCACCGGCGACGACAAAGCGCAGGCTGGAAAAATCGCCGTCCTTGGCGGTGCGGGCATAGTTGGCGAGGAACGTGTCGGTGCCGAACATCACCGTTGGCCGGACCTTGCGCGCCACCTCCGGAATAAGCTTGTAGTGGAGCGGTGAGGGGTAGAGGAACAGTTTTACGCCGGTGACCAGCGGCAGGATGGTGCCACCGGTCAGGCCGAACGAGTGGAACACCGGCAGCACGTTGAGCAGGATGTCGACCGGCGAGATGGTGATGCGGGCTTCGGCCTGCATGGCATTGGCAAGAAGGTTCCGGTGCGACAGCACAACTGCCTTGGGTGTGCCTTCCGAGCCGGAGGTGAACAGGATCACCGCCGGCTTGGCTGCATTCTGGCGCTGCAACGGCCATCGCCACAGCAAGGCGGCAGCGAGCTTGTCCAGCGCGGTCACGCTTGCGCGAACATCCTCCAGCCAGAGCAGTTTGGCTCCGCCCTTTTCCACCGCCTCGACTATGTCGGCGAGGTTGGCCTTTTCGACAAAGGCGCGTGAGGAGACCACGGTGCGGATCACCGCCGTGCGGATGGCGGCGGTGACGCTCGCTGGGCCGGCGGTATAGTTGATCATTGCTGCCACTCGCCCAGCCGACAAAACACCGACGAACGCCAGCACGAGGCCATTGGCGTTGGGCAGGAGCAGCCCAACCGCTTCGCTCGGCGCTGTCATTGCCTCGAAGCGGCGGCCCAAAACCCTGGCACCGATAAACATTTTCCGGTAGCTCAGCGCACCGCCGATGATGTCTTCGATAATTGGGTGCGAAGCGCCGACACGGTCGGCGGCATCACGCATGGCAAGGAACAGCCCTCGGTCGAGATCACTGCCAAAAAGCCTGGCCTCGGCGAAGCGATCGAACAGCGCATTGGTATTGGAGGCCTGATTGGGGTTCCGCGCCACCAACTCGGCGATGGTCATCGGCTCCAGCGCGCTGATCGACAGCTGCGGGAACCAGTGGCGCGGCGCCTTGTCTGCCGGCGTCAGCGACGCCGGCAGGCTGCGCGCGCCGGCAACGAAGATCGGCACGATGCGAGCGTCGGCCTGCATGGCGATACGGGTGATGGCGCGGAACAATCGAAACGACTTGACGTCGGGCTCGACCGCATTCGGAAGGTAAACCGCGAGCCGGCCCTTGCCCTTCAGCACCCGCACCAGTCTGCGGCTGACGAAGACGTGCTCGGCGTTGAAGGCGATGGTGCGGCCAAGCTCGCGCCATGGTTCCAGCCAGGGCGATCTGGCCGAAGCCGGGTCGAGAATGTGCAGCGTGTCCTCCGGCAGCAGCGACAGCATCAATGCCGGCTCGAGGCGCGACTGATGCCAGACGACGTAGATGACCGGAGCCGCCGACTTGCGGGCAATCTTGATGCGCTCGTCGTTGATCCGGTAGGCGAGCTTGAACGGCACGTAGAGCAGCGCCTGGCTCAAGCGCAGGCCGAGGCGGAACTTCTCCACCACGCCGATCAGCAGCCAGGCCGTGACAAGACCCGCAAGCAGCGCCAGTGTCAGGATCATCGCCGCATCTCCCAACAATCTCACGTCGCGGCTCTTCAGTGGCCGCTTCGGGTGAGAACCTAGCCGAAGTTGGATCAACGTCAATGCGGCTTCATTTTTCCGTCTCTCCTGCTATCAGTGGGCTCGGCTGCCTTCTCCACAAATCGCAGCTACGCCGCCTTCATCCTCCCGCTGATGAAGCGGAATTCCTGCGTCTTGCCGCCAAAGCCATACGCGGCCGCCGGCACTTCGTGCACGAGGGCATAGCTTTCCTCATGGACCTTGCCTAGCAGCCGGCCGAATGCTGCAAAGATTGCCTGGAGATAGGCCTCCAGTTCGAGCTTGGTGTTGGTGCCGTCGACGACCTTGATGTCGAGCCAAGCCGTGTTGGCGCCGTGCTCGGCCAGCGACTTGCCGCCGGCGAACCAGTGCTCGGGGTCGAGATAGGAAATCGCGACAGCTGTGATCGTCGCGTCCTTGCGCAGATGCGTGGCCGTCAGTTCGGTCACCTCCTTGGCAATAGCGGCGGACAAAGCGGCATCGGGCTTGCCGGTAACGCTGACATTGATGATCGGCATGTTTCTTCTCCTCGGTTTCAAGCGGCGTCTCTTCGCCGTCGAGAAAATCATGCCATCGTTCTTGAGTCAGAAAAATCGAATTGTTTTTGATAAACACTTAGATATTATCGAATTATGCAGGCGCTCGATCCCGACCTCCTCAAAACTTTCCTCGCTTTCGTCGATAGCGGCTCGCTGGCGCAGGCTGCGTCGATCGTCGGCCGCTCGCCGTCGGCGGTGACCGCGCAGATGCAGCGGCTGGAGGATGTAGTCGGCGAACCGCTGCTGGTGCCGCAGGGGCGAGGGCGTGGCCTGACGCCGGCGGGCGAGGATCTGGTCGGCCACGCGCGGCGCATTCTTGCTGCGCACCGCGAGGCGTGGCTGGCCCTCAAAGGGGCGCATGCCGATGGGCGCGTCGCCATCGGCACGACGCAGGATTTCGCCGACAGCGGCTTGCCGCAGCTTCTCAGGGCCTTCGCCGTCAGCCATCCGCGCGTCAGGATCGAATTGCGTGTCGGCCGCTCCGCCGAACTGGCGCAGGCTTTGCAAGCCGGCACCCTTGATCTGGCCATTGCCATGCGACAGGCGCCGACGCGGGACGAAGTCGGCGTGCTCAAAGAGCCAATGATCTGGCTTTGCTCACAAAACGGCTTGGCCACCCGCCAAGAGGAATTGCCCTTGGCGCTGCTCGATCCCCATTGCGGGTTTCGCGATGCAGCGACCAGTGCACTGGATGCGGCCGGCCGCCGCTATCGCATTGCTGCCGGCAGTGCCAGCCTTGCCGGCCTGCGTACGGCGGTACACGCTGGCATCGCTTTGACGTTGAGGACGGCGCGCTTCGCTCATTCCGGCATCGTCGAGGCGCCGCGCGATCTTGATCTGCCGCCGGTGCCGGTCGCCGAATTCGCCATCCGCTTGCGTGAGGATGCCGACCGGCCGGCGCAGGATCTGGCCGCGTTGTTCAGCGGCAACCTGGGCTTGGCCAGTTGAGTCAGCAAAGAAAAAGCCGACCTTGCGGTCGGCTTCTGAGTAGGACGGGCCGAGGGGTTTGGGGGGACTTGGGGGTGGCCCGTCGCAGCCATAATGCCTGAGCCCGATGATGGTTCCATGACTTTTCAAATTTATTTTCAGGCACGGATTTCGCGTGATCGGACCTCCAACTCGCCCTCGGGCGTGGCGAGGATTTTGGTCATGCATCCGCTGCGCGCTGCCTGGCCATCAGCCAGTCACGGCCGGCGTGAGCGAACACGGCGCAAAGCACGATTGCGCCGCCGACCATGCTGGCTGCCGGCGGGATTTCCGCCAGGAACAGGAAGGCGAACAGGATCGCGAATGGCACTTCGGCCGAACCCAGCAGTCCGGACTCGGCCGCCGGAATGAGCCGGGCGCCCTCCGTCCACAGGATCGAGGCAAGCGCGAACGAGGAGCCGAAGGTGGCTAGAAGCAATGCGTCCCTGGCCGAGACGGCCAGCGGATCGGTGACGAACCAGCCGAGCACGAACAAAAGGAATGCCGACACCGCACCCGCCCACACCACCGGCGTATCGCGGAAGGTGCGCACCATGATCATGTAGAGGGCGCTGCCGATCGTCATCAGCAGCGCCAGCCCGTCCCCGAACAGATGGCCGGTGCCGAAGCCCGACCAGACCATGATCGCCACCCCGCATAGTGACACGGCAGCGGCAGCAAGCGTCTGCAGCCGGAACGGTTCGCGGACCAACAGGAGGGCCAGCAGCGCGGTGACGAAAGGGGCGGTGGCGTAGATGATGGCGACATTGGCGACAAAGGTGAACTTGAACGCCGAGATGAAGGCGATGCTGGCGAGCGCGCCCTCAATCGCCAGCAGCCAGCCGCGCCAGCCGAGCCGCAGGCTGCCGCGACCGCCGGAGCGCTGGCGACGCCATAGCACATAGAGGCTGATCAGGATCGAGCCGACGAAGCCGCGCCAGCAGGTAATCGTCAGCGGGTCGGAATGGATCGATTTGGTCAGCACGCCGGTGAGGCCGAAGACGGCCGCCGATGCCGAAACCAGGATGATGCCGAGGGTGCGTTCGCGGGCGCTTTCCACTGTGCCTGGCATATCCAGCGATTCCGTCATCTCACCAGCTTACGCTGCCCCGTCCTGACACCATAGTGTCAGCTTGATCGAGGCGTCATGCATCGAAACAGCAGACCGGCAGCCCCGGTGAACAGGCTGCCGGCGAAGCCCTTTCGCGGATTTCCAGGATGGCGATATCGGCCATATGTCCGGCGGCCTTACGAATGTGTTGCGAGAGAGGGTGTGAAGGCGTTGGATGCTCCCCGTATCGTCAGGCTATACGGGGCGAAGCCCTGCCAAGCGCTACGCCAGCGGGGACTTGCGTTTGGGGCAGCCGACACCGCCGTTAAGCAGCGAAGCCAGGCAACTATGGGAGGGAAATGAAATGGACGCGATCGCATTGAAGGCCATGCAGGTGCCGCTGAAGGAGGCCTATCGCGACGACGCCTCGCGCGCGCTGATTACTCTCCGCGCCAAAGGCTCGATCGACGACCAATCGATCGCCTGCAAGGTCGAGACAGGCAGGGCGATCGCCATTGCCGGGCTGCATCCGGCGACCGGCGGCACCGGGTTCGAACTCTGCTCCGGCGACATGCTGCTGGAGGCGCTGGTGGCTTGCGCCGGCGTCACGCTGAAGGCGGTGGCCACGGCGCTGGAATTCAAGCTTGGGGCCGCCACGGTGGAAGCCGAAGGCGATCTCGACTTTCGCGGCACGCTTGGCGTGGCGAGGGATGCGCCGGTTGGCTTCCGCGCCATCCGGCTGACATTCGGCCTCGACACCGACGAGCCGCAGGAGCGCATCGATGCGCTGATCAAGTTGACCGAGCGCTACTGCGTCGTGTTGCAGACCATCAGTCAGAAGCCGGAGCTGACGGTAAGCGCACGACGCTGATGCTGCCAATCTCTCCCCTTGAGGGGGAGATGCACGGCAGGGTAGAGGGGGTTGGTCCGACGGGGCTCGGCCTGCTGCGGCAGATGGAGGCTGGCGCTCCACGCCTGTCGACCCCCTCTGGCCTGCCCTCTTTGCCAAAACTTGGCATCTCCCCTCAAGGGAGGAGATGACGCTCCTACTGCGCCGACGGCTCCTCGGCGTCGCCCTCGTCCGCGAACGGCGAGGCACTCGGCACGCACTGCACCGACCAGCCGGCCGGCGTCGGCTGCTTCTGGTATTCGGTGACGGCGGAGGTGCACTGTTCGCGGGTGTCGAAGGTGCTGGGCAGCACGACCATGCCGCCTTGCGGGCCGGCGATCACCAGATACCAGACCAACGCTACGCTCGGTGCCGCCATGGGTGTTTCCTCGCTCTGCTTGTTTTGGGAGTCGGTGCGATCCTAGCAACTCCGGCCAAGCGGCGAAAGCTGGGCCGAAGCGCGGCGTTAAGCCACGGCATCACAGCCGCGTGATGCAAGGCCGCTTACTCCGGCTGCCGGTAGGCGACAAAGCGGTTGTGCTTGGCCTGGAAGATCAGCCCCGTCTCCTTGAGCGCAGGGCTGGCCAACGGCACGATACGCTTGGCGATCTCCGAAGGGTGCGGCAGCGTTTCCGGATACTCGCCGGGTACGGCCTGCGCCCGCATCGCGGTGCGCGTTGCCCCGGGATCGGCGGCGTTGACCCTGAGCGGCAGGTTTTCGGTCTCATGGGCCCACGAACGCGTCATGGCCTCGACCGCCGCCTTCGACGCCGCATAAGGCGCCCAGAAGGCGCGTGCGGAGTGGGCCAGGCTGGAGCTCAGCACGATAGCGCGGCCGGCATCGGAAAGCCTCAGCAGCGGGTCGACCGAGCGGATCAGCCGCCATGTTGCGGTGACGTTGATGGTCATCACCTTCTCGAAGGTCTTTGCCTCGACATGGCCGATCGGGGCGATGACGCCGAGCACAGCGGCGTTGGCGACCAGTATGTCGAGCTTGCCCCAGCGCTCGTGGATGGCGCCGCCCAGCCGGTCGATCCCCGCCATGTCGGCAAGATCGAGCGGGACGAGCGTCGCTTGTCCGCCGCCTGCTTTGATCTGGTCGTCGAGCTCTTCCAGCCCGCCGACGGTGCGGGCAACCGCAATCACATGCGCACCGGCTGCGGCAAGCTCCCTGGCGATGAAATAGCCGATACCGCGCGAGGCGCCGGTGACGACCGCAACGCGGCCGGAGAGATCGAGGGTCATGCTTGAACTTCCATGAGGTCGGCGTGAAGCACCCCCCTCTGCCTTGCCGGGCATCTCCCCCTCAAGGGGGGAGATTGGCCCTCATCAGGCTCAGCGCCTGTTCTGCGACCGTCGCGATTGGCGAAAGTCGACAGTTCAGCCGATCTCCCCCCTTGAGGGGGAGATGCCCGGCAGGGCAGAGGGGGGTAACCTGGCGAAGACAAATGGCGATCCGGCAACCTTACGACCCGCCCGCCGCCAAGAGCGAAAGCGTGCGGACATTGTCGGAGCCTTCGAAATCGGCAAGCCGGGTCGGATACTGGCCGGTGAAGCAGGCGTCGCAGAATTGCGGCTGCTCGTTGTCGCGGCCGGCTTCGCCGACGGCCCGGTAGAGCCCGTCGATCGAGAGGAAGCCGAGCGAATCGACGCGGATGAACTCGGCCATCTCCTCCACCGACATGCGCGAGGCCAGCAACTTCGACTTTTCCGGTGTGTCGACGCCGTAAAAGCACGAGGCGCGCGTCGGCGGCGAGGCGATGCGCATATGCACCTCCTTGGCGCCGGCATCGCGCACCATCTGCACGATCTTCTGGCTGGTGGTGCCGCGTACGATCGAATCGTCGACCAGCACCACACGCTTGCCTTCGATCATGCGGCGATTGGCGTTGTGCTTGAGCTTGACGCCCATGTGGCGGATCGAATCGCCGGGCTGGATGAAGGTGCGGCCGACATAGTGATTGCGGATGATGCCGAGCTCGAACGGAATGCCCGCGGCCTGCGAAAAGCCGATCGCCGCCGGTGTGCCCGAATCCGGCACCGGCACGACAATGTCGGCCTCGACCGGGCTCTCCAGTGCCAGCTCGGCGCCGATGCGCTTGCGTACCTCGTAGACATTGCGGCCTTCGACCGAAGAATCCGGCCGGGCGAAGTAGACATATTCGAAAATGCAGAAGCGGGTCTTCTGCGGCTCGAACGGGAACAGGCTTTCGATGCCCTTGCTGGTGACGACGACCATTTCGCCGGGCTTCAGGTCGCGCACGAAACGCGCCCCGATAATATCGAGCGCACAGGTCTCCGAGGCGAGAATCCAGGCGCCGTCGAGATCGCCTAGCACCAGCGGCCGGATACCGAGCGGGTCGCGGCAACCGATCATCTTCTTGGACGTCATTGCCACTAACGAGAAGGCGCCTTCGACCTGGCGCACCGCATCGATGAAGCGCGAATTGAGGTCGCGCTCCTTGCTGGTGGCGACCAGATGCAAGAGCGTCTCGGTGTCGGAGGTGGAAGAGAAGATGGCGCCCTGCTTCTGCAGGGCGCGCTGAACGGTCATGGCGTTGGTGAGATTGCCGTTATGGGCGACGGCAAAGCCGCCATCGGCAAGTTCGGCGAAGAAAGGCTGGATGTTGCGCAAGCCAGCGCCACCGGTGGTGGCATAGCGTGTGTGGCCGATGGCACGGTTGCCTTGCAGGCTGTCGATGACACGCTGCTTGGTGAAGGTGTCGCCGATCAGGCCGACATGGCGTTCGACATGGAATTGAGTGCCGTCGTAGGAAACGATGCCGGCCGCTTCCTGGCCGCGATGCTGCAACGCATGCAGGCCGAGTGTTACGATGGCTGCGGCGTCCTGCCGGCCGAAAATACCGAACACGCCGCATTCGTCGTGGAAATGGTCGTCGGCTTCGGCGGAAAGCACGTCGTCTGCGTCTGCCACTGAGACTGCCATTGGGGGCTCAAGCTCCGCTAAAGTCGCCATATAAGGTCATAGCGCATCGAAAGCAACGCACGTCGTGCGACGTTCACATGATCGACAGTCTCGAGGCGAGCAAGTCTGCCGAAATCAGTTTGCCGGCGCCGGGTTTGCAGGTGCCGGCGTCGCGGGCGCATTGTCGGCCGGCGGAGCGTCGCTGTCATCGGGTGCCGGAGCAGTGGCGTCGTCGCCGGCGGCAGGTGCTTCCGCTGCAGGCGCGTCGGGGGCCAGAGGCGTCTCGGTGGCCGGCTGATTCGGATTGAGCTTGTTGAGGATGGCGTTTTCCGGATCCTCGGGCAGCAGGCTTTCCAGCTTGGCACCGATCGATTCGAGCAGCGGCTTTGACTTGGCGTTGGCAATCCAGCCTGGAGCTTTGGCGCCGGCCAGCCAATTGAAAAACAGCAGTGCGACCGCGACCACCAGGATGCCGCGCGCCGCGCCATAGAGGAAGCCAAGTGTGCGATCGAGCGCGCCGATCCTGGAATCGATGATCCAGTCGGCGAGCTTCATGGTGATGACCGAAACGACGATCAGCGCGACAATGAAGACGATACCGGCGGCCGCCGCCATGGCTGCCTTTTCGTTGTCGATATAGGGCTGAATGTAAGGCAGCACCGGCTTGTAGAAGAAGAAGGCCGCCGCAGCGGCAACTGCCCAGGAGATGATCGACAGGATCTCGCGCGAAAAGCCGCGAACCATGGCGAGCATCGCCGAGACCAGGGTGAAGCCGACGAGAATTCCGTCAAGCAGCGTAATCGGCATGTTTTTCGCCCCGCTCCGATCTCTTTTTCACGACTCGACGAGCCGCATCAGTCTTGCTCGTCGGCGCGGCTGCGCCGAGAGCCGGCTATGCGCGCCACGAGATCGGCAAGCTCGGTGGGCTGGAAAGCGCCGGCTCCGATCCCCCCGGCCCCATTACCACCAACAAGTTCCTCGCTGCCCAAGGGCAGAACCGCGCTTCCGAAACCCAGCTTTTCGGCTTCCTTAAGGCGCTGCTGCGCATGCGCAACCGGCCTCACCGCCCCCGAAAGGCTGATTTCGCCGAAATAGACGCAATCGGCGGGAAGGGCAAGACCGGTGAGCGAGGAAACCAGTGCCGCCGCCACCGCCAGGTCGGCCGCCGGCTCCGAAATGCGGTAGCCGCCGGCAACGTTGAGATAGACGTCGTGCGTGCCGAAGCGAACGCCGCAATGGGCTTCCAGAACCGCCAGGATCATCGACAGCCGGGCGCCGTCCCAGCCGACGACGGCGCGGCGTGGCGTGCCGAGCGTCGAAGGTGCTACCAGCGCCTGGATCTCGACCAGCACCGGCCGTGTGCCTTCCATGCCGGCGAAAACCGCGGCACCCGGCGACTTCGCGTGACGTTCACCGAGGAAAAGCTCGGACGGGTTGGCGACTTCCCGCAAGCCCTTGTCCGACATTTCGAAGACGCCGATCTCGTCGGTTGGCCCGAAGCGGTTCTTGACCGTTCGCAGGATGCGGTAGTGGTGGCCGCCTTCGCCCTCGAAATAGAGCACCGCGTCGACCATGTGCTCGACGACGCGTGGGCCGGCGATCTGGCCCTCCTTGGTGACATGGCCGACCAGAACGATCGCCGCCCCTGTGGATTTTGCATAGCGGATCATCGCTTGGGCGGCGGCACGCACCTGGGTCACCGTGCCGGGCGCTGAATCGGCCATGTCGGTCCATAGCGTCTGGATCGAATCGAGAATGACCAGGTCCGGCCGCTTGCCATCGGCAATGGTGGCGAGGATGTCCTCGACGTTGGTCTCGGCGGCGAGTTCGACCGGGGTGTCGGCGACGCCGAGCCGCTGGGCGCGCAGCCTGATCTGGGCGACCGCTTCTTCACCGGAGACGTAGACGATGCGGTGGCCCTTTGCCGCCAGTGCGGCTGCAGCCTGGGTGAGCAGCGTCGACTTGCCGATGCCGGGATCGCCGCCGACCAAAAGCGCCGATCCGCGCACGAAGCCGCCGCCGGTGGCGCGGTCGAGTTCGCCGATGCCGGAGACGATGCGCGGGGCGTCCTCGATGTCGCCGGAGAGGCTGGTCAGCACCACCGCGCGGCCCTTGCGGGCGTTGCGGGTGTTGGCCGGGCCGGAGCCGATGCCGCCCGACGTGCCTTCCTCGACCAGCGTGTTCCACTCGCCGCAGGCATCACATTTGCCGGCCCAACGCTGATGCACCGAACCGCAATTCTGACAGATGAACTGGATACGGGATTTGGCCATCAGCGTCGCGTCGCTTGCCAATTGCCGAGGCTCGTCGATCCTGCCCACCCCCCTCTGTCCTGCCGGACATCTCCCCCGCAAGGGGGGAGATTGGCTGTCATTGATGCTTTCGCCAATCGCCGATGCCGCAAGAAGAGAGCCGGCGACAAAACTGCCGATCTCCCCCCTTGCGGGGGAGATGGCCGGCAGGCCAGAGGGGGGTGTGACGGAACGCGACGGTTGGCCAACAAGCTACTCGAACCGATCCGGCAAATGATGCTCTTCCGCGAGGTCCGAGAAGCGGGTGAACTCGCCCTGGAAGGCGAGGCTGACCGATCCCGTTGGGCCGTGGCGCTGCTTGGCGACGATTACCTCGGCCTTGCCGCGCATCTCGTTCATCTCGTGTTCCCACTTGATGTATTCGTCGGTACCTGGCTTCGGCTCGCGGTTCTTCAGATAATATTCCTCGCGGTAGACGAACAGCACCACGTCGGCGTCCTGCTCGATGGAGCCCGATTCGCGCAGATCCGAAAGCTGCGGGCGCTTGTCGTCGCGGCTCTCGACCTGGCGCGACAGCTGCGACAGCGCGATGATCGGCACCGCCAGCTCCTTGGCCAGTGCCTTGAGCCCGGTGGTGATCTCGGTGATTTCCTGGACGCGGTTTTGCGATGATTTCGCGCTCGATCCCTGCATCAGCTGGATATAGTCGATGACGATGACGTCGAGGCCGCGCTGGCGCTTCAAGCGACGCGCGCGGGCGGACAGCTGAGCGATGGAAATACCGCCGGTCTGGTCGATGAACAGCGGGATTTTCTGCATGGTCTGCGAACAGGCGACGAGCTTTTCGAAATCCATCTCGCTGATCTCGCCGCGGCGGATTTTCGACGACGGGATTTCGGTCTGTTCGGAAATAATGCGGGTGGCGAGCTGTTCGGATGACATTTCGAGCGAAAAGAAGCCGACGACGCCGCCATTGGCCGCCTTGAACGAGCCGTCGGCCTGCTGCGCCGGGACATACGCCTCCGCGATATTGAAGGCGATGTTGGTGGCGAGCGAGGTTTTACCCATGCCGGGGCGGCCGGCAATGATGATCAAGTCGGACGACTGCAGGCCGCCCATGCGACGGTCGAGGTCGCGCAAGCCGGTGGCGACGCCCGACAAATGCCCGTCGCGCATATAGGCGGCATTGGCCATGTCGACCGCCGTCTTGACAGCGTCGGTGAAGCTCTCGAAGCCGCCGTCGTAGCGGCCGGTCTCGGCCAGCTCGAACAGCCGCCGCTCGGCGTCCTCGATCTGGTCGGAGGGCGACATGTCGACCGGCGCGTCATAGGCGATGTTGACCATGTCCTCGCCGACGGTGATCAGCGCGCGGCGCGTGGCCAGATCGTAGATGGCGCGGCCATAGTCGGTGGCGTTGACGACGGTGACGGCCTCGACCGCCAGCCGCACGACATATTGCGCCACCGTCATGTCGCCGACCTTCTCGTCGGCCGGCAGGAAGGTCTTCAGCGTGATCGGCGTCGCGATCTTGCCCATGCGGATGAGCTCGGCCGCGACCTCGAAGATCTTCCTGTGCAGCGGCTCGTAGAAATGGCCAGGCTTCAGAAAGTCGGAGACGCGGTAGAACGCATCGTTGTTGACCAGTATGGCGCCGAGCAGCGCCTGCTCGGCCTCGATGTTGTTCGGCGCCTCGCGATAGAGCGGTGTTTCCGCCACGCCGAATTTTCGTGCTGCCTCTGCCATGATGTCCCCGGTCCTGATCCCGGTCTCTCGATATCAGAACGAGACAAGTCGGTGATGACTTATCTGCATCAGTCCCCAACCAACCAACTTTGATGCCCGCGATTCACAGCCAAGATGCTTCGGTGGAAAGAATCTCGATTGACTCGAATCAAGATGGCGAGCCTAGCCGTTCTTGAGCGAGAACAAAACAGGAAAATAGCTGCCGGTCATTCCGGCAAGGCGTCACCCCAGTCCAGTCGCCGCGCGGCCTTGAACGTCTCGCCGTCGCGCTTGGTGAACAGTCGCTCGGCAGCATGACCATCCTGTTGGCAAAGCTTCAGCAAGACCTTGCCGGAGCCCGATTTCGGCGGTGCGATCACCCGCGCGCGGGGCGGAGCGGCCGGATGACGGGAAGCGGCGACAAAGATGAACTTTTCGTCCTCCCACGGCACCTCGGCATCCTTGGCCAGACGGTGCAGGCGCGAGCGGGCGACGCGGCGGGCGAAATGGCACCAGTCGGGAGCGACAAGTGGGCAGGGCGCCTCATGCGGGCAGGGCGCGAGCACGTGCGCCCCCGCCTCGATCAGCTGCCGCCGCACGGCAAGGATGCGCTGCCAGCCGGCCGGCGTGCCTGGCTCGACGACCAGCAGCGTGTCGGCGGTCAGCTGCCAGAGCCGGTCGATTAGTTTTGCCAGCGATGCCGGCGCGATCTCATCCAGCACATAGGCTGAAGTCACCAGCTCGGCGGGCTCCAGATCGACCAGGTCGATGGTGACGTCACCGGTCAGCCAGGCGGTCTTGGCATGGATTGCCTCGGCGGCAAGCGCCTCGCCGACCCG
Organism: Mesorhizobium sp. M1399; assembly: GCF_040317735.1. Taxonomy (NCBI): domain Bacteria; kingdom Pseudomonadati; phylum Pseudomonadota; class Alphaproteobacteria; order Hyphomicrobiales; family Phyllobacteriaceae; genus Mesorhizobium; species Mesorhizobium sp. M1399. The sequence goes on from NZ_JAMYKZ010000005.1 coordinate 299,467, forward strand.
CCGCACCGCGGCACCGGCCTCGAGTAGCACTGCCTGTTCGAGATCGGGCCAGAGATCGATTGTGGCCCAAAGCACCGTGCCAGGGCCGGCGCCGACATCGAGCAAGGTCTTCGGAGCATAGTCGGGCCGAGACTCGCCCACCGCATCGAGACTGGCGCGGACGGCCGCATAGGTCGCCGGCAGCCGCGTTGCCAGATAGGCCTTAACCGCCATTTCTTCTGCCATGTGCAGGCGGCCATCGCGCAACTCGGCGCGGTAGCGGTCCGACAGCGTCTTGGCCGCTTGCTTGATCATCGGTAACGGCACCTGTTCGAGAAGGCGGTCGACGCCTTGTCTAAGCGGGGCGGGCAGTTCCATGGTCTACGCAGCCCGAGGTGCGAGCACGATGACCGAGGCGCCAATGATGCAGATCGTGGAACCGGCAAGATCCCAACTGTCGGGGCGCACGCCTTCCGCCAACCATAGCCAGACCAGCGAGGCGGCAATGTAGATGCCGCCATAGGCGGCATAGGCCCGGCCCGCCGCACTGGTGTCGACAAGCGCCAGCAGCCACGCGAATAGCACCAGTGAGACGAGACCGGGCGCCAACCACAGCGGCGACTTATCCAGCCGCCACCACGCCCAGAACGAGAAGCAGCCGGCGATCTCGGCAAGTGCGGCGGCGACGTAGAGGAGGTAGGTCATGAAAAAAGGTCCCGCGTTGACGAGACCTTTTTCAGCGTGCCAGCCGGCAATGGCAAGCGGCAATGGCGCGATCGCCGGCAGTCTACTCCGGATCCGCCACCTTGCGGCGGCGAGTGGGCTTGGCCGCAGGAGCCTTTTCACGACGTCCAAGATCGCGCATCTCCAGCGCCTTCTCGCAACTGGCCATGTAGTCGCGCGTCACCGGCAGCGTGTCGTTCTTCTTGGCGATCTGGATTTGGAAGATCACCAGATCCTGCCATCGGAAGGCAGCTTCCGAGGCAGCAAGATAGAACTCCCACATGCGGCAGAAGTGCTCGTCATAGATCGCCTTGGCCTTGTCGCGGTTGGCGGCAAAGCGCTCGCCCCAATGCTTCAGCGTCTCGGCATAATGCAGCCGCAGAACCTCGATGTCGGTGACGACGAGCCCCGATTTTTCGATAGCCGGCATCACTTCGGAGAGCGACGGGATATAGCCGCCCGGGAAGATGTATTTGCGAATGAAGGCGCTGGTCGCCCACGGCACACCGGAACGGCCGATCGTGTGCAGCAGCATGACACCGTCCGGCTTCAGCAGCGTCGCCGACTTGTCGAAGAAGGTACGGAAATGATTGACGCCGACATGCTCGAACATGCCGACCGAGACGATGCGGTCGAAACGCTCATTGAGCTCGCGATAGTCCTTGAGGTCGAAATGCACCCGGTTTTGCAGGCCTTGCGCGTGCGCGCGGTCGGTGGCGACGCCGTGCTGCTCGGTCGACAGCGTCACGCCTTGCACGTCGACGTCGAACGCCTTGGCGAGATAGAGGCCAAGCCCGCCCCAGCCGGAGCCGATGTCGAGTACCGTCTGGCCGGCTTTCAACCTGAGCTTGGCGGCGATGTGGCGCTTCTTGGCTGCCTGGGCCTCATCGAGCGTCATGTCCGGCTGCTCGAAATAGGCGCAGGAATACTGCATGTCCTCATCGAGGAAGAGGCGATAGAGATCGCCCGACAGATCGTAGTGGCGCTGCACGTTGCGGCGCGCCCGCGACGCCGTGTTGATCTGCTGCAGGCGCCGGAAGGCGTGGCGCAGACCCTCGATCGCCTTCGACCAGGTGGCATCGATGCCGCCGCTGCCCATGTTCTGGAACGCAATGCGCATCACCCCCAGCACGCCGCCCTCGATAATGTCGAGTTCACCGTCCATGTAGGCTTCCGGCACCGCCAGCATCGGATCAAAAGTGATGGCGCGCTCGGCATGCCTTGTCTTGATGTGCATGTGCACCGGCTCGCCGCTGCCGTCACCGAAAGTCACCATCGAGCCTTGCGGCCCTGTCACCTTGAGATTGCCTGTGCGGACCAGGCGGTCGAGAACGCGCTTAAGCAGAATATTCATGACCAATTGTCCCCTCTCGGCCAGACATGCTGTCCTATTCTGCATCAAGATATAGGGGTTCGAAAAGTTCCATTTGGCATAAAAATGCCCGGGTGCGAGGCCCGGGCATTGGTCCAGATAGGTATTAGCCGACGAATGCCGGCGAACAACGATCAGCCGTTGTCTTCGCCGCCCTCGAACTCCGCGTTCGGATCGAAGAAATTTTCCGGCCGCGCATTGTCGTTGATGTCTTCGCCGTAGATGGCTTCGGCGGTGGTCAGCGTTTCGCCCTTGGCCTGGCGTTCGGCTTCGTCGGCCGTGCGGGCAATGTTGAGCGTGATGGTGACCTCGACTTCCGGGTGCAGCGCGATCGCCACGTTGGTGACGCCGATGGTTTTGATCGGCTGATTGAGAAGGATCTGGTTGCGGTTCACCGAAAAACCTTCCGCCGTCAACAGCTCGGCGATGTCGCGCGTCGAGACCGAACCATAGAGCTGGCCGGTCTCGCCGGCCGAGCGCACGGCGATGAAGCTCTTGCCGTCGAGCTTTTCAGCAATCTGCGCGGCCTCGGACTTGCGCTCCAGGTTGCGGGCCTCGAGTTGGGCGCGCTGTCCTTCGAACTTCTTCTTGTTACCTTCGTTGGCGCGCAGCGCCTTGCCCTGCGGCAGCAGGAAATTGCGGGCGAACCCGTCCTTGACCTTGACGGTGTCGCCCATCTGGCCGAGCCGGGAAACGCGTTCGAGAAGAATGACTTCCATGGTTTTGTTCCTTCGGTTGGGCGCCTATCCTCAGGATCGGCGCCGAATTGTCTGGAACAGGTCAGGAAGCTGGGGCGTCGCCGCCTGTGTCGCTGTCCTGCCTGTCGCGGCAGTTAGGATCTCTTGTCGAAATCCAACCCGGGATTTGGTGTTCGATCCAGCTACGCCCGTCGTGGCCGGTGAAAAAAGCAGGCGGCGAACCGCCCGCTGGCTAGACCATGATCCCGAAAAGTGAAAACCGGTTTTCGGATAAGATCATGGTCAACTAATCAGTCTTAGCGGACCACGTAGGGCAGCAGGCCGAGGAAGCGGGCGCGCTTGATCGCCTTGGCGAGTTCGCGCTGCTTCTTCTGGCTGACGGCGGTAATGCGCGACGGCACGATCTTGCCGCGCTCGGAAATGTAGCGCTGCAGAAGCCGCACGTCCTTGTAGTCGATCTTCGGCGCGTTGGCGCCGGAGAACGGGCAAGTCTTGCGGCGACGGTGGAAGGGGCGCCGGGTTGGGATCTGGTTGATGTCGACCATTATTCTGCGGCTCCTTCAAAGCCTTCGCGCGGACGGCGCGGGCCACGATCGGCACCCCCATCGCCGAAGCTGCGCGGCGGACGATCACCACGGTCACCGCGATCGCGGTCGCCGAATGAGCGCGGGCCACGATCGCCACGGTCGCGGTCGCCGAAGCCGCCGCGTTCCGAGCGCTCTTCGCGCTTCTGCATCATTGCCGACGGGCCTTCCTCATGCGCATCGACCTTGATGGTCAGGAAACGCAGCACGTCCTCGGACAGGCCCATCTGGCGCTCCATCTCATTGAGCGCGGCCGGCGGGCAGGTGATGTCCATGAGTGTATAATATGCCTTCCGGTTCTTGTTGACCCGGTAGGTGAGGGACTTCAGTCCCCAGTTCTCGACCCGGCCGACGGACCCGCCATTCGCGGTGAGGACGCCCTTGTACTGTTCGACAAGTGCATCGACCTGCTGCTGCGAGAGGTCCTGCCGGGCAAGAAACACATGTTCGTATAGAGCCATAGTGTTCGTGCCTTTCTTCGTTTCTCTCCCGGTTCCCGGCGGCAAAAGCCTCTGCAACTTCTCTGACCCGCAATCCTTGCGAAGACGGGGAAGAAAGGAGCATGACGAGACGGTCGAGAGCGGAGACACGGGAGGCGGAAGCGCTTCTGGCTCCACGCGAAGGTTTCGAAAACCTCCGGCCCTCCGTTCAGCCCCCAGCAAGGACCGGCAGATTGCGGGCGTCTATACAGGAATTTGACCGCAAAGCAAGGCCAAACGACAGGCCAAACGGCTCGACTAGCGCCCTACCTTCCAGAGCACAACGGACCTCGATGGCAAGGTTTTACGGATTTCCTGAAACCTGACCTTAACCATCATGCGAAGTTCCCCGTGCCGGCGGGCGTGGTGGCAACCCGCCGTTCATCATGCGAATGCAAAACGAAACAGTTCGCGCGCGGCCGCCAGCAAGGCGGTTTGGGGGTAAAATGCTGTTCGACAAGTTCTGCCGTTCGAAGAGCGGCAACTTTGCCCTGATGCTGGCGTTCGGGTTGCCTGCGGTTCTGACGGCCGTCGCCTTTGCCGTGGACGTGTCCACCTTGATGAGGGCCAAGGTCAGCTTGCAGAACGCGCTCGATGCCGCGAACCTTGCATCTTCGCATCTCGGCGACATCGAGGCCACGCGCAAGGACGTGTTCGACCGCTATTTCCAGACCAATGTCGCCGGCCACAGCGAGTTGAGGAACGCCGAAGCGACGCTTACCGTCGAAAGGGGCCTCAATTACATCCAGACAAAGGCTGTCGCCGCGGCGGACGTCAACTTGAACTTCGCTTTCCTGTTCGGCAACGACAAGCGCATCACGGTCGATGCTGGCGCCGTCGAATCGACCAATCAGCTCGAAGTCGTACTGGTGCTCGACAATACCGGGTCGATGGCCAGCAACGATCGCATCGGCGCATTGCGGACGGCGGCGACGGGCTTGATCGATATGCTCGAAGCCGCGAAGTCGCCGACACGCAGCGTACGTGTCGCAGTGGTGCCGTTCGTCACCGCGGTCAACGTCAAGGGCGAGGACTACGATCCGTCCTGGATCGACATGGCCGGCAAATCGCCGAACAATGGCGCCAATTTCCCCTTGGTCGGCGGCAAGCGCATCACCCATATGGACCTGTTCAAGCAATTGGGCGTCGAATGGAGAGGCTGCGTCGAGGCGCGGCCCGGAACCAACAATGTTTCCGACATTTCGCCCGACCAAAACAAACCGGACACCCTGTTCGTACCTTATTTCGCGCCGGACGATCCAGGTAACGCCAAAAATCCGAACAGCTCCTATGGCAATTCGGCGACCGGCTACAATAATTCCTATCTCGACGATACGGTTATCACCCTGCTTCCCGGCCTCACCGGCGACATCGCGAAGTACAGTGTTTCGACGATGAAGCTGATCAACGACAAGAAAGGCCCCCTGACCATCGGCCCAAACCGGGCCTGTCCGACGCCGATAGTGCCGCTGACCGACGATTTCGACAAATTGCGTAAGGCCGTCAGTGAGATGATCGAATGGAACGGCTCGGGGACCAATGTTTCGGAAGGGTTGTCATGGGGGATGCGGGTACTCTCGCCGGAACCGCCCTACAGTGACGGCGCGCCGTTCAGGGCGTCAGGCACGACCAAAACGGTGCTGCTGCTCACCGACGGCGAAAATGTTGTCTATGGCGCGAAGGATACGCCACAGAAGTCGGACTATGGTTCTTACGGGTTCCTGGCTTCGGGTCGGTTCGGATCCAGCGACCAGACCGCGGCCGCGCGCAATGTCGACGACTGGACAACCAATGTCTGCAACACGTTGAAGAAACAGGACGTGCAGATCTTCACAGTACTGCTGCAGGCCGACACCGCAGCCAACCGCAAGCTCTACGAGGCCTGCGCGTCGTCGCCGTCGGATTATTACCCGACCAACGACGTCAGTCAGCTCGAAAGCGTCTTCCTGAAAATCGGAAGCTCGATTTCGCAACTGCACTTGACGAACTGAACGACGTCAGTCGCCCAACGGCCGTTCCGCCGCCGTTGCTCAACTCGTGTGCGCAGCCACTTTGCCTGTGGTTTCGGGGAAGAAGTCGGGCGCCGCATGGCGCTTGCCGAACATCATGTCGTACTGCAGCAGACGGAAGTCGCGGATTGCCGGGTCGATCTCTTTCTGACGCGACCAATCGGGGGTGGCGTCGCCCGCCGGTGCCAACAGCAAATTGCGGTCGATGACGCGGTAGTGCTCCCGCAACTGGCCGAGGAAGCCGGTATAATAGGGATGACTGATGCCGGCAGTCTTCAGGATATGGTAGGGCAGGAAGGCTGGGCTGACGGCGCCGAGATCCTCGGCCGGGCCGCTGCGGTTCGACCAGACGATCAGCGGCGTCTGGTGATGCAGCAGCATCTGGTCGGCCGCCTCCTTGCGCGGCGCGACATTGTCCTTCATGAAACCGGTCTCGACGTAGACCGGCCCAAGCGGCGGCAGATGGTCGCCGAAGAAGGCGATGACCGTCGGCCGCTGGCGTTTCTTCGCCCATTCGATCAGCCGCTCGAGGCCGCGGTCCGCGTCGGAAGAGCCTTCGGCGTAGCTCAACAGCGATTCACGCGCCCATTGGCTGATCGGCGCCTGCACCTTATGGGTCGGATTGTTATAGCGATACGGCTCATACGGCCCGTGGTTCTGCAGGCTGACGGCGAAAAAGAACACCGGCTCGGCGCTGGTATCGGCCTCGTGGATGATCTCGTCGGTCATCGCCGCGTCCGACGCGAGCGGTCCGCGTTTTTGCATGGGCGGCAACGTCTCCTCGGACTTGAAGTCGTTGAAGCCGAAATCGGCATAGACGGCTCCCCGGTTCCAGAACCAGTTGGTGCCGGGGTGGATGGCGCGTGCCCGATAGCCCTGACTTTTCAGGAAGGTCGCCAGTGACGGGGTCGGTGTCCGCACATATTGCTGGTAAGGAATACTGCCCGCCGGCAGGAAGGCGTTGGAAAAGCCGGTCAGGGCCTCGAACTCGATGTTGGCCGTCATGCCGCCGAATTCGGGCGAGAACATGTAGCCCGTGCGCAGTGCCCGCACATTGGGGATAGGGTCGGGCGTGATGGTGACGCCGGGCAGCTTGGTCGGATCCCAGAAGGATTCGCTCATGACGACGATGATGTCGGGCTTCTCGGCGGGTACCGAGACCGTCACCTGCGGTTTGCCGATCGCTTCGATCGCCTTGCCGGAATAGCCGGGCGGCGCCGAGACATGGGCCATCGGGACGTTCAGCGCGAATGCGAGCGCAAAACCGTTCGAGGCATAGTTTTCCTTCTGGTCCCACATGATCGGGATGATCTGCAGCCGGTCGCGCGTCCATGAGAAAGTGGCATAGTCCATGATGGAGACGAAGAAGGCGATCAGCGGCACTGTCAGCGTCAGCCGGGCAAGGCGGCCCTTGTGGCTGAGCGCCGGAACGCGGCGGCGCCATAGCCGCCAGCCATAGACGAGAAGCGACAGCCCGCCGACGATGCCGATCGCCAGGGCAATGGCGGTTCCCGGGCGATCGCGTACCAGGAGCGGCATCAGCGCCACGATCTGCCGAGAATAGAGGAAATCGGTCGGATAGAGCGGATCGCCGAGATAGAGCGACTTCTGGTGGCCGACGAACGCCAGCGACAACGTCAGCGGCGCGAGGATCATCAGGCTCTGATGGCTGCGGCCGAGCACGGCGTCGAGCCCTATGAGGATCAACGCAAAAATGATGATTGTGGTCCAGCCGGGTTTGAAGGGCTGCAGAAAGAAGTCGATGGTGCCGGCAAAGTTGCCGCGCACGATCAATTCGATAGCGAACACCAGGATGGCCGCGGCCAACAGGCTGATGAAGCCATAGCGGATGACAGGCCATTTGCGCCCTGGCAGATAGCCGGTGGCCGGATCGCCTTCGAGAAACTGTGGCGCGGCCTCGGCTGCGCTCTTCTTGGTCTTTGCCACTGCAATAGTTCCCCGGCCCGCAACAAAAGCGTCACTCGACTGTCATCGAACTGTCACGCAAAGCTAGCGCCTGTGGCGGAAATAAGAAGAGCCAGCAAACAAATCGTGAGCGGTTTTCATCATGAGTGATCGCCAAAAAGCCTGCCGAAACAGGCACTCGGCCGACGTTGCGCGGTCAAGGTTGGACTTGACTTGGCCGCACGCCTTGCGTCACAGGCAACGAGAACCAGCAGCTGGGAGCCGCCGATGGCCATCGCATTCACCTTTCCGGGGCAGGGCAGCCAGGCTGTCGGCATGGGCAAGGACCTTGCCGATACCTTTGTTGAATCGCGGCGGATCTTCGAGGAAGTCGATGATGCGCTCGGCGAAAATCTATCGAAGCTTATCTGGGAAGGCCCGGAAGAGACGCTGACGCTGACCGCCAATGCCCAGCCGGCGCTGATGGCGGTGTCGCTTGCCGCAATCCGGGCGTTGGAGGCGCGCGGCTTCTCCCTGAAAGGCAAGGTCACCTATGTCGCCGGCCACTCGCTTGGCGAATATTCGGCACTTGCGGCCGCCGGTTTCGTTTCGGTCGCCGACGCCGCCCGGCTGTTGCGCATCCGGGGTAACGCCATGCAGGCGGCGGTACCGGCCGGCGAGGGCGCCATGGCGGCGATCATCGGGCTGGAACAAGCCGACGTCGAAGCCGCCTGCGCAGAGGCTGCCCAAGGCGCGGCCAAAGATCCCGCGCAAGCCTTGGTTTGCCAGATCGCCAATGATAATGGCGGCGGCCAGTTGGTAATCTCCGGCGCCAGGTCGGCGGTCGAACTGGCGGCGAAGCTATGCACGAAGAAGGGCGCCAAGCGGGCGCTCATGCTGCAGGTTTCGGCGCCCTTCCATTCGGCATTGATGAAGCCGGCGGCCGAGATCATGCGGGAGGCACTGGCCGCCGTGACGAAGAGTGCACCGGCCGTGCCGCTGGTCTCCAATGTTACGGTGACCCCGACGAGCGATCCCGACGAGATCGCCCGCCGCCTCGTCGAACAGGTGATCGGGCGCGTGCGCTGGCGCGAAACGGTGGAGTGGTTCGGCGCGAATGGCGTTGCGACGCTATATGAAGTAGGCGCCGGCAAGGTTCTGTCGGGGCTGGCGCGGCGCATTAACCGCGATATTGCCACCAGTGCAATCGGATCCGCGGCGGATGTCGAGGCGGCGCTGGCGGCGCTTGCATAATCAACTGGCGATTTGACCCCGCTCCGTGCGAAGGGTGTTCGCTCAGATCAGGAGACAAAAATGTTCGAATTGACCGGCCGCAAGGCGCTCGTCACCGGCGCATCGGGGGGCATCGGCGAGGCGATCGCCCGCGTGCTGCATGGCCAGGGCGCCATCGTCGGCCTGCACGGCACGCGTATCGAGAAACTGGAGGCGCTGGCCGCCGAACTGGGCGACCGGGTCAAGCTGTTTCCGGCCAATCTTTCCAATCGCGACGAGGTCAAGGCGCTTGGCCAGAAGGCGGAGGCCGATCTCGAAGGCGTCGACATCCTCGTCAACAATGCCGGCATCACGAAGGACGGGTTGTTCGTACGCATGGCTGATGCCGACTGGGATAGCGTGATCGAGGTCAACTTGACCGCCGTGTTCCGGCTGACCCGCGAGCTTACCCATCCGATGATGCGGCGCCGCCATGGCCGCATCATCAACATCACTTCAGTGGTCGGCGTCACCGGCAATCCCGGCCAGGCCAATTATTGCGCCTCCAAAGCCGGTATGATCGGCTTTTCCAAATCGCTGGCGCAGGAGATCGCCACCCGCAATATAACCGTCAACTGCGTCGCCCCGGGCTTCATCGAATCGGCGATGACCGACAAGCTCAACGACAAGCAGAAAGAGGCGATCATGGCGGCGATCCCGACGCGGCGCATGGGCACGGGCGCCGAAGTCGCCTCTGCCGTCGCCTACCTCGCTTCCAATGAGGCGGCCTACGTCACCGGCCAGACCGTTCATGTCAATGGCGGCATGGCAATGATCTAACACTTGGGAAAACGCTTCATTCCGTCTTGGATGCACGGGATTTTTCGTGTAATGCCGCCCGCAACCCGGCGGTTCGGGCAAAAATCGGTCCTGTTCCGCTGCGTTTCCGGCAGGACCATCTTTCAGCTTGATTAGCGGCATTCTGCCCGCTAACGAAGACAGACAACCAAAAGACGAGGATGCCCAAATGAGTGACACCGCAGAGCGCGTCAAGAAGATTGTCATCGAGCACCTTGGCGTCGATGCCGACAAGGTGACGGAGCAGGCGAGCTTCATCGATGATCTGGGCGCGGACAGCCTCGACACGGTCGAACTTGTCATGGCGTTCGAAGAAGAGTTCGGCGTCGAAATCCCCGACGATGCGGCCGAGACCATCCTGACTGTTGGCGATGCGGTGAAATACATCGACAAGGCCTCCGCCTGACGCTATTTGCAGTCATCACCGGGGAGGACCTGCGATGAGGCGTGTCGTCGTCACGGGCCTTGGGCTGCTTTCGCCGTTCGGCATGGGCTTCGAGCACAGCTGGAAGGAGCTTCTGACCGGCCGCAGTGCAGCCAAGCGCATCACCGAATTCGAGGTGGAAGACCTTGCCTGCAAGGTCGCCCACGTCATTCCGCGCGGTGACGGCTCCAATGCCACTTTCAATCCTGAAGCCGTTCTCGAGCCGAAGGAACTGCGCAAGATCGGCGACTTCATCCTGTACGGGATCGCGGCCGCCGACGAGGCGCTCAAGGATTCCGGCTGGCAGCCGAAGACGCATGAGGAACAGTGCGCCACCGGCGTGCTGATCGGTTCCGGCATCGGCGGCATCGAAGGCATCGCCGAGAATGCGATGATCCTCAAGGAACGCGGTCCGCGCCGCATCAGCCCGTTCTTCATCCCCGGCCAAATCATCAACCTCGTGTCCGGTCAGGTCTCGATCCGGCATGGGCTGAAAGGCCCCAACCATGCCGTCGTCACCGCTTGCTCGACCGGTGCGCACGCCATCGGCGATGCCGCCCGGCTGATCATCTGGGGCGATGCCGACGTTATGGTCGCGGGCGGCGCCGAAGCGCCGGTGACGAGGCTTTCGATCGCTGGGTTCGCGGCTTGCCGCGCGCTCTCCACCGACCGCAACGACGCGCCGCAAACGGCCTCGCGCCCCTATGATCGCGATCGCGACGGTTTCGTCATGGGCGAGGGCGCCGGTGTTGTCGTGCTCGAGGAGCTCGAACACGCCAAGGCCCGCGGCGCCAAGATCTATGCCGAGGTCACCGGCTACGGCCTGACCGGTGACGCCTATCACATCACCGCGCCTGCCGAGGACGGCGACGGCGCTTTCCGTTGCATGACGGCGGCGCTGAACCGGGCGAAGCTGACGCCCGCCGATGTCGACTACATCAACGCCCACGGCACCTCGACCATGGCCGATACGATCGAACTCGGCGCCGTCGAGCGGCTGGTCGGCAACGCCGCCTCGAAGATATCGATGTCGTCGACCAAATCGTCGATTGGCCACCTGCTGGGCGCGGCTGGTGCTGCCGAGGCGATCTTTTCGATCCTCGCCATTCGCGACAACATCGCGCCGCCGACCATCAATCTCGACAATCCGGAGCGCGAAACGGCGATTGACCTTGTGCCGCACAAGCCGCGAGCCCGGCAGATCGACGTGGCGCTGTCCAACTCCTTCGGCTTCGGTGGCACCAACGCCTCGCTCGTCTTCCAGCGCTACAATGGCTGACCGCTCCGCCGGTTTGCGTCTGCCGTCAATTTTGCCATATTCGCCCCTACTCTGCCCGAGGGGATTCGTCGCAAGATCAATTGGTAGGGCGCTATGAACACAAATCCGGCCGATAACGGGGAATTCGGGCAACGGGCAGCAACCCCCGGCCCGATCGTGCCGAAGACGGCCAGCGAGGCGTTGCGGCCCGAGGCCGGCACGCCGCCGCCGAAGCGCTCGCGTGCCTCGCGCAGCCAGTTCGTCGTGTTCATGAACTTCGTCATCTCTTCGGTGATGCTGATGGTCCTGGCGGCAGGCGTTGCGCTGTATTTCGGCAAGCAGGAATTCAACGAGCCTGGCCCGTCGGCCAATGGCGACACTTTCCTGGTCAAGCCGAATAGCGGCGTCCAGGAGATCGCCGACCAGCTTGAGCGGCGAGGGCTGATCAGCGACGCCCGCATCTTCCGCCTTGGCGTACGCGCCTTCGGCAATGATTCCGCCCTGAAGGCTGGCGAATACGAGATCAAGCCGCAGGCCTCGATGCACGATATCATGGAACTGCTGAAGAGCGGCAAGTCGGTGATGTATTCGCTGACCATCCCCGAGGGGCTGACGGTCGAGCAGGCACTGCAACGGATCGCCGAGCAGGACGCACTGACCGGCGATATGCCGTCGACCACTCCACCCGAGGGCAGCCTCGCCACCGACACGCTGCGCTTCACCCGCGGCGCAACACGCCAACAGATGGTCGACAAGCTTCTGGCCGACCAGAAAAGGCTGGTCGACGAAGTCTGGCAGCGCCGAGCGCCGGATCTGCCGATCGCCAATATTGAGGATTTTGTCACCCTGGCCTCGATCGTCGAGAAGGAGACAGGTAAGGGCGATGAACGCTCGCGGGTAGCCGCCGTTTTCCTCAACCGGCTGGCCAAGGGTATGCGGCTGCAGTCGGACCCGACCATCATCTACGGCCTGTTCGGCGGCAAGGGCAAACCCATCGACCGCCCGATCTATCAGTCGGACATCCAGAAGCCGACGCCCTACAACACCTATCTGATCAACGGCTTGCCGCCGACGCCGATCGCCAATCCCGGCCGTGCGGCACTGGAGGCAGTCGCCAATCCGTCGAAGACCAGCGATCTTTACTTCGTCGCCGACGGCAGCGGCGGCCACGTCTTTGCCGCGACGCTCGATGAGCATAACGAGAATGTCGCTCGCTACCGGGCACTGCTGAAAAAGCAGGCGCAGGACGCCGCCAAGGCCGGGGCAACCAATACCGGAGCCGACACGCCGGCGGGAGCCATCGTTGACGATGCGGGGGCTACCGCCGCCCAGTAGGGCCAGACGCCATCAGGTCGGCCCTGTGCATGTCCGGGTGGATGTGCAAGGGCTGCTATGGCATTGAAATTCACATGGTCCTGTCCGGAGCAATCGTTCCGGCTTGAGGGGCATTCGGCAAGGGGACGCACGGCAACATGAACTTGCAGAGTATGACCGGTTTTGCGCGCAGTGTCGCCGAACACGAAGGCACTTCGATTGCCTGGGAAGCCAAGTCCGTCAACGGCAAGAGCGTCGAGGTCAGGCTGCGACTGCCGCAAGGTTTCGACCGGCTGGAGCCTGCCGTCAGGCAGACGGTGCAAAAGCGTTTTGGGCGCGGTAATTTCCAGATGACGCTGACCATTGGCCGCGCCGCCGGCGCGCAAGCGCAACCCGTGGTCAACGAGGCTTTCCTGAAGGATCTGGCGGGGTTAGCCAAGCGGCTGCAGGAGCAGTTCGGAGTAGCGCCTGCGGCGGCCGACGGACTGCTTGCGCTGCGCGGCGTGCTCGACATTCCCGAAGCCATCGAAACCGAAGAGGCGCGCAGTGCGCTCGATACCGCGATATTGTCGGCGCTGGAAGCAGCACTGGACGGGCTGCAGCAGGCGCGCCAAGGCGAAGGTGCGGCGCTTCGTTCCCTGCTGTCCGGCCATATCGATGCCATCGAGGCGCTGACACTGCGGGCCGAGGCCGATCCATCACGCGAGCCGGCCACGATCCGCGAAAGGCTTGCAGAGCAGATCCGGCTGCTGATGGACGCATCAGCCAATCTGGATGCCAGCCGGCTGCATATGGAAGCGGCGTTCCTGGCCACCAAGGCCGACATACGCGAGGAGATCGACCGGCTGAAGACGCACGTGGCGTCGGGCCGGGCGCTGCTCGCCGGCGGTGGCGCCGTCGGCCGCAAGCTCGATTTCCTGGCGCAGGAATTCAACCGCGAATCGAATACGCTGTGTTCCAAGTCGAATGCTGCCGCGGTCACCGCCATCGGACTGGAACTGAAGGCGGTCGTCGACCAGTTTCGCGAACAGGTCCAGAATCTGGAATGATCCCGATGCCAAGCCACATGACTGCCAAGCCCCATGACCACTAGGGATGTGGGTTCCCGCATTCGGCGCCGCGGGCTGATGCTGGTGTTGTCGTCGCCCTCAGGCGCCGGCAAGTCGACGATCGCGCGCAACCTGCTGGAGAGCGATTCCAGCCTGGAATTGTCGGTCTCGGTCACCACGCGGCCACGCCGCGGCAGCGAGATCGAGGGTGTCCATTACCACTTCCGCACGATGCGCGAGTTCGAGCGGCTGCGCGATTCCGATGCGCTGCTCGAATGGGCGGAGGTGCACGGCAATTGCTACGCGACGCCGCGCGAGCCGGCCGAACAGGCGCTGGCAGAAGGCCGCGACATGCTGTTCGACATCGATTGGCAAGGCGCTCAGCAGCTCAAGGAGAAGATGCGCGCCGACATCGTCTCGATCTTCATCCTGCCGCCGTCGATGAAGGAATTGAAGGCGCGGCTGAAGCGTCGCGCCGAGGACCAGGAAGCGGTAATCGAGACGCGGCTCAAGAACGCCCGTAATGAGATCGAGCACTGGAAGGAATATGATTTCGTCATCGTCAACGACGATCTTGACCGCGCTTTCGCCGAGGTGCGCGGCATCGTCACGGCCGAACGGCTCAGACGCGATCGCCGGCCGGGCCTGTTCGATTTCGTCTCGGGGCTGCTCGATGAGAAGACGGATTGAGCACCTTTATCGTAAGCGTCCGGCCTGAGGCGTCTTTCGGGATGTGGGAGCACACGAAGATAGTGTCCACTTGTCGGGATAACGGACATTTGCCGATGTTGGTTGACGAGAGAGACGCCCTCGTACCAGCGATCAACGTCGGCATGAAACGCGATAGAGAGTTGGCATGCCGATTGAATTATGGGCTTTTGACACACCGAATGGCCGAAAGATCAGCGTCGCGCTCGAGGAGATGGGGCTGCCCTACACGGTGAAGGTGGTCGACATCACGAAGGGCGAACAGCATGCCTCTGGGTTTCTGCGCATTAGCCCCAACAATCGTATCCCCGCCATCGTCGATCCCGCCGGACCGGACGGTAGACCGATCAGCGTGTTCGAGTCGGGTGCCATCCTAATTTACCTAGGCCAGAAGACCGGCCACTTTTGGCCGTCCAGACTCAGCGCGCAAGTCCCTGTGTTGGAATGGCTAATGTGGCAGGTGGGTGGTTTCGGTCCGATGCCGGGCCAGGTGCACCACTTTCTTGGCGTGACCGACGACCAGGACCGCCGCTACGGACTGGCACGCTATAGCGCAGAGACCCGACGCCTGTACGGAGTCGCCGATCGGAGGCTGGCGGAGGTCGAGTATCTCTCGGGCGAGTTGTCGATCGCCGATTTTGCTATTCTCGGCTGGGCATGGCGGCACGAGCGGCATCAAGTCGATCTTGCCGAATTTCCGAATGTTGAGCGCTGGTATGGGACTATGATGGCACGGCCGGGGGTTCAACGCGGCTTTGCGGTATCGCTCTCCTGATGGAACGACACGAAGCTCGACGCTTCCGTGAATTCGCTCCTGTCTTCGACAATATTTTCGTCATATTGCGGCAGGTCGTCTGTAATGGTGAACCAAGGTGCCTTGGAGCCGACGAAAATGTGCGCGCTTGGGCGAATGTTTGGGTCGTCGACGAGGGTCCCCATAGCGATGTGGGCGAACGCGCCGTCACGAACAACCGCAAAAAGGAACGACCCGCATAGCTTGCATCGCTCGTCATGCCAGCTATTGCCGTCGACGATCTGGATTTTGTCCTCCCCACTCGGGATGCGCAATTTGACACGCTCTATGCCTGCGAGTGGCTTGAACGCTGCGCCGGTTGCGCGACGGCAGATCGAGCAATGGCAATTCACGGCAAATATGAACTCGTCCGTCACCTTATAGGTGACTGCACCGCACTGGCATGATCCACCTAGCGTGCGGGTGTTGGTCGGCTCCTGCAGCGTCACGACTGGCATTCCTCTGTGCGATCGAAGTTTACCAGATAGCACACTTTTATCGGACTTCAGGCGGGTAGTCGGGGCGACGCTTTGTCTGGGCGGGTGTCAAGTGTTCAATGATCTGTACAATGTCGGTCCGTCCGATCTGCGGATAGTGCTCTCGCATCCCCGTGACCTCTTGGGCCATTCCGATTCTCTCCAAGGAACGCTGCCGCCTCGGACAGGCGCAGATCGGTGCAGCGCGTGACCCACACAATCGCGATCCTGCTGGCATCGCCGTCACAAACATAGCGCATATAGCCCGGCAAAATCGATATTTCGCGCCAGCGTATGGTGGATATTTTCTCGCCTGCCTCGATAAGTGGGAAAAGCCGAGCGACCACTCCAAGTTCCTGCATCACAGCCTCACACCGCATTCGTCAGCCGCACGAATTCCTCGACGCTGAGCGTCTCCGCACGCCTGGTCGCATCGATGCCGGCGCGGGTGAGCAGCGCCTCGCCGCCAAGGCTTTTCACGCTCTGCCGCAGCATTTTCCGGCGCTGGCCGAACGCCGCTTCGGTGACGCGGCTGAGCCGTTTCACCTCTGCCGGCAAGGGGCTGGCGCGTGGCACCAGATGCACAACCGAGGACGTCACCTTGGGTGGCGGCGTGAACGCCTGCGGCGGCACGTCGAAGGCAATCCTCGCCTCCGTCCGCCACCCTGCCAGCACGCCGAGCCGGCCATAGGCCTCGCTGCCGGGGCTGGCTGCAATGCGTTCGGCGACCTCGCGCTGGAACATCAGCGTCATCGATGTGTAGAAAGGCGGCCACTCGGTGACGGTCAGCCAACGGATCAGCAATTCGGTGCCGATATTGTAAGGCAGGTTGGCGACGATTTTCGCCGACCCGCTGCTTCCCGGCACTCCTTTGGCAAGCGCTGCAAAATCAGTTTTCAGCGCATCGCCGGCCACGATCTCGAGCCGACCCGGATAGTGGTTCGCGATCTCGGCCAAGGCCGCCAGGCAGCGCTCGTCGCGCTCGATCGCGACGACCCGCCGGGCGCCGTTGAGGAGCAGGGCCCTAGTCAGCCCGCCCGGACCGGGACCGACCTCGATAACCGTAACGTCGCTCAGGTCGCCGGCGGTCCGCGCAATCTTGCTTGTCAGGTTAAGGTCGAGCAGAAAATTCTGGCCGAGCGCCTTTTTCGCCTGCAGCCCATGGCGCTCGATCACCTCACGCAGCGGCGGCAGCCCGTCTATGCTCATCGGGCTGGGCTCATCGGGCTGGGCTCATTGGGTTAGGATCATCGGATTGGGCTCATTGGCCTGCAGTTTTTGTCCCAGTATCGGCAAGTAGGCGAGCGAGCTTCAGTGCGCCAATCAGACTGTCGGCGCGGGCGATGCCCTTGCCGGCGATGTCGAAGGCGGTGCCATGGTCGGGCGAGGTGCGGATGAAGGGCAGGCCGAGCGTGACGTTGACAGCCTCGTCAAACGCCAGCGCCTTGGCCGGGATCAGCGCCTGGTCGTGATACATGCAGAGCGCCACGTCGTAGCCGGCGCGGGCGCGAGCATGAAACAGCGTGTCGGCGGGCAATGGCCCGAAGGCGTCGATCCCTTCCTGCCTCAGCCTGTCGACCGCCGGGCGTACGATGCGCTCATCTTCGGTGCCCATCGCGCCGCCTTCGCCGGCGTGCGGGTTGAGGCCGGTAATGGCGAGCCGCGGCTTGGCAATTCCGAAGCGGTTTGCAAGGTCGGCGGCGGTGATGCGGCCGGTGGTGACGATCAGGTCGGTCGTCAGCGCCTTCGGCACCTCGGCCAGCGCGATGTGGATGGTGACCGGCACGGTGCGCAGGTCCGGTCCGGCAAGCAGCATCACCGGCGTCACCTCGGTACCGGTATGAAGCGATGCCAGATGCGCCAGATATTCGGTGTGGCCGGGAAAGCGAAAGCCGGCATCGTAGAGCGGCTTCTTGGCAATGGGGCAGGTGACGACCGCGGCAGCGCGGCCGGCCAGGCAGTCGGCGACGGCGCGGTCGATCGCCTCGACGATGCCGGCGGCGTTGGCTGGATCAGGGCGGCCGGGACTGTCGATGAAACGGGCGGCAAGCGCCACCACCGGCAGCGCGCGCGAAAACATCTCCGGCGCTAGCGCCGGCGTTGTCTCGGCCATCGCAATATCGGCGCCGAGCCTGTGCGCCCGCGCGGCAATCAGTGCCGGATCGGCAAGAAGATAGAAAGACGGAACGCCGGCGGTATCGCGGGCCTGCCAAGCGGCGATGGCGATGTCCGGCCCCACACCGGACGGATCGCCGACGCTCAGCGCCAGCGGAAGCTCTGCGTGAGGCACGGCTATCGCGACTTCAGCGCTCGATGATGCGGGCTTTCTTCCGCAACTCCTCGACATATTTCTTCGAGAGCTCGTCGGCGTTCTTGTCGCTCGAACCTTCATTCTGGAACACCATCTGCGCGACTTTGTCGTCTGACACCTCGCGCGACGAGCAGATGCCGATGAATTCGACGCCGCGGTCGGTTTCGCGCGTCGTGGTGGCGCCGCCAACCTTTGTAGCTTTTATCTGCTCGGCCCAGTCCAGCGGCAATTGCGGCGCCAGCACCCGGCCGAGATCGCGAACGGTGACATCCATCAGGCCCTTGGCGAATTCGCGCGTGGTGTTGCAGCCGTTGAAGCGGGCGCGCATGGCGTCGGCTTCGCGTTTGCGCTTGGCCAGCGTCGCGCTTCGCTCGGCGGCCGGCACCACGAAAATGACCTGCTGCAGCATGTACTCGGTGGCACTCGGTTTGCTACCGCCTTTCTCGAGCATGCGCTTGACGAGGTCCTGCTCGCTTATGGCGCCGCCGCCGTCGCTAGAACGGTGACGCGCGGTCAGCGCCTGGTTCCAGGCCATCTGCGCCCGGATAAACTCCTTGAAATGCTCCTTGGAGACGCCGGATTGCGCCATGGCGCCGTCAAGCTGCTTGAGCGGCATCTTGTTGCTCGTGGCGAAACGCTGATAAGCGGCATCGACCTGCGCGTCGCTGATGCGGATGCCGAGCCGCCTGGCTTCGGCCATGCGCAGCGTCTGGTCGATCATTTCCTGGCCGGCATCGCCCTTTTTGTGCTGCAGGCGCAGGAAAGCCGCGCGATGCTGGATGTCGCCGGTGGTGATCGGTATATTGTTGACGACGTATTTGATCTCGCTGGCGAAAACCGGCCGCGTCACTGCGGTGATCGAGACCGCCACCAGCAGCGCGAAGCCTGCCGAAAAGAGGTATTTCCTCATCGAAAGCATCCCAATTCCATCTCGATTCGGCCCAACCTGTCCCAGTTCAGGCCGCGGAAATTCGTGCCTGCTCTATGCGGCGAAACAATGTCGTCCGCCAGCCGCCCCGTTGCCGACTGCTGCTCCCCTTATTGGATGGTGTCGATGGAGCGTTGCGACGAGCCGAAATCGCCGAGCGTGCGGAACGACAGGTTGAAGCCGACGTTCTGCGATACTTCCTTGGTGTTCAGGTCACGTCTTTCCGAAAACGTCATCAAATAGGTAAAGCACGAATCGCTATAGGCAAAGCCGACCCCGTCCTTGACCAGGATGCTCTGCTCCAGATCATACGTGCCGGTGCCAAAGACGCGCCAATTCTCAGCAAGATGCGTCGAGGCGCCGAGCGTGATCTCATGGCGATCCGTGGAGAAGCCATAGAGCGGCTGCGCCTGGATGAAGGCGTATTTGGCGCTCAGCGATACGGGCAGGCCTGAAAAGGCGGCCTTTACCTCAGCGCGGCGGACCTCGAAGCTTTGCTCGTCGAAACGGCCGCTGACCGAGCCGGAAAATCCGCTGGGGCTATTGAAGCCGACAAGGCCGACATAGTCGGAGGTTGCGGTTTCAAGACCCGAATAGGCGCCGACATTGACCAGATCCGGCGTGCCGAACGAGTTCTGGCCGCCGAGTTGGTAGGATTGGCCGAACACCGCATTGGTGCTCCAGCCATTGTCGTACGCGCCGGAATAGCGCAGCCCGACATTGGCGCGCGTGCCGCCTTCCATGCGGTCATAGCCGGAGAATTTGTCGCGCTCGAACAGCGTCGTGGCGTCGAAGACGAAGCTCTGGGCGTCCTCGTTGGGGACCGCCAGCCCGCCGACATATTGCTCGTTCGGACGCATGAACACTTGCGCCATCGGTTCGAAGACATGGCTGGAACTGGTCATCGAGAACAGTACCGGCCAGCGCATCTCAAGGCCGGCGGTCGCCATGTAGCGGGCAAGCGACGAACGCATGTCGTCGTCAACGCCGAGATTGGTCGCCATCTGGTTGACGGCGTCGAGCGAGGCCGAGGAGGCGTTGACATAGCCGGCGTCGCCGCGCAGCGCCAGCAGCGGCGTCAGCAGCAGCCCGCCATCGGTGGTGAAGGTGCGCTTCCATTCGGCCTCAGCGGTAACGCGGCCGGATTGACCGTCGATGCCGCGGACGTTGTTGACGGACGAAGGGATGCCCGAATCTGCAAGAGCCGTATCGAGCCTGTCGCGGTCTATGATCCGCGCGTTGACGTCGAACGACAGCTGCCCGCCGGCCACCGGCATGTCGGGGATATAGGCGTAGTCGAGCGAGGGCAGCACCCAGGGCTGCTTGGCGGCGCGGGCGGTCGGATCGCTAGCGAGGGTGTCTTCTTGAACGTCGAAGTGCATGGCGCGCACATCGAAATAATTGCGATCGTTGAGCCCCGTCAGGTACACCTCGGAGCGGTGTACGCTATCGTTGAAGCCATCGATATCGTAGGTGCGCGAGAAACTCTTGTCGCTCTGCAGCAGGATGTCCCAGCCGAAGTCCCAGCGCGGGTTGATGGCGAACTGGCCTTGGGTGCCCATCATGCCGCGGAACCTGTTCGGATCGCCCTCGGTACCCGAACTGACGTTGTGGCCATTGTCGTCGATGAAGGCATCGGGATTCTCTTGACGGATGCCCGCAATCTTCAGGCTGTACTGACCGTTGTTGAAGCGCTGCCTCCACTCGGCCTCACCGAGGAAACCCTGTCTGGTATAGCCGCTGCCGGTGACAGTTAGATCGTAGGTCGGCGAGAGCGCGAAATAATAGGGAACTCTAACACCGACGCCGAGATCGCTCTTGTAGGCGACGCCGGGGATCAGGAAGCCGCTCTTGCGCTTGACCGTCGGGTCGGCGATCTCGAAAGCCGGCAGATAGGCCAGTGGAAAGCCGAAGAACTCGAAATTCGAATTCTCGAAGCGAACCGTCTTCTTCTCGCCGTTCCAGATGATCTTCCTGGCCTTGATACGCCAGGTCGGCGCTTTGTCGGGCTTGTCCTCGCACGGCTCGCAGGCGGTGTAGACGCCATTGTGGAACGTCGTCAGCACGCCGCCCATGCGCTCCGCGCTTTCGGCGGCGAAATACGCCTTGTCGACGGTCTCGACACGCAGCGCGTTGACGAAGCCGTCGGCGAAATCGTCGGTGATGTCGGCATGCTGCGAATAGATTTTGGTGCCGTCGCTGTTGACGAGCTCGACATTGCCGCTGGCGACGAGGCGTTTGGTGTTGCGGTTGTATTCGACCCGCTGGGCGACGAGACGGTTGCCGCCATAGTCGATCTGGACGCCGCCGACGGCCGTCACAGTCTGCTTGTCGTTGTCGTAGACCAGCGTATCGGCTGCCAGCAGCATCTGCGTGCCGCTCGGAACCTTCGTTGCCAGCTCACTGACGTCCTGGGCGAAAACCGGAGCAACCGGGGCAGCGCCGGCAAGCAGGCATGCCAAGGCGCTCGCCGCAGAGAGGCGTGCCAAACCGGCGTGCCTATGGCTGCGCAAAACCGCCTCCCTCACTAGCCGTCTTCCTTGTATAGCAGGAATGTCACCCCGAAGAACATAGCCACGACAACCGGGACCCAAGCCGCTACGGCAGTGGGTACGAATCCCGCTACGCCGAATGCCTTGACCAGCACCGAAACGACATAAAGCAGAAAGCCGGCCACGATGCCACCCAGAATCATCGTCGCCGACTGCCCCATCCTCGCAAATCGCATTGATACCGTTGCCGCAATCAGCGTCATCGCGACGAGCAGGAAGGGCAGCGCAATCAGGGAATCGAACTGCATGGCGAAGGCATTTGCCTTGAGGCCGAAGGAGCGGGCCACCTCGATCTTGCCGGGCAGATCGTAGAAGGGGATGGTCTCAGGGCGCGCCAACCGCTCTTGCACGAATTCCGGCTTGAGATCGGTCGGCAGCCGATCGCTGGGTAACGACTGGATGGTGCCGTCCCGGAACACCTTGACGTCCCGCAATTCCCAGTAGCCGTCCCGCAAAAAGGCGTGCGCGGCATCCTTGCGCTCGATGATGTCGCCTTGCGGGCTGAAACTGAAGAAGACCGCGTCGGCCATCTCCAGGCCTTGATTGAGAATGGCGCGCGCGCCGATGATGGTATCGCCGGAGCTGGTTTTCTGCCTGATCCAGGGCGCGGCGTCGGCCGAGACGGTGTTCGACTTGCCCGAACGGAGCTGGGTCTCGATCTGCTCGGACCAGGAATAGGCGTGCGCGGCTATCGGATTGATGACGCCAACCGACAAGGCCCCAAACAGCAGCGCCCCGATGCAGCACGGCAGCAGGAACTGCCATGCGGAAACCCCGGCGGAACGGGCGATGACCAATTCATATTTGCGGTTGAGCGACACCAGGGTCGCCATCGCCGAGAACAGGCCGACGAACGGCACCGTCTGCAGCATGATCATCGGCATCCGGAGCCCCGAAATGGCGAACGCAGTTGCGTAGGTGAAGCCCGGCACGCCGGTCGTGCGGCCGGAAAGCTCGGTGAAATCGATCAGGAACACCAGCGCCAAAAGGCCGATGAAGAACCAGATGGTGATCGTCACATAGCGAAAGAAGAAGTACCGACCCAGAGTCCAGCCCATCAGCCGGCTCCCTGTCCGGATGCGCCACGCCGGGCAAAGCGGAGCTTGACGGCGCTCCAGCCGTCATTGAAGCGGCCGGCAAGATTGGTTATCCAATCGGCCCAAGCAACCGGCAGTTCCATCGTCCGGTTGGAAACGATGAACCAGATAGCGATCGCCGATGCCACGATCGGGACGCCGTAGACCATATAGGCATATTGCGGCACCTTGTCGGCCTTGCCGGCGGCAAAGAACCCGAGCCAGCGCACGAACAGCGCGATCGCGATTGCCGTGATCAGCGGGTGCACGCGCGCCTCGCGATGCGAGCGCGCATCTCCGGCGACCGCAAGCGCGATCAGCGCAAAGACGAGCGAATAGGACCACTCGGAAAAACGCTGGTTGAGCTCGGCCAGGTACCTGTTCGGCTTTTGCTGGTACATCTTGTCGTTCGGACTGGGATTGAGCAGGTACTGGGTCGTCCGGTCCTTCGGCAAAAGCAGAATGTCAGATGACGCCGACAAGAAAGCGGACAAGTCGAAGGCGTAGGAGGTGAACCGGATTACCGAGAGGTCGCCGGTCATGGTTTTGCGATGGATGACGCCGTCATTCATCATCAGCACCTTCTCGTCGCCGCGTTCGATGATGCTGCCGGTCTTGGCATAATAGATGAGATTGACGCCTTCTTCGCGCGAGTCGGCGACGAAGATGCCGCCGAGGCGATTGTCGGGAAGCCGTTCGCCAACCTGCAGGAACAGGCCATCATCGATCTTGCGGAAGGTGCCTTCCTGGATGATCAACGACAACAGATCGGCACGCGACGAAGCAATCAACTCGCGGTTCTTCTGGCGTGCGTAAGGGTCGACGCCATTGTCGACAGCAAACGAAAAAACGCTGGCTGCGAGTGCCAGAAGCATGATCGGCCTGACGATGGTCCAGCGTGAAGCGCCGGCGGCATTGATGACGGCCAGCTCCGAATCCGAATTCATCACGCTGAGGATCTGCGCGACCGCGACGACTAGGGCGAACGGCACGACGATCGGAACGATCGACGGGACGATCAGCGCTGCGACTTCGAAGAAGGTGAGGGCCGACTGACCGCTATCGGTGACGAGGTCGATGCGGGCGAGCACCTGAGTCGTCCAGACGATCGCCAGCGTCCAAACGAGCGCCAGCGCGAATACCGCGAAAGCACGGCGCATGATGTAACGTTCAACGACCTTCATGAAGGCTTTTCTCGGCGGTTTCGAACGGCATCATGCCTTGGAATAAGGTAGTCGTCCGGCGCCGGCTGCACAACTGGCTCAGTTTGGCGGTTCGATCTGGGTTCTGTCCCGTATCGCAAATTCCGCTGGACCGGAGTGTCGGCGGCAATGGATAAGAAAGGGCGAACATTGTTGGTTAACAACAGGTTGCGGCGGGAAGCGGGGCCGTGCCGCGACGAATCGTGGATGGTTCAATGTCGCATATGGGAGCGATTTCGGCCAAAGTCTTGTCAAATGCGGCAAAACGACCAAATGTCGCGCCGATCGCCGCCGCGGCGGCGTGATAAGACGGGTCAGGATCTGTTGAGCCCCAGCATGGAAGCGGAAAAATTGCGCAGTCAAACCGGTTGGGAAGCGGTCTTTGATGGCGCGATTGTGATCGGCGCCGGCGCGGCCGGCCTTGCCGCCGCCCACGCCCTGATGAAGGCCGGCGTACCGACGCTCGTCCTGGAAAAGGAGAGCCGGCTTGCCGAGCCCTGGCATCGGCGGCACCAACGTCTGCACCTCAACACGCATCGCGATCTCTCGACGCTGCCCGGCATCGGCTATCCCGCAGGCACCCCGGCCTTCCCGCACAGAACCGCCGTCATTCGCCATCTGAACGATTTCAGCCAAGTGCACCGGCTGCCTGTCACATTCGGCGTTGCCGTCGAAGAGATCACGTTCGATGGCGATCACTGGACCGTACAGACCAATTCCGGATCCCGTCCGGCGCGCCATGTCGTCGTCGCCACCGGGCGCGACCGGCAGCCGTTTATTCCCGCATGGAAAGGCATGAAGGATTTTGCCGGCCGGATCGTCCATTCGGCAGATTTTGGCGAGGCGAAAGACTATGCCGGCAAAAAGGTGCTGGTGGTCGGTGCCGGCAATTCGGGTTTCGACGTCCTCAATCATCTTGCGGATGCAGACGCCGAAAGCATCTGGCTGTCGGCCCGCAATGGTCCGTCATTGCTGCCGAAACGCATCTGCAAGATCGCCGTCCACAGGCTTTCGCCTTTCATGGCGCGCTTGCCGGTACGGATTGCCGATGCGGTGATGGCGACAACCCAGCGCCTGGTTTTCGGCGACCTGACGAAATTCGGGCTTCCGCCGGCCTCCATAGGAGGTGCGAGCCGTCTGAGCGCCGACTACACCGCGATCGCAGCCGATGACGGCGCGGTTCGCGCCATCAAGGCAGGCATGATCGTGGTGGTGCCGCCATTGCGAGAATTTACTCGCGACGGCATCATATTGAACGACGGCAGGTTTATCACGCCCGATATCGTCATCTCAGCGACCGGCTACCGGACCGGGCTGGAGCAGATGGTCGGCAAGCTCGGCGTTCTCGACGGCAAGGGCGTTCCGCTTTTCAACGGCGGCGAAGCCGACCCGCGATTGCCCGGTCTGTGGTTTACCGGCATGCGGCCGAGCATTCGCGGTTGTTTCGCCAATGCCCGCATTCAGGCTAGGGCGATAGCGGCGCGGATTGTCAAGCGGCGATAATGAGCAGGACTATGCCGACTGTTCCGCCCGAATAGACACGCCTTGTTGGAACGTGCTCGAACCGAAAGGTCAATGATCATGACGCCAGTCAGCATTCGCTACATTGTCGATGATGTCGCCGCCTCGATCGACTTCTATTGCGGACATCTGGGCTTCGCCGTCCAACAGGACGCGCGACCGGCTTTTGCCTCCGTCACGCGCGGCGCGTTACGGCTCCTTCTAAGCGGACCCGGCAGTTCGGGTGCTCGGGCGATGCCCGACGGCCGGCAGCCGGTGCCGGGAGGCTGGAACCGCATCCTGCTGGTAGTGCCGGACCTGAAAGAAGAGGTTGCGCGTCTCAAGAGTGCTGGACTTGTCTTTCGCAACGATATCATAACGGGCGTCGGCGGTTCCCAGACCCTGCTCGAAGACCCATCCGGCAATGTCATCGAGCTGTTTCAACCCGCCGCTCACTGACGCAATAACACGGCATCTTAGATCCGATCTGCCCAATCGAACGCCTCTCCCCGATAATCCAACGCATTTCCCCGAAAGCAGGACATGATGAATTCGAGACCCTCGATCGCCTTCGCCAAATTCGCCGCGCCCAAAAAGGGCAGCGTTTTCGTTCTGGCGGCCGACGAGGGCGGCCTCGGTGATGCGGTCAGGGCCTGCGATCCGGCAAAGACCCTCGAGCGGGCCTTTCCCGTCGCCGACTTCACCGGCAAATTCGCCAGCCAGGTCGAAGTGCTGGCACCGGAAGGGACGTCGCTCGAGCGGCTGGTGGCGGTCGGCGCCGGCAAGGGCTCCAATCTCGATGACTACGCCTGGCTGAAGCTCGGCGGCACGATTGCCGCATCCTTTCGCAAGGCAACCGAAGTGGCCGTCGTGCTCGATCTTCCCGGCGCCGCCGTCAGCGGCAGGCAAGCCGTTCAGCTTGCCGCGGGCATCCTGCTGCGCAGCTATTCCTTCGACAAGTACAAGACCAAAAAGGACAATGGTGACGGCAAGCGTGAGCCAAAAAAGCCGGTAAAGGTGACCATTCACACGGCCGATCCGGCGGCCGCAAAGAAGGCCTTTGCCGATGAAGCGGCGGTGATCGACGGCGTCTTGCTGGCGCGCGATTTGGTCAATGAACCGGCCAATGTGTTGGGACCGGTGGAATTCGCCGCCCGCATCGCCCAACTGGAGGCGCTCGGCGTCACGGTCGAGATCCTGGCCGAGAAGGAGATGAAGAAGCTCGGCATGGGTTCGCTGCTGGGCGTAGCGCAGGGCTCGCCGCGTGGCGCCCGCATCGCCGTCATGCGGTGGGACGGCGGCAAGGCCAAGGAAAGCCCGGTCGCCTTCGTCGGCAAGGGAGTCACCTTCGACACCGGCGGTAATTCGATCAAGCCGGCCTCCGGTATGGAGGACATGAAGGGCGACATGGGCGGCGCTGCTGCCGTCACCGGGCTGATGCACGCGCTGGCCGCGCGCAAGGCGAAGGTCAATGTCGTGGGCATTGTCGGGCTGGTCGAAAACGCCGTCGACGGCCACGCTCAACGACCGGGCGACATCGTCACCTCGATGTCTGGCCAGACCATCGAAGTGCTCAACACCGACGCCGAGGGCCGCCTCGTGCTGGCCGATGCGCTGTGGTACTGCAACGACCGCTTCCAGCCGAAATTCATGATCAATCTGGCGACGCTGACCGGCGCCATCATGGTCGCGCTCGGCCAGCATTATGCCGGCCTGTTCTCTAATAATGACGAGCTAGCGGACCGGCTGACGGCGGCCGGTCAGGCGACGCAGGAGCGGTTGTGGCGCATGCCGCTCGGCGCCGAATACGACAAGCTGATCGAGTCCAAGAATGCCGACATGAAGAATATTGGCGGCCGTTATGGCGGCGCCATCATCGCCGCGCAGTTCCTGCAGCGCTTCGTCAAGGACACGCCCTGGGCGCATCTCGACATTGCCGGCACCGCGATGGGCTCGCCCTCCAACGAGATCAACCAGTCATGGGCTTCCGGATTCGGCGTCAGATTGCTCGACCGATTGGTGCGCGATCATTACGAGCAATGAGCGGCGCGCCAAATGATTTAGACTGAAGTCATGGCCGAAATCCTGTTCTATCACCTGACCGAATCGACCCTGGAGGACGCGCTGCCCGGCCTCCTGGAGCGCAGCATCGATCGCGGCTGGCGCGCCGTGGTGCAGACCGGCACCGAGGAACGGCGCGACGCGCTGGACCAGCATCTGTGGACTTTCCGGGACGATTCGTTCCTGGCCCATGCAACGGACCGCGAAGCCCATCCCGCCGAGCAGCCGGTGCTTCTGACCGTCGGACCTGACAATCCGAACCAGGCGCAGATACGCTTCCTGGTCGATGGCGCGGTGCCGCCGGAGCTTGGCGGCTACCAGCGCGCCGTGTTCCTGTTCGACGGCCACGATGCAGCCCAGCTAGAGGCGGCACGCACGCACTGGAAGACAATGAAGGAGGCCGGCCACACCGTGACCTACTGGCAGCAAACACCGGACCGGCGCTGGGAACGCAAGGCTTAGAAGACCTGAGCAAGCCCGATGCCGCCTGATGATCAAACACCAAGCATATCGATAGATGCCGCACTTGTTCGCCGCTTGATTGCCGCGCAGTTCCCTGAATGGGCGGACCTGCCGGTAGAGCCGGTCGAGCCTGGCGGCTGGGACAACCGCACCTTCCGGCTGGGCGATCGAATGTCGGTGCGGCTGCCCAGCGCTGCCGCCTATGTTGCCCAGGTCGAGAAGGAGCATCGCTGGCTGCCTCGCCTCGCGCCTCACTTGCCTCTGCCGATACCGGTGCCACTGGCCAGAGGCGCGCCCGGTGAAGGCTATCCATGGCCTTGGTCCGTCTATCGCTGGCTTCGCGGCCGGCCGGCGGCTGGTGGGCTGATTGCCGATCTCAATGAATTCGCTCGTTCGCTGGCCGGCTTTCTGGTTGCGCTCTACCGGATCGACGCCGCTGGCGGACCACCGGCAGGTCAGCATAATTTCCACCGCGGTGGCCAGCTTTCAGTCTACGACGCCCAGACCCGAGCCGCGCTTTCGGCGCTCGGCGGCCGCATCGACAAGGCAACCGCCGAGGCGGTGTGGGCGACCGCGCTCGGCTCGCGATGGCAAGGGCCGCCGGTCTGGGTCCATGGCGACGTTGCCTCAGGCAATCTGCTCGTCGAAGATGGCAAGCTCTGCGCGGTCGTCGATTTCGGCAGTTCGGCTATCGGCGATCCTGCCTGTGACCTGGTGATCGCATGGACGGAATTTTACGGCGAGAGCCGCCAGGCGTTCCGCGACGCCATTTCCCTTGACGAGCACAGCTGGGCGCGCGCTCGGGGCTGGGCGCTCTGGAAGGCGCTGATCGTCGCTTCGGGACATGACGGCAACCAGCGCGAGGCGGAAAAATCGTGGCGGGTTATCAATGAGGTGCTGGCGGATCACACAAACAGTTAGAGCGGGATGGAGAATTCAGTTTGAACGCATCCCGCTCCAAAAACGAAAGCATTACTGCCCGCCCGTCTCCCTCCTGAACGTATCGAAATCGACCTGCATGCCGTTGAAGATAGAGCTCCAAGCGCCCATGGTCGACTGGATGTCCTTGATGGTTGCGTCATAGTCGTCGGCACGGGCCGGTGCGGAGGCCAGCGTCAGGGTCAGCGCGTGGACCGTGGAGGCGAGCAAGGATGCATGATGAAGCGAAGAGGGCGTGGATGAAAACGATATGGAAGCTGTTCATGGCGTTCTCCTCTGGTTTTTGTTGGCCTTACGATGTAAGGTAATGTCGAAAATTAACCTTACAGCGTAAGTTGTCCAGCGGCACCATGGACATATCAGTCAAAAAAAAGCGAACGCGCGGCCGGCTGTCTCGCGAGATGATCGAGGATGCGGCTTTCGAGGTAATCGAGAGGGAGGGGCTTTCCGGCTTTTCGATGCGCAAGCTGGCGGCAGAACTCGGCTGCGAAGCGATGAGCATCTACCATCATTTCCCCTCCCAGGCGCATCTTTACGAGGCACTGGTCGATCGACAGATCAGCTCGATCAAGATTCCTGACGACGGCATGCCTTGGCGCCAGCGGATCCACGTCGCCGTGAAGGAATACCGCCGGGTCGCCACCGAACATCCCGCCTTTGCGCCGTTCATTGTGGTCTACCGCATGAATTCGCCGGCATGTCTCGCCAAGCTGAACCACGTGATCGGCCTGTTCGAAGCCGGCGGTTTCGGTTTGGAACTCAGCGCCCGGTTGTTCCGAGCCACGAGCTACTATCTGATGGGCGCGATCCTTGACGAGACGGCCGGCTACGCCAAGGGGCCTTCGGCGGTCACCACGGTGAGCGATGAAGCGCTAGCGCGGGATTTCCCCGGCGTCATGGCTGCCGGGGCATATTTCGGCACAGCCGGTTTTGACAAGACCTTCGATATAGGCCTCGACATGTTGCTGGACGAGATGGAGCGCATCCGCGACGGTGCCAATGCGAGGTAGTTGCATCAACGGGGCATTGTCCGCATGCGCTTTTTGTTTCTTCTGATCCTGCTCATCGGTACCGGCATCGGCGTCGTCTATCCCTGGGCGATGACCAATTTCTCCGGCCGTGAGATCGGCACCTGGCGGGTTTACGACCAGGGCCGGTTCAAGCCGGTGACGGTGGCCCTGAGCGCACGCGACGGGCCGCTACGCGTGCTGGTCGATCTTACTGCAAGAGCCGAGCGCATCGTCTCGCAGCAGCGCACCGTGCTGACCCTGACCGCCGCCACCGGCGGCAGGACGGTGCTCGCCTCGACGCTGCAGTTCAATCACTCCGACAATCCGCGCCAGGTCAGCCCACAGCTGCCGGACAGGATCTTTCGCGACGAGGCCGGCCTGATCCCGAGCGTTACCCCCGGTTCCTACATCTTCACCGTCGGTCCGGGCGACGCCGAGGGCATTCCGATGCGGGCCGTCGACCTCGTCCTGCGCTCGGCTGCCGGCGAGGTCGACCGCCGGGCGCGGCCGGTCGGTTTTTCCCTGATGGCGGCCGGCCTGGCCGGGCTGGCGCTGGCATTCCGTTTCGGCGGCCGCCGGCCGGAAAATCCGAACTCGCAGCCGCCACCGCCGCGCTGGGGCAGGGGCTCCAATTGAACTATCGCCACGCCTACCATGCCGGGAACTTCGCCGACGTCGTCAAGCATGCCGTGCTCAGCCGGCTGATCGAATATCTGAAGCAGAAGGACAAGGCGTTTCGGGTCATCGACACCCATGCCGGCATCGGCCGCTACGATCTGTCCTCAACCGAAGCGCAAAAGACGGGCGAATGGCAGGGCGGCATAGGCCGGCTGGCCGATTGCGCCCACGCCGCCCCGGCGGCGGCATTGGGGGCCCCGTTTATTGGAGCCGTCCGTTGGCTCAATCCGGACGGCGGCGTGAAAAAATACCCGGGTTCGCCGCTGATCGCCCGGCACCTGCTGCGCAAGCAGGACCGGCTGTCGGCGGTCGAGCTGCACCCTAAGGATGCTGCCAGGCTGAAGGCGCTGTTCGACGGTGACTTCCAGACCCGGGTGATCGAGCTCGACGGCTGGCTGGCGCTCGGCGCGCATCTGCCGCCAAAGGAGAAGCGCGGCCTCGTGCTCATCGATCCGCCTTTCGAGGAAGAGGGCGAGTTCGGTCGCTTGGTCGACGCGCTGCAAAGAGCCCATCGGCGCTGGCCAGGCGGCATTTACGCGCTGTGGTATCCGCTCAAGGACCGCAAGGCGGTCGCCGCCTTCCGAAAGGCGCTGAAGCAAACGGGCATTCCCAGGCTGCTCGACGTCGGCTTTGAGATCAGGCCGGCCTCGGTCGAGCCGAGCCTCGACGGCTGCGGCATGGTGATGGTCAATCCGCCCTTCACCCTGGAGGGCGAGTTGCGGACGCTGCTGCCGGCGCTGCACCGGCTGCTTGCTGTCGAGCAGCCATCGCATTGGACGCTGGACTGGCTGGCGGGAGAGTAGTTTGAGGTGCGGTCCTTGCCGTTCCCTCAGCGCAACCATCGTCACCGTAACCATCGTCACTACAACCGCTTGACCGCGCGTCAGCGAATCCGCACAGTGCGCGCAGTCGACCTTGAGAGGCTGCCATGACTCGCTTCGCCCAATCCGCCCTTGCCGCACTGCTCGCCGTTTGCACGCCGCTGGCTGCGCCTCTCGGCGTTACTCAGGCGGTGCAGGCCGCCGACCTTGCAATCTATACCGATGAGGACAGCGGCGTCTGCGGCGAGGCCTGGGTGCTGAACAAAATCACCGACCGCTTCTCGTATCAGGTGCATCACGTGCCGCATCTGCCGGATGTGCAGATCGTCGACTTCCAGCGCATCCACCAGCATCGCTATCTGCCGGCCGACGACACCTGGCCAATCGGCCGCCATTATTGCGGCGCCACCGTCAGCCTCTCCGACGGCCACGCCCGCACCATCTGGTATCTGATCGAGGAAGGCCAAGGCTTTGCCTCGATAGGCGACAATGTCGAATTCTGCGTCTCGGGCTTCGACCGCTGGATGGTCTACAACGGCCGCTGCCGCGTCCTGCGCTGAACCAGTGCCTTCCGATTCCCGTTGGATTGTTGCGTCACTTAGGTGGTCGAGAAAAGAAACACCTGACGGCCGTCAGGATCGCGGACGATCACACGCCTGCCCATAGCCGTCGCCTTGACATCCGCAATGATTCCAAAACCATTGGCCTTCGCGGCAGAAGCCGCTTCGTCCGCGTCGGTGACCTCGAAGCCGATCATCGTTCCCGCTCCTTCCGCCGTCGTTCCTTCGTTTGCCGGATAGAGTTCGATCGCGAGCCCTTGACCTTGGAACGCGAAATGTATCGGACCGGAGCCGTGCTGCTCTTGCCTGAAGACAATTCCGAAATTCGCATAGAAAGCCGCGGCTGATCTGGGGTCAGCCGAAAACCATGTGACAAATGCCAAGCTCGGCAAGGGGGGCATTCATACCTCTCTGGTGTGTGGACTGTCCGGCGCTCAAGGTCGGACGGAGGTTGCGAAAATCGTAGATTTCCATGCAGGTCAACGCCAACCGGCCACATCGATCACTTTGCGGGGAAACAGCACTACATGGATTCGCTTGTTTATATTGTTGCAATTGGGGCGGTCGTTGCAGGTTTCGTCCAAGGGCTGTCCGGGTTCGCTTTCAGCCTGGTTGCCATGTCGTTTTGGGTTTGGACCGTGGAGCCCCAGCTTGCTGCTGCCATGGCGGTCTTTGGGGCGCTCACCGGCCAAATCATCGCCGCCGTCACCGTCCGCCGGGGTTTCGACCTCAAGCTTCTGCTGCCATTCCTGATCGGCGGGACCATAGGAATTCCGGTCGGTGTCGCCATCCTGCCCCTGCTGGATGTGCACTTGTTCAAGTTGATCTTCGGCGCGCTGCTGGTCGTTTGGTGTCCCTTGATGCTTTTTGCCCGTCGCCTCCCTCCCATCACGCTCGGGGGGCCTGTTGCAGACGGTGCAATAGGTCTGGTTGGCGGCATCATGGGCGGGCTTGGCGGCTTCACCGGCCCGGTTCCAACGTTGTGGTGCGTGCTGCGGCAATGGGAAAAGGACAGGCAGCGCATTGTCATCCAGAATTTCAACCTTGTGACCCTCTCCATGACGATGGCCGCCTATCTTGCGACCGGAAAGATCAAGCTCGAAATGCTGCCGATGTTTGCCATCGTCGCGCCGGCGATGTTGATACCGACACTCCTTGGCGCGAGACTCTACATCGGCATCAGCGAAGCAACGTTTCGAAAGATCGTCCTCACGCTCTTGGCCGCATCAGGTGCGGCATTGCTGGCATCGGCCTTGCCGCATCTCATGAGCCGGGTTTGAATCCGACGTACAGAAATCCCCGACTTCCGCCGTGCCCTGCGCTATCGACCGATGCGGTCCGCGCCCGATAGGTAGGCGCAGATCAGTTCGACGAGTTGCTTTTGCAGCTCCGGCGCGGCGAGCATGTTTCGGCGTGCCGCGTTATGGATCACACCTTCGATCGCCGACGACAGCACGCGCGCGACGGTCTCCATGTCGGCGCCTTTCCTTGGCTTGCGATAGGCGGCGACGGCCGTCGCGTAGTGGTTGAGATATTGTGTCTGGAACGAAGCATGGGCGGCCCTGGAGCGGCGGTCGCCCGGCGCCTCGTCGAGCAGCACCTGGTGCAGTGTCGGGTGAATGCTGTGCGCCGCGATCATGCCGCGCACCAGTTCCTGCGCGAATTTCCTGAGCGGCTTTTGGTCTTCTGCCGAATCGCGAATGACCGACAGCACATGATCGAAGTGACGGCGCCGGAGGGCTTCGAGCAGGGAAAGCTTGTCGGGAAAATACTGGTAGAGCGTGCCGATGCTCACGCCCGCAGTCTCGGCCACCTTGTTGGTGGTGAAGCCGGCCCAGCCCAGCCCGCTCAGAACATGAGCCCCCGCCGCGACGATCGCCTCGACGGTCGCCCTGGAACGCGCCTGGCGCGGCTGCTTGCGCATGCGCGGATACGGTTTTGCAATGCGAGTAGACACGCCCGCCCATTCTCCTGAAAATATGAACAACATACTCGCATTTCCAGAAAAGGACACCGACCATGAGTGCGCACGCCCTGCTTCGCAGCCTGTTTGCCTATCAGGCCTGGGCAAATGACGAACTGCTGGAAAGGCTCGTCAGTCTCGACCCGCCCGTTCACGGCAAGGAACGGCAGGCCGTGATACGGCTCATCGATCACAGCCATGTGGTGTCGCGGATATTCTCAGCCCACCTGGTTGGTGCAAGCCATGGCTACTCCGCCGACAACATCGAGGACACGCCGGCCCTCGACGAACTTCGTGCCGCAGTCGCGGCGACCGATCGGTGGTATCTCGATTATCTCGAAACCGTTTCGTCGCAACAGCTCTCCGAGCCCGTCGCATTCGTGTTCACCGACGGGGATAAGGCATTGATGTCGCGACAGGAAATGCTGACCCACGTCGTACTGCACGGCGTCTATCATCGCGGTGAAGCGGGGCGCATCCTGGCGCAGATTTCCGTCACGCCGCCATGGGATACCTTCGCCGTCCATCTCCACAGGGCCGAGCCTTCGCGCCGGCTGCAGAAGCAGCGCGAGCCGCTCGGCGCCTGAACGGCCGAGCGTTTTCGATTACGAGATCGGCTCGACCGGATCTATCGAGCGATATCCTGTCTTTCAGAAATGCGAGCTATCTGCTTACTTTCATCGCGTCGTGCAAGATAGTGCAGCGGCGTGCTCGTCGCGTTGCTTCGTACTTACCTGTAGTTTATCGTTTCGGACAAGACGAGGCGGGCGACCGCCTTCGCTCTTGACAATGTTCGCGCTGAGCGTCGGACGTTGAAGCGCAGAGCTGGTCGAAAAGGTCCTGAGCTTGACGCGAAGACCGGTCGAGATAGAGCGAGCAGAATTTCTGTCGCAGAACTTCGCTGCGCGACACAAAGATTCGCAGCCGATTTTTGCACCGGTAAAATGGTCGCGCGCTCGCCGTAACCGAAACTTAAGCTGCAGAAATCATTCTAATGCTTCGCTGGCTAGCAAGCCGCGAGTCAGATATGCATTGCGCGCCGGGTCAATAACGGCCGTCGGCACAACGGAAGGGGCATGATATGGCTAAGCAGTCATCCAAAGCGCCGGCATCCAAGGCACCGGCAAAGAAAGCACCAGTAAAAGCAGCGGCGGCAAAGGCCGCAACTGCTGTGAAGAAAGCAGCACCCGCTGCCAAAGCGAAGGCCGCCGCGCCTAAGGCAAAAGCAGCGCCGGCGAAAAAGCCGGCCGCCAAGGCGGCGGCAAAACCAGCCGTGAAGAAAGCAGCACCTGCCAAGGCAAAAGCAGCACCGGCCAAGGCCAAGGCTGCACCGGCAAAGAAGGCGGCACCGGCCAAGAAGCCGGCTGCAAAGGCTGCTGCGAAACCCGCTGCGAAGAAGGCAGCACCGGCAAAGGCCGCCGCTGCAAAATCTTCCGCAGCAGTGAAGAAAGCAGCGCCCGCGGCCAAGCCGAAGGCAGCGCCCGCAAAGGCGAAGGCCAAGAAGTAGTCGCCGCTCTCCGATCGCCGGGGACAGTACTCAAGACAGCCAGGGCGGGATGCCGGACAGGCGCCTCGCTTGCTAGCTGACGGTCGGGCAGGACGAGAAAGAGGCGGGAGGAAGATGTCTTTTCGCAGCTCCCAGGACTTCGCCACGCGGCGAAGTCCGGTGGGATTTTCGTGGCTGCCAAAGACCAACCTTCGGTGCAAGGCCGAGTTGGTAGCTGATCGGATTTGGATTGTCCGACCTGCTCGCTTCTGCCGCCGCACCTCCGGCTCATCGCATCCAGATTGAAGTCGAGACAATGGCTGCGCGCTGGCGGCGCGGTTTTCCGCCTCTGGCCGTTGATGAAGCCAGCATGATCGGTCAACAGTGCCCACGCACGAGCCCCAATCGGAATCGATTTTCGGTGGGGGTCATGCGCGAAGTCACAATGCTACCGCGTCCTCTTGCGCGTCCAACAGGACATATGGAGCTGTAGCCGGTAAACAGGAATCGACAATGCCCAGACTGCTCTACGCGTCTACTTCTCCCTACAGTTCCAAGGTGCGCATGGCAGCACTTCATGCCGGCATTGCGGTCGATCTCGTGCCGATAAAGACCGAGGAAAAGCCGGCCGCGCTGATCGGCGCCAATCCGCTCGGCAAGATCCCGGTGCTGGTGCTCGACGACGGCCGCTCGGTCCACGACAGCCGCGCCATCACCCAGCATCTCAACCGGATGTCGAAGAACGCATTGTTTCCGCGTAATCCCGACAAGCGCCTCGAGGCGGAGGTGCTGGAGGCGTTGGCCGACGGCATCTGCGACTGCGCGCTGTCGATGGTCTATGAGCGGCGCACGCGGCCCGAAGAGATGGTCTACCAGCCTTGGCTCGAGCGCCAGTGGAGCAAGATTTCGGCCGCGCTCGATCTGCTCAACGCCAACCCGCCGAAGCTGCCGAAGAAAATCACTGTCGGCCAGATCGCGCTGCGCGCTTGCCTCGGCTATCTCTCGCTGCGCTTCGCCGGAAAATGGGAAAAGGGCCGCGGCCGGCTGACGCGCTGGGCGGCACGCTTCGACGAGAAATTCCCGGAGCTGAAGCCCGGCATCCCGGCTTGAGGGCGGGGATGG
Organism: Mesorhizobium sp. M1399; assembly: GCF_040317735.1. NCBI lineage: Bacteria > Pseudomonadati > Pseudomonadota > Alphaproteobacteria > Hyphomicrobiales > Phyllobacteriaceae > Mesorhizobium > Mesorhizobium sp. M1399. Next base: position 335,979 of record NZ_JAMYKZ010000005.1, read on the forward strand.
CGAAGCTACCGATCTTCCCCTAATGCATGTCGCGCAAAAGTGTGCAGCGGTTTTGTGATAACGACATGCATAAAACAGGAACCTAAGGCGCGTCGCATGCCGCCGGTCGAACGCGACGCGCTTTAGCGGATTCCTGGCGGGGGAGGCGCAACGGCCAATTTCGACATGCTGGGAGTGAGCCGGGCCGGCGAGGCTGGAAGGTTGGTCTTGGGGGCATTTTGGTCGACAGACGTTCCGCCCAGTCTTATCGTCGCTTTCTAAAACGTAAGCCGGTGGGGGAGGGCGATTTGATACAGCGCTTGTTTGCCCTGATCATTTGTCTATCCGCGTGCACTGGCATTGGCCTTGAACTCAGCACCTTGATCAAGGGCGGTGCATCGATGCTTGGCTCGCTGTGGGTGTTGGTGGGATATTTCACGATCCTGACCAACGGTCTTGTCGCCATTGTATTCGCAGCCATAGCGCTCCTCGGGGAGCGTTTCGACCATCCAACGCTGGTGGCGTGGACGGCTGCCGTGATGGCCCTGGTCGGGGTGATTTTCGCGGTGTTGCTCCAAGGGCTGCGCACTTTGGCTGGCGCGACCGCCGAAGCAACCTTTCTGCTCCACCAACTCAATCCTGTCCTTGTCTTATTGTTCTGGCTTCTATTCACGCGAAAGGGGAGGCTCTCGTGGCGCGATCCGCTTCTATGGGCGCTCTATCCCCTGGCCTATCTCGCTTATGCCCTGGCTCGTGGTGTCGCTGAAGGGAAATACGCTTACCCGTTCATAGATGTGTCCGCCAATGGCTGGGTCGCAGTCATGTCGAATGCCGCCACTATCGCCCTCGGTTTCATCGCAGCAGCCGAAGTTCTGGTCCTGGTCGACCGGATGCTGGCTCAACGCTGACCTCGAGATCACGCGTGCCCATGCCGACAGGATGGGCACCGGGCACAAAAAAAGCCGGGCGCGAGGCCCGGCTTTTTCGTGTCGTGGCTTGGACGACTTAGAACTTCATACCGACGCCGAAAGTGACGCGATTGTCGGTCGACTTGACCTTGCCGATACCGTCGAAGTTCTTGTCGCCGAAATCGGTGTAGCGGTACTCGACACGGCCGAACACATTGTCGGTAATCTTGATGTCGGTGCCGACGCCGGCCGTCCAGCCGAGCATGGTGTTGGTGTCGCTGAAGCCGGCGGCTTCCACCTTCTGGTTCTTCAGCGCGCCACCGGCGGTGCCGTAGAGCAGGATTTCCGGGGTAACAGCGTAGCCGAGGCGAGCGCGCAGCGAGCCTTCGACGCCGCCCTTGGCCTCGATGCCGGCATCGTCGCCCTTGACGCCGTTATAGCCGATATCGGCTTCGGCACCGTAGACGAAGTTCTCCTGCTGCCAGTTGTAGCCGCCGAAGACGCCGCCGACGAAGCCCTTGGTATCGATGTCGACACCAACGGTTTTGGCATCGGCATGGCCGGCGAAGCCGTAGCCGACGCTCACACCGGCATAGGGGCCGGCCCAGGATGCGACCGGAAGTTCGGCGATCGGGGCAGGTGCCGGCGGCTCTTCCTGAACCACGTCCGCGGCATAGGCGGTTCCGCCGAGGGCGAACAGCCCAAACGCCACCGCGAGCGGTCGCGCAAATTTAAGATTGGCTTGCATTGTTCTTTACTCCTTAAGCCACAGGACACAGGCTTGTTTTTTCATGAGCGCCCTCAACCCGTCCGGGGGGTGAAACGGATCCGGCGTTCAACGGTTCCAAATGTCGTGTCGAAATGCGGCTGAAGCGAACCTGAACTTGGGTCATTCCCTGGCACGAATGAGGCAGAACCTTGACGTTGCATCTTCGCAACAGCGAGATGTCAGCAGGTTCGCCGTGCTGCACTGCATACGGCTTGGTGCAAGGGCTCCCGCGCCCTATATTGCGGTCGGGCTGGCCCGGATTCCGGTCGAGCCAGAATGCCGACCGGGCCACTTTGCCACAATCCTGCCCCAGGTGGAAATGGGATTTAACACTTGGCAGGCCATATTTTGCCGGCCCGGTCCCGGCAGGTCGGAATCGGCATCAGATTGAGGATTGACAGATGAGCAAGGTCGCCGCGACGGCACTGGTGACAGGCGGGGCGAAGCGGATCGGCAGGGCGATCGTCGAGGATCTTGCTGCGCACGGTTTTGCCGTCGCCATTCACTGTAATCGCTCGCTGGCCGAGGCGGAGGCACTGGCGGCCGGGATCAACAGTGGTCATTTTGGTCGAGACGGCAGGGCCGCTGTGGTTGCTGCCGACCTGACCGACATGGACGCCGTCGGCAACCTTGTCGGCCGCGCGGCGGCGGCGCTCGGACCGGTGTCGCTGCTGGTCAACAACGCCTCGCTGTTCGAGCACGACAGTGTTGACGATTTCGACTGGCCGGCCTGGGATCGCCATTTCGCCGTGCATGTCAAGGCGCCGGCTCTGTTGGCGCAGACTTTCGCCCGGGCCTTGCCGCAGAGCAGTGAGGGGTTGATCGTCAACATGATCGACCAGCGCGTCTGGCGGCCGACGCCGCGTTATTTCTCCTATGCGCTGTCGAAGTCGACCTTGTGGGCAGCGACCGAGATGATGGCGCAGGCGCTGGGTCCCCGCATCCGCGTCAACGCCATCGGTCCGGGCCCGACCTTGAAGAACACGCGCCAGCACGACAGCGATTTCGACGCGCAGATTGCCGGCCTGATCCTGAAGCGCGGCCCGGAATTGCCCGAATTCGGTGACACCATCCGTTACCTCTGGGCGGCACGCTCGGTCACCGGCCAGATGATCGCGCTTGACGGCGGCCAGCATCTTGCATGGCAGACGCCCGATGTGACAGGCATGACGGAATGAGCCCCATGGACCAGAAACAAAAAACGCGCGGCGGCGCCGACGACCTGCCGCCCGAAATCGACCTCGAGGACGAGGCAGCCGAGGAGGTCGTCGAGCCTGCAGCCGCTGGTCCGGACGTCACCTTCACCGCCATCGACTGGACGCCGCATGCCGGCGATGCCGACGGCATGGTCGGCGCCGAGGTGATCCAGACGCTGGTCAAGCGGCTGCCCAACGCGCCCGGCGTCTACCGCATGATGAATGCCGCCGGCGACGTGCTCTATGTCGGCAAGGCACGCAGCCTGAAGAAGCGGGTCACCAACTACGCGCAAGGTCGGTTCCACACCAGCCGCATCGGCCGCATGGTGCGCGAGACGTCGACGATGGAGTTCGTCGTCACCCGCACCGAGATCGAAGCGCTGCTGCTTGAAGCCAACCTCATCAAGCGCTTGCGGCCGCGCTTCAACGTGCTGATGCGCGACGACAAGTCGTTTCCCTATATCCTGTTGACCGGCGACCATGTCTCCCCCGGCATCTACAAGCATCGCGGCGCGCGCTCGCGCAAGGGCGACTATTTCGGCCCCTTTGCCTCAGCCGGCGCCGTCGGCCGCACCATCAATTCGCTGCAGCGCGCCTTCCTGCTCAGGAGCTGCACCAACTCCTTCTACGAGAACCGCACCCGGCCTTGCCTTTTGTTCCAGATCAAGCGCTGTGCCGGCCCGTGCACCGGCGAGATCTCGCATGGCGACTATGCAAGGCTTGTCGCCGAGGCGAAGGATTTTCTCTCCGGCCGCAGCCAGAAGGTGAAGACGGAGATCTCCGCTGCCATGCAGCAGGCTTCGGAGAACCTCGATTTCGAACGCGCCGCCATCTATCGCGACCGGCTGGCGGCGCTGTCGCATGTGCAGAGCCATCAAGGCATCAATCCGCAGACTGTCGACGAGGCCGACGTCTTCGCCATTCATCAGGAGGGCGGCCAGGTCTGCATCCAGGTGTTCTTCTTCCGCACCGGCCAGAACTGGGGCAACCGCGCCTATTTTCCCAAGGCCGATCCGGCGCTCGAAGCTGGCGAGGTGCTGGGTTCGTTCCTGGCGCAGTTCTACGACGACAAGCCGACGCCACGCACCATCCTGTTGTCGTATGGCGTCGAGGACCAGGAATTGCTGGCGGAGGCGCTCTCCACGCGCGCCGGCCGCAAGGTGTCGATCTCGGTGCCGCAGCGCGGCGAGAAGAAGGACCTGACCGACAACGCGCTGCAGAACGCGCGCGAAGCGCTCGGCCGACGGCTCGCCGAGACCTCGACCCAGGCGCGGCTGCTCACCGGCTTTGCCGAGACCTTCGGCCTGGAAAAGCCGCCGGTGCGCATCGAGGTCTATGATAACTCGCACATCATGGGCACCAACGCCGTCGGCGCCATGGTCGTCGCCGGGCCGGAAGGGTTTGTGAAGAACCAGTATCGAAAGTTCAACATCCGCTCGACCGAGATCACGCCGGGCGACGATTTCGGCATGATGCGCGAGGTGATGCAGCGGCGCTTCTCGCGGCTGTTGAAGGAACATGGCGATGCCCCGCAAACCGAGAGTGCGGACGAGGCGAGCGCTACCGGACCGGGCGACGATGTCGAGGACGCCGGCGGCTTTCCGGCCTGGCCCGACGTCATCCTCATCGACGGCGGCCAAGGCCAGATGACGGCGGTGCGCAAGATCCTGTCCGATCTCGGCATCGAGAACCGCGTCGTGGCCATCGGCATCGCCAAGGGTCAGGACCGTGACGCCGGCCGCGAACGCTTCTTCGTCAAGGGCAGGGACTCATTCTCGCTGCCCGTACGCGATCCGGTGCTCTATTTCGTCCAGCGGCTGCGCGACGAGGTCCATCGCTTCGCCATCGGTTCGCACCGCGCCCGCCGCAAGAAGGAGATGGTCAAGAGCCCGCTCGACGAGATCAGCGGCATCGGCCCCGGCCGCAAGCGCGCGCTGCTGATGCATTTCGGCACGGCCAAGGCGGTCAGCCGCGCCGCCGTTGAGGATCTGGTCAAGGTTGACGGCATTTCCGAGCAGGTGGCGAAATTGGTCTACAATCATTTTCACGAGAGCTAAGATCTATTGCCGATATTTCGGCTGGCTAATCGATTCTGGCCTGTTGACCCCCCACATTCGCTTCTGATTTGACTAAGCAGGCAGAAAGAGTTCCCAAACATGGCCCAGCGCGCGTTCAACCTGCCTAACATGCTCACCTATGCCCGCATTCTGGCGGTGCCGTTGGTCGTGCTGTGCTTCTTCCTGGAAGGGCATCTGAAATCGAGCGACTTCGCCCGCTGGTCGGCGCTCATCATTTTCCTGCTCGCCTCGATCACCGATTACTTCGACGGCTATCTGGCGCGCGCCTGGCAGCAGACCTCCAATATCGGCAAGATGCTCGACCCGATCGCCGACAAGCTGCTGGTCGCCACTTGCCTGCTGCTGCTCGCCGCCGACACCGACCGCCATGCCGGCATCGCCGGCTGGTCGCTGTGGGCGGCGATCATCATCCTGTGCCGCGAGATCCTGGTCTCGGGTCTGCGCGAATATCTGGCGGCCCTGAAGGTCTCGGTGCCGGTGACGCAACTGGCCAAATGGAAGACCACCATCCAGATGGTCGCCATTGCCTTCCTGCTTGCAGGCCCCGCCGGCGACAAGATCTTTCCACTGACCACCCAGACCGGGCTGGTGCTGCTGTGGATCGCAGCCCTGGTCACGCTCTACACCGGCTACGACTATTTCCGCGCCGGCCTCAAGCACATCATGGACGAGTAACATGTCGACCAAGCTCATCTATTTCGCCTGGGTGCGCGAGCGGATCGGCAGACCGGAGGAAGACGTCGAACTGCCGGACGGCATTGAAACCGTCGCCGACCTGTTGCGCTGGCTGAAATCACGCGGCGAGGAATACGAGAACGCGCTGCAATATCCTGATGTGATCCGCGTCGCCATCAACCAGGAACATGTCGAGCACCGCGAGAAGATCGCCGGCGCGCGCGAGATCGCGCTGTTCCCGCCGATGACCGGTGGCTGAACCATGTCCGCGGTGGTGCCTGTGGTGCGCATCCAGGCGGAGGACTTCGATGTCGCCGCCGAGATCGCCAGGCTGACCCAGGGTCGCAACGACATCGGCGCTGTGGTGACCTTCTCCGGCCTTTGCCGCGACGAGCAAGGCAGACTCTCCGCGCTTGAGCTCGAACATTATCCCGGTATGGCCGAAGCCGAGATTTCCCGCATCGCCGGCGAGGCAATCGAGCGTTGGCCACTGCAGGGCCTCACTGCCATCCATCGCCACGGCAAGATCGCGCCCGGCGAAAACATCGTGCTGGTGGTGGCGGCTTCCGCCCACCGGCAGGCGGCGTTCGAGGCCGCGAATTTCCTGATGGACTATTTGAAATCACGGGCGCCGTTCTGGAAGAAGGAACACCATAGCGACGGTTCGGAGGGCGGCTGGGTCGACGCCAAGGAGGCCGACGACAAGGCGGCGAGCCGCTGGAAGCAGCCGCCGTCCGAATAAAATCCCGACGGCCGTTCCCATACCCTGCCGGCCATTTATTGACCGCAATCCTGCGAGACCCTTGGCCGGAAGGGGAGCAGGATCATGCTGGACAAGATTGCCGAGTTCTTCATCTTCGGGCTGGCGCCGCTGGCCCTCGGCATCCTGGCCGTTCCGGATCATTCCGCGGCTGCCGAAAAGACCCTCAAGGGCGAGGTGATGTATCGCGAGCGCATCGCCCTGCCGCCTAATGCCGTGCTTTCCGTGCAGCTTGCCGACGTGTCGCTGGCCGACGCGCCGGCCGCAATCATCGGTGAGCGCAAGGTGGTGCCGGCCGGCCAGGTGCCGATCAAGTTCGAGATCAGCTTCGATCCGCAGGTGATCCGGCCTGATATGACCTACGCTCTGCAGGCGCGCATCACTGTCGACGACCGGCTGCTGTTCGTCACAGGTGCGCGCCACCAGGTCGACCCGCTCAGCGACGCGCCACAGACCATCATGCTGAAAATGGCGGCGCCGAGCGCCGAGCCGGCGACAGCTTCCGTGTTCGGCCAAAGCTGGCTGGTCGAATATATCGACGGCATCGGCGTGATTGCCGAGCCGCGGGCGACATTCCGGATCAGCGAAGCCGGCAAGGCCGGCGGCAGCGGCCCTTGCAACGTCTATTTCGCTACCGCCAAAGTCGATGGTTCGACGATTACCATCAGTGACATCGGTTCGACCTTCAAGGCCTGCGCGTCCGAGACCATGGCCGAGGAAAAGGCGCTGTTCGAGGCGCTGGCCAAGGCAGCGTCGTACCATATCGACGCCGGCAAGCTCATCATCGCCGACAAGGATGACCGCGTCATCCTGCGGTTCAATGCTGCGAGTTGAGACTTGTCGATATTCAGGTGAGGCCTGCACCGGCTCGGCCTGCCCTGATTCTCAACAGGCCTTGGACCGTTCCGAAACGATCACACCTGTGGTGGCGGCGCAGACGTCAGGCCGAAGCGGCGCGTCAAAGGCTGGCTCGCCGGAAGAGATAGCGACGGTCGTGGCCTTCCTTGCTTCCGATGACGCCTCGTTCGTCTCCGGCCACGGCCTGCTCGCCGATGGCGGCTATTCGGTCGCCTGATCGGCCGCATGTCGATCACGTTGTGTTTCAGCCGGAATAAACCGGACAGAGCGCGCGTTACGTCCTCATACGATGGCGGGTAAGGCAAAAGGGATGTTTGTCCCTTCGTTGATGCCGCCAGAATGGCTGCGGCTCGTTCTGGCCTTAACTCAAAGGAGTCCAGACATGAAAACGCACGCGCTTATCCTTGCCGCCACCGGTGCATCGCTCCTTGCCTTCACCGGCCTTGCCAAGGCGGACGACCATCTGTTCGATGCCCTTCAACATGGTCTCAGTCCTGACAGCCAGCCTTTCCAGACCAACAAGGCTGGTCATAGCGGCGATCTCGCGCCCGGGCAGGGTAGCCCGTTCACAGGTCACGATACACAGACGCCGGCCACCGACACGGAAGCGGCGAACGAACATGCGAACGTGAAGGAACGCCAGGCGAAATAGACTGGCAGAACCCGCCGCTAGGGGGCGGCGGGCGAGATCTATCGGGCGACGACCGCATACACCAGGCATTCTCAATTTGTCGCGAGTTTGAATACCGCGCCGTAGTGGTAGGGCGGTATATCCATCAGTTCGGCGAGCTTGAACCCGCTTGCTTCCGCCGCCGCGGTGGTCTGTCCGGGTGACAGCCTCAGCTCGGTCTTCGGTCCGCGTGGCTCGCCCAGAACCGTGGTCTGCTCGCGCGGCTGCTGGTGCCAGTTGACGATGGCAAAACGACCGGCCCTGCCAAGCGTCGCCCGCACGGCGCGGGCAAGGCGCGGCCGGTCCGGAACGCCATGGAAAGCGTTGGCCATGAAGACGAAGTCGACGGGCCGGGGCACCAGCCTGGCAAGCTCATAGGCGTCGCCCGCCACAAACTCGCAATTGCTCGCGCCTCCGTCGGCCAGCCGCCGCCGGGCGACTTCGAGCAGATCGGCATCGATGTCGATGGCGATGACCTGACGAACGACCCTGGCCATTGGCAGCGTGAACCAGCCGTCGCCGCAGCAGAGATCGACCACATCCATGCCGTGCTTCATTCCCACCGCCGTCAACACCCCGGCAGGGTCGGGCCACAACGCCTCCCACCAGCCGCCGGTCGGCATCTCGGTGCCCTGAAACAAGCCGGGAATGGTGCTGGTCATGGCCTGGTCGGCTCCGTTGTCGCGACCGCGTTTGATCCGTGCCCTCGAGCTTAACGCACCCATGACCCGTCGAGGAGCCTGAACCTGAAATGTCTGCTAACGAAAAAGGCCGGCGTTGCGCCGGCCTCTTTGATGGGTTCGGGATGCCGGCTTAGCCGACGATCTCGGTGTCCGAGAACCAGTATTTGATCTCCTGCGCGGCGGTTTCCGGCGCATCGGAACCATGCACGGAATTCTCGCCGATCGACAGCGCGTGCAGCTTGCGGATGGTGCCTTCGGCGGCGCTTGCCGGATTGGTGGCGCCCATCACTTCGCGGTTCTTGGCAATGGCGTTCTCGCCTTCCAGCACCTGCACGATGGTCGGGCCCGACGACATGGACTCGACCAGCTCGCCGAAGAACGGACGCTCCTTGTGGACGGCATAGAAACCTTCTGCCTCGCGGCGGCTCATCCACACCCGGCGCGAAGCGACGACGCGCAGGCCGGCATCTTCCAGTATCTTGGTGATGGCGCCGGTGAGATTGCGACGGGTCGCGTCCGGCTTGATCATGGAAAAGGTGCGTTCGAGCGCCATGGGATCGTCCTTGTGATGGAGAGTGGAATTGAGGGTGGCGGGCTCTATACAAGCCGCCCGCCGGCTTGCCAAGGGGAGGTGGGCGCACAGCGCGTCGCCGTCAGCCAGACCCAATGTGTCATAGCTCTATCTCGATCGTCAGGTTGGCCGTGTCGCCAGCCCTAAGGCCTTCGCGGACCCGCACCGCCGTCTTGATCGGCAAGAGCAGGCTGCCGGATTTCTTGTCGGGAAACAGCGATGTCCGCCATCTGGTCTGGCCGATGACGGCTTCCACGCCAAGCGAGCCCCAGGGCCTTGCCATCCCCACCATCGCCGTCTTGATCCATGCTCCAGGTTCCGGCGGTAGCGTCACGAAAGGCCAGCCGCCCTTGCCCGGATAGACCCAGATCTCGGCCTGCACCTCGCAGCGAAACATTCTATGCCCTTCCTCAGATCAAGGCCGTCACGACTGGCTTTGCCTTGGTCTCTTGTTGGCGATGCTGACGATCGGCGAAACATCCATGATATCCATTCTGCCCTGCAGCGGAGGAGTCATTCTCCCCTGCAAAGAGAATGGCTTTCCTGCAAAAAGAATGGCAGCGCCGCCGTTGCACTACCGTTTTATCACGATCGAAGCGCGCCGGACTTCCCAACCTTGCCGTTCCAGTTCCGGCACGCTGTGTTCCTCGCTTGGATAGCCGACACAGAAATAGCCGATCAGCGTCCACTCCGCCGGCACGTCCAGGATCGTCGCCACCTCGGCCGGATCGAGGATCGAGACCCAGCCCATGCCTATTCCTTCGGCGCGCGCCGCCAGCCACATCGTGTGGACTGCCATGACAGCGGAATAGTCTATGGTGGCTGGCATGGTCAGGCGGCCGAGCCCATGCCCTTGCTCGGTTGCGCGGTCGGCGAAAACCGCAAGCTGGCAGGGCGCCTCATTCAGGCCGGCAAGCTTCAGGCGCCCATAGAGCGCGGCGCGTTCGCCGCAAAAATTTGCGAGTGCCTCCGCGTTGCAGCGCTCGAAGCAGGCCCTGACGGCAGCGCGGCATGCTTCGCTCTCGACGACGACGAAGCGCCAGGGCTGGCTCAGCCCGACGGAAGGCGCGGCGCTGGCAAGCTCGAGCAGCCGCTCCAGCGCCCCTTCGGGGAGCGGCGTCGGCTTGAACCGCCTGACGTCGCGCCGCCACAGGAAAAGATTGGCGAGCCCGGCGCGAAAGTCGGCCGGGAACTCTGGGTTTGCGGTCATGGCGCGCTGCCTTTGTTGTGATTGCCCGGTTCGCCGGATGTTCGTCTTGTTTGCTTCGATCCAGGCACGGATGAGGCGCTTCGAGCGACACTTCGTCTACCCGCATTGTCGCATTTCGCCGGCTGGCAACTTTCAGTTAAGGCCGGACAACGTCCCTGCCGGCAACGCAGTTGGACCTCGACCGGCAAAACAAAACCCGCCTCGGCAAGCCGGGCGGGTCGTCGGTACGAATCAGCACCATACCCAAATTAGTAGCATAGCTGCCGGCACAAAGCAAGAACAAAATGTGGCGTTGCCGATGAAACTGCCGATTTCAACTATCGAGCGGGGCGATCGCCGCCGCCGCGACCGTGCGGCCGAGGCCGCCATGCAGATCGAGGCATCGTTCGAACCATTGCGCCACGACGTCGCTGTCGTCGAGCAGCCGGTAGGGCGTGGCGATGCCCATTGCAGCGCGCCGAAAACGATGTAGTCGGCAAATAGCGGCGACGGGCCGCCGATGAAGGGCTGATAGCCAAGCATCGAGCGGAGCGGCTCCAGCGAGGCCCGGAAGCTGGCGAGCCCAGCGTCGCGGGTGGTGTATACCGCCTCCAGGCGCTTGCCGAAGCGCTGCTCGCGGTTCTGCCGGAAATAGGCGGCGTTCGCCTCGTCCTGCATGGCGTGCAGGTCCAATATCGCAGCGGTGGTGACGTAGGGATGGATGGTCAGCTGCGACCAACGTTCGATGAAGCGCGCCGTCGCCTTGCCGCCGTCGCCGGAAAACAATGTCGGCCGCTCGGGATAGGCCTCCTCGAGATAGAGCGCGATAGCGAAGGAATCGGCGACCACCGTCTCGCCGTCGCGGATCACCGGAACGAGCTTCGAGACGCCGCCTTCCACCTTCGGCACTTCGAGAAAACGGGTCGGCACGCTGGTGATGTCGAGCCCTTTGTGGGCCAGCGCCATCGCCGCCTTCCAGCAATGTGGGCTGAATGGGCGGGCGGCGTCGCGTCCGACAAGGTCGTAGAGCAGAATGGTCATTGGCGGCAGCGTCCTTGCAGTCTAACTATGCCCGAAACAGACCCACGCGAAACAGGGTCTCGCAGGTCGAGAGAAGAATGAAACAGCATTTCAGGATGTTTGCGGCCTACAATCAATGGGCCAATGGCCGCATCTACGATGCCGCCGCCGATCTCGACGAGGAAGAGTTCGACCGCAATGTCGGCGTCTTCTTCGGCTCGATGATGGGAACGCTCAACCACCTCCTGGCAGCCGACCGTATCTGGATGAAACGCTTCACCGGCGAGGGCGACGCGCCGGCAAGGCTCGACACGATCCTGCACCGCGCCTTGCCAGGCTTGCGGCTGGCGCGCGAGGCCGAGGACAAACGGATCATCGACTGGGTTGCCGGCTTGAGCGACAAGGCGCTGTCGGGCCGCTTCTCCTACATGACCGTCTCGGATATGCGCACCGTCTCGCAGCGGCTGGCGCCGGCGCTCGACCACTTCTTCAACCACCAGACCCACCACCGCGGCCAGGCGCATGCGATCCTGACCGTTCTGGGCAAGCCAAGCCTCGGACTGGACCTGACGATGTTCCAGCGCAGCGAGGAGGGCAGGGCATTCGCCTGAACCTGGGGCGGCTGGTGAAGCGGATGGTCGATAGCGGACGACCTGCCGAGATTGCAAAAAGCGCCAAAACATTTTATGGAGCGCATGGTCGTGAGGGCGGCCGCTTCAGCAGCATTCAGCAGCAACAGCGAGAATTGGCACGCATGCCCAATGAACCCTTGCGCCTTGTGGCGTTCTTCGCCGTGGTCCTGGCGCTTCTCAACTCCGGCTATTATTTCCACCAGGGCGACATTGTCGCGACCATCTATTTCATGATCGGCGCCATTCTTGTGACTGCGGTGACCCGGATGAGCATCAGAAGGCAGCTGATTTAGGATCTGCCGACCTAAAACCACCGACAACGGACCGCATCTCCGGCCGGCCATGATGACGAAGAGGTTGCGTCAGGCGGCGTAGCCGCCGAGGCCCCGGACGACCGGCTTGACCGAGACTGCCGGCTGGGCGGCCGGCCAGAGGATGCCGGCCGTCACGGCGAAGGTGATCAGGGCGTCGCGTGCCGCTTCGGCCGAGATCTCGCCGGCGCGTGCCGCCTCGCAGGCCTTTACCGCGGCGCCATAGCTCAGCCGCCGGCGCGAAGGCGGGAACTCGGTCAGGAACTCGTGCATCTCGGAGAACGAAGCGATCGTCCGCTTGTAGCCGGCGCCAACGGTTAGGGCGACCGGTGTGGAAAACGTCCTGTCGTGCATTCTGGCCTCTCGAATGGGCGGAGGTCACGGCGGACGCCGTTCTCCGGTCTGGGGGTCGGGCAGAAACGCGGATCACGGCGCGAGGTTCCATGTTGCCGTGATTTGTTTTTTTCGCTCGCCCGGGTGAGCAGCGCGCCGAGGCGGGTGCCTATTTCCACATGCCGCGCATGCGGGCGCCGAGATCGACGCGCACCTGCGGCTGGCGGCGCGGATCGTCCCTTGCCTGGACGCTGGCCCACGCCACCTGCTCGAAGGCACCAAGGATCGGGCGCGGGATGAAGCGCGTGCGCGAGGCATAGACATGGCGGTCGCCGCGCGCCGCCTGGCCGTGGACGAAAAAACGCTGCGGCATCACCAAATGCAGGCTATCCTTGGCCCGCGTCATGGCCACGTAGAGCAGCCGCCGCTCCTCGTCGACGTCCTCCTTGCTGCCGACCCCTAGGTCGATCGGGATGCAGCCGTCGACGGTGTTGAGCACGAAGACGTTCTTCCACTCCTGGCCCTTGGCCGAATGGATGGTCGACAGGATCAGATAATCCTCGTCGCGGTGCGGAGGTCCGGCTTCGTCGCTGGTCGCGTCCGGCGGATCGAGCGTCAGCTCGGTGAGGAAGCGCTCGCGCGATCCATAGCCGGAGGCGATCTGCTCGAGCTGCAGGAGATCGGCCCGGCGCGTCGTCGCATCCTCGTGGATGCGTTCCAGATGCGGCTCGTACCAGAGCCTGACCTGCTCGATGTCGGCCGGCCATTTCTTTGCGCCGGCGCGCAGGCCGCAATAGAGCGCGACAAAGCCCGGCCAGTCGTCGGCGGCCCGTTGCGGCGGCCGGTAGCGCGCAAGCCCCATCGTCTCGTCGAGCGACGTCGCCATGGTCTCGACGATCGCATTGGCGGCCGAAGGGCCGATGCCGGGCAGAAGTTGCAGCACGCGAAAGCCGGCGACGCGGTCGCGCGGGTTTTCGGCAAAGCGCAGCACGGCCAGCACGTCCTTGACGTGGGCGGCATCGAGGAATTTCAGCCCGCCGAATTTGACGAAGGGGATGTTGCGGCGCGTCAGTTCGATCTCCAGCGGGCCGCTATGGTGCGAGGCGCGAAACAGCACGGCCTGCGCTTTGAGAACGGTACCGGCCTCGCGCTCGGTGAGTATCGCCTGGCAGACATAGCTCGCCTGCTCGATCTCGTCGCGCACGCTCACCAGCTTCGGCTTTTCCGCCGATTTGCGCTCCGACCAGAGATTTTTGGTGAAACGTTCCGACGCTTCGCCGATCACCGCATTGGCCGCCGCCAGGATCGTCTCGGTCGAGCGGTAGTTGCGCTCCAGCATGACGACCTCGGCCGGCTGCGCGAACTGCTTGGGAAAATCCAGGATATTGCGCACTTCCGCGGCGCGGAATGAATAGATCGACTGCGCGTCGTCGCCGACCACCGTCAGCCCCGATCCGTCGGGCTTGAGGGCCGTCAGGATCGAGGCCTGCAGCCGGTTGGTGTCCTGGTATTCATCGACCAGCACATGGTCGAAACGTGCACCCAGATGCGCGGCGATTTCCGGCTCGCCGGCCATCTGCGCCCAGTAGAGCAGCAGATCGTCGTAATCGAGCACGTTCTGCGCCTGCTTGGCCTCGACATATCTGGCGAATAATTGTTTCAGCTGTTCGGCCCAGCCGGCGCACCACGGGAACACCGAACCCAGCACCTCGCCGAGCGGCGCCTGTGCATTGACGGCACGCGAATAGATCGCAAGGCAGGTGCCCTTGGTCGGGAAGCGGGCTTCGGTCTTCGAAAACCCAAGCTCGTGGCGGGCGAGGTTCATCAGGTCGGCGGAATCCTCGCGGTCATGGATGGTGAAGGCGGGATCGAGACCGATCTCCAGCGCATAATCACGCAGCAGCCTGGCGCCGATACCGTGGAACGTGCCGGCCCAGCTCAGCGCATCGGTGATGACGGAAGCATCGCGGCCCAGCACCTCGCCGGCGATGCGCTCGACCCGCTTGGCCATTTCCGCCGCGGCACGGCGCGAAAATGTCATCAAAAGGATGCGGCGCGGATCGGCACCCCTAACGATCAGATGCGCGACCCGGTGCGCCAGCGTGTTGGTCTTGCCGGAGCCGGCGCCGGCAATCACCAGCAATGGCCCCGCGATCTTGCCGTCGCCGTGTTCGACGGCAAGCCGCTGCTCGGCGTTGAGCTTTGCCAGATAGGCCGGCTGGAAGGACGAATCACGGGCGGCGAGGTTCATCGCCCATCAAGCATCGTTTCCGCTTTGTTCGCAACGGTTTGCGGAGCCGGAATGGGGCTCGTGAACGAAGAAGCCTTGCGGGCAGGCCCGTTGACTAACGCCCGGGCTCGACGCCCATCCTTGCCGATTGCCGCCGCAGCGCCTCGCGATCGTCTTCTGGTGGCGGCAGCAGCAGCGGATCGAAATCGTCGGGCACCTCGTCGATCACTTTCTTGGCGACGCGATAGGCAACATAGACGATTGCCCCGGCGATAAGCAGACGGATCATGGCTTCCTCCATTGATTCTGGAGCAACCGGAGACGCGGCATTTTGTTCCCCGACTGCTCGGCGAATGCGGGAACGACACCGATCGCGCAACCAAATCGCCGACGCCTCGTTGTCGGGCGAGAGGAGACTGCGATGAAAAAGCGCTCAATCCTGCTGCTTGTGGCAGCGCTGACCGTTGCGGGTTGCGACAACAACATCCAGCCGACCAAGGCCCCTGGCGATACGGTCGAGCAGAATCCGCAGGTCGACAAGAATCCGGTGCCGAAGTCGACGACCGGCGGCGATCAGCCCGGCACGCCGCCGAAACAATGACCGCTTCAAATGGCGTCGGCGCCGGTCAAAAAAGGGTGGCCGGCGCCGCTTGGGAGGAAGCTGATGACGCCGGCCAGGCGGAGATCAGGCCCGCCGCACATCCAAGAATAGCCGAGTCTTTCCGCAGCGTCATGGTCCGATAGCGTACAAACGGCACGCCCTGTGGACAAACCTGCCGCCACGCCGGCGTTTGTTCATCACATGGTTTGTCTATCCCATGGAACAAACCCGGCTGCTGCGTGTTTGGGTGTCGATCGGACGCTCCCAAGGCCGCCGTTCACGAAAGAACCCGCTTTCCTTGTCCCCCCTCAGGATAGCGGGTTCTTTTTGCGTTTTGCGGGAAGTCGCGGTGCGCGGGGGTCGACGTCACCTGCTTGCCGGTTTTCGCGCCTTATGCGGCGAACCGGGGCTCAAGCCCTTGCGAAGCATGGTTGTCCCGTGCAAAAGCGCGGCCATGCTGATCATCAACGACCTTTCGCTCCGCATGGCCGGACGCCTGCTTCTCGACCATGCCTCGCTGACCTTGCCGGCCGGCAGCAAGGCTGGCCTTGTCGGCCGCAACGGCACCGGCAAGACGACCTTGTTCAAGGCGATCACCGGCGACCTCGCCTCCGAGACCGGCTCGATCAGTCTGCCCAAGAACACACGCATCGGCCAGGTCGCTCAGGAAGCGCCGGGCACCGAGGAGCCGCTGATCGAGATCGTGCTCAAGGCCGACCTTGAACGGAGTGCGCTGCTCGAAGAGGAAAAGACGGCGACCGATCCGCACCGCATCGCCGATATCCATATGCGGCTGGCCGATATCGATGCGCACTCGGCCGAGTCACGCGCCGCCACCATTCTCGCCGGCCTCGGCTTCGACGACGCCGCACAACGGCGCCCGGCCTCGTCCTTCTCCGGCGGCTGGCGCATGCGCGTCGCGCTGGCCGCGGTGCTGTTTGCCGAGCCCGATCTGCTGCTGCTCGACGAGCCGACCAATTATCTTGATCTCGAAGGCACGCTGTGGCTGGAAAACTACGTGTCGAAATACCCGCACACTGTGCTGCTGATTTCGCACGACCGCGACCTGCTCAACCGAGCCGTCAATTCGATCGTCCATCTCGACCAGAAGAAGCTGACGTTCTGGCGCGGCGGCTACGATCAGTTCGAGCGCCAATATACCGAGCAGCGCGAATTGCAGGAGAAGGGCCGCGTGAAGCAGGAAGCCGCGCGCAAGCACATGGAATCCTTCGTCGAGCGCTTCCGCGCCAAGGCGTCGAAGGCGAGGCAGGCGCAGTCGCGCATCAAGGCGCTGGAGAAGATGAAGCCGATCGCCGCGATTGTGAACGACACGGTTCGGCCGTTCTCCTTTCCGGAGCCGGTGAAGACGGTGGCCTCGCCGATCATCGCGCTGAACAACGTCAATGTCGGCTATACCGAGGGTGCGCCGATCCTGAAGAAGATGACGCTGCGCGTCGATGCCGACGACCGCATCGCGCTGCTCGGCGCCAACGGCAACGGCAAGTCGACCTTCGCCAAGCTGTTGGCCGGCCGGCTGAAGCCGGAGACCGGCGGCATGACCGTGGCGCCCGGGCTGAAGGTGGCAATCTTCGCCCAGCACCAGCTCGACGACCTCAGGCCCGACGAAAACGCCTATGAGCATGTCCGCCGGCTGATGCCGGACGCGCCGGAATCCAAGGTGCGCGGCCGCGTCGCGCAGTTCGGCCTGACCACCGAAAAGATGAACACCGCCGCCAAAGACCTGTCCGGCGGCGAAAAGGCGCGGCTCCTGATGGGCCTGTCGGCCTTCGAGGGGCCGAACCTGTTCATCCTCGACGAGCCGACCAACCATCTCGACATCGACAGCCGTGAATCGCTGATCCATGCGCTGAACGATTTTCCCGGCGCCGTCATCCTGATCTCGCACGACCGCCATCTGCTCGAGGCGACCGCCGACCGGCTGTGGCTGGTCAAGGAGGGCGCGGTTAACCCGTATGACGGCGACCTCGAGGACTACAAGACGCTGGTCACCGGCGTCTCCGGCGACCGCCGCGGCAAGCGCGAGGCGGACAAAGCCTCGAAGGCCGACCGCCGCCGCGATGCAGCCGCGCGCCGCGCCGCTTTCGAGCCGCTGGCCAAGGAAATCCGCGCCACCGAAGCGCTGATGGACCGCCTCCGCAAGCGCATCGACCTGATCGAGGACGAACTCGCCAATCCGGCCGTCTACGAAAAGGACCCCTCGACCGCGACAAGGCTGGCCAAGGAACGCTCACAACTCGCGCAACAGCTGGCCGGCCACGAGGAGAAATGGCTGTCGATGTCGGCGGAGTACGAGGAAGGCACGGCGGAGTAGGACGATGTCGGCAAAACTGTGGATCGAAGCTGCCAAGGTTTTGGCCGTCAATTCCGGAGCTGTCGTAAAATGTCCTGAGTGTGGAGACGGCAATCTGCTGGTCATCGACGCCGGAGCCGGATCATCGCATGTCGAGCGCCACATACATTGCCCGAAATGCGGTGCCTACAACGCCTTGTTCAAGCGCATTGATGGCGTGTAACTGGCCCTACACGCCGCTATCACAACCGGCTAGTTTGCTCCCATGAATCAGCACGCCAAGCTCAAAATCGGCCATTCGGCCTGTCCGCATGATTGTCCCTCAACCTGCGCGCTCGAGGTCGAGTTGCTTGACGCCAGGCGTATCGGCCGCGTCCATGGCGCCAAGGCCAACAGCTACACGGCCGGCGTCATCTGCGCCAAGGTCGCCCGCTACGCCGACCGCGTCCATCATCCCGACCGCCTGCTGAAACCGCTGATCCGGGCGGGCGCCAAGGGCGAGGGCGCCTGGAAGGAAGCGAGCTGGGAGGCCGCACTCGACCTTGTCGCCGAAAAGTTCATCGCGGCGGAGGCAAAATTCGGCTCGGAGACGGTCTGGCCCTATTACTATGCCGGCACGATGGGTCTGGTGCAGCGCGACGGCATCGAGCGGCTCAGGCATGCCAAGAAATACTCCGGCTTCTTCGGTTCGATCTGCACCAATCTGGCCTGGACCGGCTGGATGATGGGGGCAGGCGCACTGCGCGGCCCCGATCCGCGCGAGATGGGCAAATCCGACTGCGTGGTGATCTGGGGCACCAACGCCGTGGTCACGCAGGTCAACGTCATGACCCACGCCATCAAGGCGCGCAAGGAACGCGCAGCCAAGATCGTCGTCATCGATGTTTACGAGAACGCGACGATGAAGCAGGCCGATCTCGGCCTAGTGCTGAAGCCCGGCACCGACGGCGCGCTGGCCTGCGCGGTGATGCACGTGCTGTTCCGTGACGGCATGGCCGACCGCGCTTATTTGGAAAAATACACCGACGACCCGCATGGTCTGGAAGCGCATCTTCAAACGAGGACGCCGCAATGGGCCGCTGATATCACCGGGCTTTCTGTCGACGAAATCGAGACCTTCGCCCGTCTCGTCGGCACGACGAACAAGACCTACTTCCGCCTCGGCTACGGGTTTTCGCGCCAGCGCAACGGTTCGGTCAACATGCACGCCGCAGCCTCGATCGCCGCGGTCGCCGGCTGCTGGCAATATGAAGGCGGCGGCGCCTTCCATACCAATTCGGGCATCTTCAAGCTCAATCAGGAACTGCTCGAAGGCACGCGGATGCGCGACCCCGCGATCCGTCATCTCGACCATTCGCGCATCGGCCCGGTGCTGACCGGGGCTGAGGATGCGCTCTATGGCGGCCCGCCGGTGACGGCGCTGCTGATCCAGAACACCAATCCGGTCAATGTCGCGCCGGAGCAGCGGCTGGTGAAGCAGGGTTTTTTGCGCGACGATCTGTTCTCCTGCGTGCACGAGCAGTTCATGACCGACACCGCCAAGCTCGCCGATGTGGTGCTGCCGGCGACGATGTTTCTCGAGCATGACGACGTCTACAAGGGCGGCGGCAACCAGCACATCACGCTCGGGCCGAAGCTGATCGACCCGCCGGAAGGTCCGCGCACCAACCATTTCGTCATCGAGGAACTCGGCAAAAGACTCGGTGTCGCCGATCGCCCGGGCTTCGGCATGACCGAGCAGCAGCAT
Source organism: Mesorhizobium sp. M1399 (assembly GCF_040317735.1). Lineage (NCBI taxonomy): Bacteria > Pseudomonadati > Pseudomonadota > Alphaproteobacteria > Hyphomicrobiales > Phyllobacteriaceae > Mesorhizobium > Mesorhizobium sp. M1399. Next base: position 355,500 of record NZ_JAMYKZ010000005.1, read on the forward strand.
ATCGACGTCATTCTGGGCAAGCGCGGGCTGGGCAGCTTTTCGAGCCTGAAAGAGCAGAAATGGGTCGATTTGCAGCCGGATTTCGATGCCGCGCATTACCTCGACGGCTTCGGCCATGCCGACAAGAAGTTTCATTTTCGCGCCGACTGGACGGGCCAGGCGTCGCCCAATCGGCCACCGAAAAGCATGGGCCTGTTCGGGCCGGTGGCGAGCCTGCCGGAATTCCCCGACCATGTCGATCTGATCGAGGTGGCGGACGAGGCGCACCCGTTCCGGCTGACCACCTCGCCGGCGCGCAATTTCCTCAATTCGACCTTCACCGAAACGCCGGTGTCGCAGGCAAAAGAGCGCCGGCCGGAGCTGCTCTTGCATCCCGATGATGCGGCGGCACTCGGCGTCGCCGACGGCGGCCGCATCGAAGTCGGCAACCAGCGTGGCGAGGTGGTGCTGCACGCAAAACTGTTCGACGGCATCAAGCGCGGCGTGGTCGTCGCCGAAGGCATCTGGCCGAACAGCGCCCATGAGCGCGGCGAGGGCATCAACGTGCTGACCGGCGCCGATGCGCCGGCGCCCTATGGCGGCGCCGCCTTCCACGACAACAAGGTCTGGCTGCGCCCGGCGGATTGAGCGTCGGAACGATATCTCCATCCGGCCGTTTTCGCATGGCGGGTGGAGGCATGGTCATGGCAGAAGCGTTGGCGGCGCCGGACCCCATCGGGCGAACGCTTTCGTCCGGCGAACTCGTAACCACGATGTCCCACTTCCATCGCGCCGAGATTGCGCGCATGGCTGGGTGGCGCGACCGCCTGGACCGGACGAGCAATTGGGCGATAACGGTTGTCGCGGCGATGCTGTCCGTCTCGCTTTCGACAGCCAGCGCTCACCATGGCGTGCTGCTGTTTGCCATGCTGCTTGTTCTGCTGCTGCTGTGGATCGAGGCGCGGCGATACCGCTTCTTCGACTTCTATCGGGCTCGCGTGCGCCAGTTCGAACGGCACTATTTCGCACAGGTATTCTCACCGCAGCCGGATTTTGCGTCCGATTGGCTGTTGATCGTCGGCGAGAGCCTGCGCGCACCAAAATTCCTGATTTCGCAACGCGTGGCTTTGGCGCGCCGCCTGCGTCGGAATTACATCTACATGCTGCTGATCCTGCTGCTGGCCTGGATCCTCAAACTGTCGACCCCCAGCCTCTTAAACGAAGGCGTCCGCATCGGCTTCGTCGGGTCGATGCGTGAGGCCGTCGCCAGTGCTGCGCTGGGTCCAGTTCCTGGTGGCGCCATCGTCGTGCTGGTCGCCGTCCTCTATGCCGGCCTGCTGATGGCAGCCTACCTGACGGAGAGCGACGACGGCGAACTCTCCTTCGGTGACGTCCACGTCTAGCAATGCCCTGTCTAGCAACGCAACGGCCTGTCGCGCGTTGTGGGGCAGGTGCATTGGGCGATGGGGGTTTCATGGCTTGGCAGGCTCCGACACGTTCCAGCCTGGCGCTGTTGGTTTGTGCATTCGTCCCCGCAGGAGCGGCCCGGGCGGCGGAGACGCTTGTTGCCGGAACCAAGGCTTCGGGAATGGGCGGTTCGGGCGAAGGCGCTTTCGTTGCCGAGATCGTCCTGCTGCTGCTTGTCGGGCGCGGCCTGGGCGAAGTGCTGCAGCGCTATGGCCAGCCGGCAATCATGGGCCAACTGATCGGCGGCATCCTGCTCGGTCCTTCGCTGTTCGGCTGGCTATGGCCATCGGCTCAGCACCTGATCTTTCCCAGCGATCCTGCGCAAAAGGGCATGATCGACGCCGTCTCACAGCTCGGCATCCTGATGCTGCTTTTGCTGACCGGCATGGAGACGGACCTGCGGCTGGTGCGCCGGGTTGGCGCGGCCTGTTTTTCCATTTCGGCGACCGGCGTCGTGGTGCCCTTCATCTGCGGTTTCGCGCTGGCGCAGTTCCTGCCGGACGCATTGCTGTCTGACGCCACGCAACGCACCGTCGCCGGGCTGTTCCTGGGCACCGCGCTGTCGATCTCGTCGGTCAAGATCGTCGCCATGGTGGTGCGCGAGATGAACTTCATGCGCCGCAACCTCGGACAGGTGATTATTTCCTCGGCGATCATCGAGGACACGATCGGCTGGCTTATCATCGCCGTAACCTTCGGCATCGCCACCAATGGCAGGCTGCAGTTCGCGCCGCTGGTGACCACCATCGCCGCGGTGGCACTGTTCATGGTGTTCTCCTTCACCATTGGCCGCCGTCTTGTCTTCACCTTGATCCGCTGGACCAACGATCAATTCCACAGCGAGTTCGCTGTGATCACCATGATCCTCATCATCATGGGCGTGATGGCGCTGATCACCAATATGATAGGCGTGCATACGGTGCTGGGTGCGTTCGTCGCCGGTATCCTTGTCGGGGAATCGCCCATCCTCTCCAGCCATATCGAAGGCCAGCTGCGCGGCGTCATCACCGCGCTGTTCATGCCGATCTTCTTCGGCATGGCGGGGCTTTCCGCCGATCTCACAGTGCTTGCCGATCCGACGCTTGCCATGCTGACGGGCGCTCTGGTGGTTATCGCCAGCATCGGCAAGTTTGGCGGCGCGTTCATCGGCGCTAGGCTCGCCGCCATGTCGTTCAAGGGAGCAATCGCCGTGGGCAGCGCCATGAACGCGCGCGGCTCGACCGAGGTGATCGTCGCCAGCATCGGCCTGTCGATGAACATCCTGTCGCACAATCTCTTCACCATGATCGTCACCATGGCCGTGATCACCACGCTGGCCATGCCGCCGATGCTGCGCTGGGCGCTCGGCCGGCTGCCGGTTGGGCACGACGAGCAGCAGCGTGTCGAGCGCGAGGCGTTGGACGAATACGGCTTCATTTCCAGGCTGGAGCGGCTGCTGGTGCTGGTCGACGACAGCAGGATTGGCAAGTTCACTGCCCATCTCGCCGGACTGGTCGGCGGAGGCAGCGGCATGCCCACTACCTTGCTTCGCCTGCCCACCACCTTGCTTCAGCCGAAAGACGGCCGAATTGACAGGCCGAGCGACAGCAAGGGACAGGAGCGCGCCCTGCAGGAAATCAAGAAGGGTGCAAAGAAAAGCGCCCAGGCGGTAAAACGGATCGAAGATACGCTTGTCGGCAAAGTCCACCTGACGGCCCGCACCGAGTTGGAAGCCACCGGTGAGACGATCGCCGAAGAGGCCCGCAAGGGATACGGCCTGTTGCTGGTCGGCCTTGACAATGTGCTGACCGCCGATGGCGCCTTCGCGCCGGCCCTCAACGACATTGCCGCAGGATTTGACGGCCCGCTTTGCCTGGTCCTGAACGGCGGCAATGCTGCCGAAAAGATGCCAACGCTGAAGGCCGGCACCAGCATTCTCGTCCCCGTCAACGGTACCCAGGTGGCGCGCCGCGCCGCCGACTTGGCGCTGGCGCTGGCCCGTCCAAACCGGGCGCGGATCAAGGTTCTCTACGTCTCGCAAAAAGCAGCCAAGGGGCGCAGGTCGACATCCGTGTCGCATAGCCGCGAAGAGGCCATGCTGAAAGACATCGCCGACTTGGCGGGCCGCTACGGCCTGCATATCGACACCGCGTTCCATACCCGCGTCACACCCGACAAGGCGATCACTAGGGAGGCGGCCAAAGGCGCGGCGATCGTCGTGATGGGTGTCACCCAACGTCCGGGTGAGGACCTGTTCTTCGGCGAAACCGCCGGCGCTGTTTTAGCCGCCTGCAACTGCCCCGTCGTGCTTCTGGCCAGCGCGCGGCCCAAGCATGACACCGCTGGCGCTGAGCTGGCAGCGTGATTTTTACTGGGCATTGATCGGTCGGCAGGCATGTCGATCGAGGCTCTGAAGCGCTGATCCAGCCAAACGTAAAATAGTTAGAACCGAACGGTTCGGTTCTGTTGACAGAGGATACAGGAATGGGTGAACGCCGGCTCACAGAATGTTCGTGCTGAAAATCACCAATAACCGCATAACCAATTGAAAAGAAATAAGAACATTGTGGCGAAAGGAGCCGCATGTCGAATTTCAAGCGGCCAATTTGGCGCACCCGTACAAAATTTTTGTGATTGGAAACGACAAGCTTGCGGACCCATCTCGGGGCGGTCCGAGCGACGCGAATTCTTCCCAAGGCACGCCACTTGACGGACAGACCAAAGAACTACCGGAGTACCTGAAATGACCAAGATCGCTCTTACCGCCGCCGCCATCCTCGTTGCCACCGGCACCGCTTTTGCGGGCAGCGACCATTATGGCTCGGACAACGTCAACCAGCCGGCCGCTCCTGCTGCCAACGTTGACAACACGTTCACCGGCTCGATCCGCAAGCCGGTTACTTCCGAGCATACCGGTGCCAAGACGACTTCCGAGTCGGTGGCGCCTGAATCCGGCCCAGGCATCTGGGGCCGCTGATTATCACAGCCCCGGAACACAAAGAGCGGCGGGCTCGGCCCGCTACTCTTGCTTTCGCGTATCAGCCGGGACGAGCGCTGGATCGAATCCTGCGCCAATCGAATACTTTGAATTGCAGGTTTCATCTGTAGCCACAATCTCGGTTGCTGAAATCGTCCAGCAACGTGCACGTCGGAAAAAGCCGATGCGTATTCGTCGGCGCGGGCAGCGCTCTCATCTCGAATGCGTCGAAAGCAACGACAACTCACGAATGACCAGCACACTGGAGTACCCGAAATGACCAAGATTGCTCTTACCATCGCCGCTATCGTCCTCACCGCCACGGGCAGCGCCTTTGCCGGCAGCGACCACTATGGTTCGGACGGTGCCAACCAGCCGGCCGCGCCTGTTGGCAATGCGCCTGTCGGCGCTATCGACAGCGGGTTTACCGGTTCCATCCGCAAGCCGCTGGCGGCTGAGCACAACGCCGTCGACACCGGGGCGACGACCCGATTCGGCACGGATCAGCCCGTAGTGCCCCAATCTGGCCGGGGCAACTGGGGCCGCTAGTTCCTCAAACCCCGGGAGCACAAAGAACGGCGGGCTTGGCCCGCCGCTCTTGTTTGTGCGAAGCTCGGTCGGTCGAGGGATCGGCGGTTTTTCCCCCGGCCTGTTGGTAAATCCCTAACGCAGATCCTTCGGCCAAATGCAGTGCGTCAGTCGGGCGCTGCCGAAGGTGAGACCGGCCCAATCGCCATCGACGTCGAACCGAGCCAGGGCCGCGGTCGGGAATTTTTCCGCCAGCTTTTTCAGCGCCGCTTCATCCGATCCAGCCCCGGCAAGCCCGCGCGCGAACTCCTCCAACCCGGGATTGTGGCCAAGCACCAGCAGCGTTCCGGTCTCCGCCTTTACTTGCCGCACCTTGGCGAGGATGTCCGCCGCCGCTGCCTCGTAGAGCGCCTGGGCAAATTTGGCCTGCACCTTCGCCGGCAATTCCGCCGAAACCAGCCGCCATGTGTCGCGGGTGCGCAGCGCCGGCGACACCAGCGCCAGCTCCGGCAGCCAGCCGCGCCGGGTCAGTTCGCGCCCGACCAGCGGCGCTGCTTTCCGCCCGCGCCCGGACAGCGGCCGGTCGAAATCGATGAGGCCAGGATCGTCCCAGCTCGACTTAGCGTGACGCAGGAGCAGCAATTGCATCATGGTTTCAAAATAAGGCCGAAACATCGCGTGCGCCATGCACGACGCGGACAATCTCGACGCATTGTTCGGCCAGTCAATAAAGCACGAGATAATTTGCCGTCAACGATCCGGATGTCAGCCATTCCGCTGGTTTTTGATGGCGTTGCCGAACCTGCTGCGGGCTTTTTGTTTTATATCCTCGATGTCGAACGGGGCGGACGGACCACTCTCCAGCCCCTCCGCCCAGGCTTTCCGTAATCGCTCCGCTTCGGCTATGCGCAAGGGCTGGCCAAGCCCGCATTCGGGTAGCACCTCGCTGACTTTTTCGACGGTCGCCATCAAGCTGTCTCCTATGACTTACCTGTGCTGTCGGCGACGTCGCATCGTCTATGAGCTGCCCTTCCGGGCGCGCACGAAAATGAACGCCGGGAGGCGGCAAAGTCGATCATATCCCTTTGGGTCCTTCAGTCTCAGTTCCTCACTTGGCGTCGGCTCGCACATCCGCTCAATGACAAATCCAGCATCCGCAAGAGGGTCAGTCAGATCGCGTAGCGGCCTTCGATAGTAGCGCATTTTCTGCCCGAGCCATCCCCATTCCTCCTCGATCAGTTCGGCATTCAAATATCCAGGATCGAGAATGCTGACTTGATCGTGAACTGGGTGATGCGTCGAAAATACCAGCGTGCCAGTTGGTCGAAGCAGCCGCGCATATTCAGAAAAAACGGCTGGTAGGTCCGCTAGGTAATGGAGGACGAGCGAAGATAGCACGAGGTCAAAAGTCTCGTCGCCGAGGATACCTTGCAGATTGCTCACGTCGCCCTGGATCACGCGGGCGCGACCTGCGACGCGCTTTTGCGCGAGAGCAACCATTGCGGCGCTACGGTCGACAGCAACCACGCGAGCACCGTGGCACATCAGCCAATCGGCGTACCAGCCGTGACCGCAACCGGCATCAAGAACATCGATATTGTCGACCGGTGGCAGGAGATGCAAGGTCGTCGGGCGCTCGTAGAGAGCATTCCAGGGCCGCTCATCGATCATCGCCGAGTAACGCCCGGCGATGGTGTCATAGTCTGTCGTTTCGGGCACGGACGTCATACCTCGTTATACCCGAAATCAATATCACTGGCGTCTGCCTTTGGCACATCGCGTCCTTGCGCTGTGCTGCCGAAAATCTGGCCGCTATCGAGACACAGCAGGCTTTCGCAGCCCACCGCACGGCTAATTTGTGGGGTTCACGACCCAGCCGATTGAAAAGCAATCACGGCGTTATCCGCGCCAGGTGCTCAAGATCGGTCTCTTCACGCAGCGGGTCGGGCGCGATCACCACCGACGTGGCGTTGTCGGCATCGTCGGCGAAGCGCGAAAACACCGTGCGGCCGCCTTCCATCCGCGCCTTGCCTTCGGCGACCAGGCCCAGCGCCAGCGGATAGAGCTGGTGCTCGGCCTTGAGCACGCGCGCGGCCAGCGTGTCCTCATTGTCGCCGACCATCACCGGCACTGCGGCCTGGGCGATGATCGGCCCGTCATCCATGTCGAGCGTGACGAAATGCACTGTGCAGCCATGGATGCGCATGCCTGCGCGGATGGCTCGCGCGTGCGTATCCAGCCCCTTGAAGGCAGGCAGCAGGGCAGGGTGGATATTGACCATCCGGCCCTGCCACTTCTCGACGAAACGCGCGCCGAGGATGCGCATATAGCCGGCCAGCGCGACGATTTCGGCGCCGAACGACAAGAGGGCCGCATCGATCGCCCCGTCATGCGCTTCCTTGCTGGCATAATCGGAGCGCGAAATCACCTTGGTGGCGATGCCGCGAGCCGCGGCGATGCCGAGGCCGGCGGCATTGGCGCGATCGGAGATGACGCCGACGATCTCGGCCGGATAGGCCGGGCTGCCGGCGGCCGCGATCAGCGCCGTCATGTTGGAGCCGCGCCCCGAAATAAGCACTACGGTGCGTTTTCTGGTCATAGGCCGATCGAGCCCCGATAGATGACGCCGGCATCGCGGCGCGGCACGATCTGGCCGATCGGCGTCACCGTCTCGCCGGCCTCCTGCAGAACGGCGGCGACCTGCGCCGCCTGACCGGAGGCGACGACCAGGATCATGCCGATGCCGCAATTGAAGGTGCGCATCATCTCTTCCGGCGCGACGCCGCCGGTCTTGGCCAGCCACGAAAACACCGGTGGCACCTCGATGGCGCCGAGATCGAGCTCGGCCGAAAAATCCTTGGGCAGAACGCGCGGGATGTTTTCGGGAAAGCCGCCGCCGGTGATATGGGCCAGCGCCTTGATGCCATGCGTGTTGCGGATCGCCTTGAGGATCGACTTGACGTAGATGCGCGTCGGCTCGAGCAGCGCCTCGGCCAGTGTCGCCTCGTCATTGAACGGCGCCGGATCGCCCCAGCCAAGGCCGCTTATCGCGACGATGCGGCGGACCAGCGAAAAGCCGTTCGAATGCAGGCCCGACGAGGCAAGGCCGAGCAGCACGTCGCCCTCGACGATGTCGTCGGTCGGCAACAGCTGGCCGCGTTCGGCGGCACCAACTGCAAAGCCGGCAAGGTCGTAGTCCTTGTCGTGATACATGCCCGGCATTTCCGCCGTCTCGCCACCGATCAGCGCGCAGCCGGCCTGCCGGCAGCCGGCGGCGATACCACCGACGATCGAAGCACCCTGGTCGGGATCGAGCTTGCCGGTGGCGAAATAGTCGAGGAAGAACAGCGGCTCGGCGCCTTGCACGACGATGTCGTTGACGCACATGGCGACGAGGTCGATGCCGATCGTATCGTGCTTGCCGGCGTCGATGGCGATCTTCAGCTTGGTGCCGACGCCGTCATTGGCGGCGACCAGCACCGGATCGGTGAAGCCGGCGGCCTTTAGGTCGAACAGGCCGCCGAAGCCGCCGATCTCGCCATCGGCGCCCGGCCGGCGGGTCGCACGCACCAGCGGCTTGATCTTCTCGACCATGAGATTGCCGGCATCGATGTCGACGCCCGCTTCGGCATAGGTGAGCCCGTTCTTGCGCTTGCTCATTTCCGGCGCCTGCTCATCTGTTGCGCTTGCCTGTCGCTGGTTTCATTCGCTTGCGGGCTCTTCGCATGAACGGTTTTGCCCCGCAAGGCAAGCGCGCGATGATGGTGTTTTCAGTTGGATACCGGCGGAACCGGGCGCGATATACTCCAACAGTAAAAAGAAATCCCCGCCAGAATTGCGGCGAGGCCACCGACGGTGGCAAGAGACCTGATTTCACCGTCGAAGGGCAGGATTCCATACGAGAAGCCGGCGGCGACCAAAGCCGCCGCGGCAGCCCACAGACCTGGATTTGCAACGACCGACCTCGCGAACAGAAACGCCACGACCGCAGCCGTCAGCCAGAGGGGCCAAGAGACGACCACGCCCACGGCCAGCTCAAGAGCGAAGGCCCACAGAAGATCTTGCGTCGCTATGTTGCGGTGCGGGGCTCCGAAAGATGCGAAAGCCAGCAGACTTTCTGTCAGTCCGTCCAGATAGCAAAGCGTTACTCGCCAAGCGATTGTGATTCTCTGCGCCATCGTCATTCAGCAGTAGGGAAAATAAGCTATTGCTTTCCCGGGCTCTTCGCATGAACGGCCGCACCTCGCAAGGATGACGGCGGGATCAGACTGTCTTGGCTCGACAAAAGAGTGGACAGTCGCCCAAGCTGCCGCCCTTATGGACGTCCCTCTCGTTCCGCCAGAACCATGTCGACGCGGTCGAGTTGTGCCTTGGCGTAGCCGCTCAGCGCTATTCCGCTATTGTTCGTTCGAATCCAGTGCACAGCCTGCCTCACCCGCTCGTAGTGCCCAAGTTCGATTTCGCAGGCAATCAGCGCGAGGATCCGAACGGCGAAGGGCTGTGTGAATTCGTAAGGTTTGTCGAGCAGCTCGCTATGTCCGGCGACGTAACTGGCGAGGTCCGGATTCTGAGCCCTGATCCGTCGCGCCAGCTCGACATATTTCCCCAGCAACCTATCTATGCTCGTCTGGTCAAGGTTCTCGAAGTAACGACCATAAGCTTTCAGCTCATTGTTAAATATCGTTTCGGGATGAAACTGCGACAGTCCGGGCCAGATCCATTTTTTGCCGTACAGCCTTTCAAGCAACGGCCTGACGGTAAGAAAGTCCAGGTAAACGAGCATGTTCACATGAACATCGCCAGAGCTTGCAGTAAAGGCTTCTTCGAGAATCAGGCTAATATCGTCGCTCCGGTCGACTTCGAAGACGCCTTTCCGGATGCGGCGAAAGCCATGTCCCATCATGAACGTATCGAGATACTTACGCGCTTCGCCAACGGCCAAAGACAAGGTTCCACTCCCTCTTTGTTGCGCCATGGTGCCTTGATGGTTGCCGAAGAGTCCAGCCACTGCGCCGCTTGTTCCAAAATAGCTTCGCGGCCAGTGCGCTCTCGACAAACCCGTGCACGGCCCAACTTTTGTCGCTTCTCACTTGCCGTGACCCTCCATCTCCATCATGTATCGACAAACAAGAGCGACGGGATAATGCGTTTGACCATCCCCAACATGATCACGATCATGCGCTTCGTGCTGGTGCCGGCCGTGGTGCTGGCCATGCTGCAGGAACGCTGGGACTGGGCCTTTGCCGGCTTCCTCATTGCCGGCATTTCCGACGGCGTCGACGGCTTCATCGCCCGCCATTTCAATCAGTTTTCCAGGCTCGGCGCCTATCTCGACCCGATGGCCGACAAGCTGCTGCTGGTCTCCGTCTTCGTGGTCATGGGCATCAGCGGCGAGTTGCCGCTATGGCTGGTCATCACCATGGTGTCGCGCGACGCGCTGATCGTCTGCGCCGTGCTTTTGTCCACCGTCATGGCGCATCCGGTTGAGATGAAGCCGCTCCTGGTGTCGAAGGCCAACACCGCGATCCAGATCGTGCTGGCGGCAGTGGTGTTGGGCGAACTCGCCTTTGACATCCGTCTCGATCCGCTGAGGCCGGCCCTCATATTGCTGTCCGGGGTCTTGACCGTGGCTTCGGCCGCGGCCTATCTCGTGGCTTGGCTGAGGCATATGAGCGGCTATGGCGAAGGCTCCACACCCGGCACCTGAACGCGGGGCACCTGAACACCAGGGACCCGACGAACGGTCGATCGACGCCGAGGCCGAAGCCGCGGCAGCGGAGGCTGCGGCATCGGCGTCGTTTCGCCGCCAGATCCGCTTCTGGCTGGTCAGCGCCATCATCCTCGCCGTCTTCCTCTATGTCTTCAGCGGCATCCTTCTGCCCTTCGTCGCCGGCATGGTGCTCGCCTATTTCCTCGACCCTGTCGCCGACCGGCTGGAGCGTCTCGGCCTGTCCAGGCTGATGGCGACGGTGGTCATCCTCATCGCCTTTATCGTCGTCCTGGTGCTGGCCGTCGTCATCCTGGTTCCGGTGCTCGCCTCGCAGATGGCTGATTTCGCCAGCAAGCTGCCGGACTATCTGACCCGGCTGCAGAGCCTGATCACCAGTTTCGACCCGAAATGGCTGGAAGAGAAATTCGGCGTCGACGCCAATGGCCTGCGCGAAGGGCTGAACTCGCTGCTGACCTCCGGCTTCGGTCTCCTGACTACGGTCTTCACCTCGATCTGGAGCTCCGGCGTGGCGCTGGTCTCGGTTGTCAGCCTGTTCGTGGTGACGCCGGTCGTCGCCTTCTACATGCTGCTCGACTGGGACCGCATGGTGGCAATCGTCGACGGCTGGGTGCCGCGCGACTATGTCAAGACGGTCCGGGCGATCGCCAGGGACATCAACACCGCGACCGCCGGCTTCGTGCGCGGCCAGGGTACGCTCTGCCTGGTGCTCGGCGCCATGTATGCCACCGGCCTGACGCTGACGGGCCTGAATTTCGGCATCCTCATCGGCCTGTTCGCCGGGCTGATCTCGTTCATCCCCTATGTCGGCTCGCTGACCGGGCTGGTGCTGGCTGTCGGCGTTGCCTTCGTCCAGTTCTGGCCGGACTGGACCATGATCGCGGCAGTGGCAGGCGTGTTCTTCGTCGGCCAGTTCATCGAGGGCAACATCCTGCAGCCGCGGTTAGTCGGCAAAAGCGTCGGCCTGCATCCGGTATGGCTGATGTTTGCGCTGTTTGCCTTCGGCGCGCTGTTCGGCTTCGTCGGCCTGCTGATCGCCGTTCCGGCTTCCGCCGCCGTTGCCGTTCTGGTGCGTTTCGCCATCGCGCGCTATCTCGAATCGCCGCTCTACAAGGGCCATGCCGACGAGCCGGTGCCGCCGCTGCCGGTTCGGCGCCGCGGGGGCGCGCGCGGTTGAGCCAGATGCCGGACAACAAGATCGATCCGCCGCGCCAATTGCCGCTCGATCTAGGCCACGGCACCGGCTATTCGCGTGACGAGCTCGTCGTCTCCGCCACCAACAGCCAGGCCGCGGCGCTTGTCGACCGCTGGCCGGACTGGCCGTCGCCGGTTGTCGTGCTGGCTGGGCCGGCCGGCTCGGGAAAAACCCATCTGGCCTCGATCTGGCGGACCCGCGCCGACGCGGTGAAAGTGGAGGCCGCCCGCATCGGCGACTGTATCGAAAATCTCGGCGCGCATCCGGCCCTGATCGACGATGTCGACGCCGGCCCGGTCGACGAGCACGGCCTGTTCCACCTGATCAATGCGGTGCGCGGCGCCGGCTCGACCTTACTGTTGACGGCGCGCCGCTTTCCCTCCGCCTGGGGCGTCAGGCTGCCCGACCTGGCGTCGCGGCTCAAGGCGGCGGCTACCGTCGAGATCCACGAGCCCGACGATCTCTTGCTGGCCGGCGTCATCACAAAACTGTTCGCCGACCGCCAGGTCGAGGTCGAGCCGCATGTCGTGCAATACCTGGTGCGCCGCATCGAACGCTCGCTGGCCACCGCCATGCGGGTGGTCGAACGGCTCGACCGCACCGCGCTCGAGCGCAAGACGCCGATAACGCGAGCGCTCGCAGCCGAGACGGTCAGCGCCATGGATGAAGGGCAGGGCGAGTTCGAGATATAGCGGGATGATCTCGTTTGGCGGGTGTGCTAATCAAGTCGATCTTTTTGACAGTAGGTATTGGAATGAGCCCGATCGTCAGACGAATCGCACTGATATGGCTTGTCTCATCGCTGTTCTGGTCGGCGATCGTGGTCCAAGAGATCTTCGATTACGCGGACTTGATGCTCAGGACCTACGGCGAGGAGCCTGCTCATAGCACCTGGCTCAGGCAAGCCTTTTCGGAGTTTTGGCCAGCTATTCCCTGGGGCTCGGCCGTGATCCTGGTCGTGGAAGTCGGAGGCGCATTGCTGCTAATTTCAGGAATTCGACTGATCCGGCACATCAGGCAAAAAGCCTCGGCGTGAACATCAGGGAGCTCATTCCCGTCTGTGTCCCATTTCGAGAAGAAAGACTGGCATCTGTCTTGCAACAAAGAGCTTGCCGGCTGATCCCGGTCCTGATTGCGTATCAATCAGGTAAGTAGGCTCGCCGGGAGATGGGGTGGTTGGGGTTCTCTTCCCGGCGAGCTTGCCTTTGGCAGCATCGAATCGATAGCGCCATTGCGCGGCGGCCGGGCCTCAGCTCTCTCCACCCGCAATCACAGCTCATTCCACGCCAAAGCGCCGGCGATAATCGCCGGGCACCAGGCCGGTTATCCTGGCGAATACCTTGCGGAAGGAGCCGGGATCGTCATAGCCGACCTCCCAGGCGATCTGGTCGATCGATCGTATCGTGGTTTCCAGCATCTCGCGCGCCTTGCCGACCCGCAGGTGCTGACAATATTCGGTCGGCCTGAGGCCAGTGGCGTTTCGGAAGCGTCGCAGAAAGGTCCGCTCCTCCAGCCCCGCATGCTCGGCCATGGCGCCGAGCGTCACGTCGCGCGCGCCGTTCGCCTGCAGCCAATGCTGCACCTTGAGGATCGCTTCGTCGTCATGGGTCAATCGCGGCGCAAACGGGCTGTAAAAACGTTGCTCGCGGCCCGGCGGATCGACCAGCATGAAACGCGCCGTGTCCATCATGACGGTTGACCCGAGCACCCTGTCCACGAGCTTGAGGCCGAGGTCGGTCCAGGCCATGTAGCCGCCCGCGGTGATGATGTCGCCATCGTCGATGACCAGCCTGTCGGCGTCGAGCAAGATGTCTGGAAAGCGTAGCGCCAGCGCGTCGCGATAGGCCCAGTGCGTTGTCGCGGCGCGACCGGACAACAGGCCGGTCTCGGCAAGCACGAAGGCGCCGGCACAGACCGAACCGAGCGTCGCGCCTGCCGCATGACGGTCCCTGAGCCAGCCGGCATAGGGCGCGGCCGCCTCGCGAGGGATCGGCTGCAGCAGGGTCGGCGGCAGGATGACCATGGCCGGTTCATTGTCGGCGCCGGGGTCGCTGTCGAAGGTGCGGATTACGGTATTGCCCGCGTCCAATTGCCAATGGCTGACGCGAAGCCTCGCCGCCTCCGGCGACCGCTCGACAGCCAGCCGGTTTGCCAGCATGAAAAGATCGGTCAGGCCGAGCACGGCTGCTTCCTGCACGCCGGGATACAAGACAAGGCCGATTTCGATCAGATCACGCGCAGCCGTCATTTGTCAGTTTTGCCACGTTGAATGTCCGTTTTGCCAATGCTCACCCTGACCGCACTGTTATAATTTGTCCAGCTGAAGGGGCTAAAAGCTTCCCTGTTACCTCCCAGCTTTCCATCAAGGAGTAGGACGATGAGCACATTCACCACCCATGACGGCACCGAGATTTTCTATAAGGATTGGGGCAAGGGCCAGCCGATCGTGTTCCATCACGGCTGGCCGCTGAGCTCAGACGACTGGGACAACCAGATGCTGTTCTTCGTCGAAAAGGGCTACCGCGTCATCGCCCATGACCGCCGCGGCCACGGCCGCTCGTCGCAGACCGCGACCGGCAATGAGATGGACACCTACGCCGCCGATGTTGCGGCGCTCGCGGCGCATCTCGATCTCAGGGATGCGATCCACATCGGCCACTCGACCGGTGGCGGCGAGGTGGCGCGTTACGTCGCGCTTTATGGCGGCGGAGGCCGTGTTGCCAAGGCGGTGCTGATCGGCGCCGTGCCGCCGATTATGGTCAAGACCGACAGCAACCCCGGCGGCTTGCCGATCGAAGTCTTCGACGGCTTTCGCGCGGCTCTGGCCGCTAATCGCGCCCAGTTCTACAGGGATGTGCCGGCCGGCCCGTTCTATGGCTTCAACCGCGACGGCGCCAAGATCTCGCAAGGCGCCGTCGACAATTGGTGGCGCCAGGGCATGATGGGCGGAGCCAAGGCCCATTACGACTGCATCAAGGCATTCTCGGAGACCGATTTCACCGACGATCTCAAAAAGATCGAGGTTCCCGTCCTGATCATGCATGGCGACGACGACCAGATCGTGCCGATCGCCGATTCCGCGCTGCTTGCGGCCAAGCTGGTGAAGCACGGCACGCTCAAGATCTACAAGGGCCTGCCGCACGGCATGTGCACCACCCATCCGGAGATCATCAATCCGGATCTGCTGGCCTTCATCCAGGGCTGACATCTTCCATATCGGACGGGCAGCGCAGGCTCGTGCTGTCCGTCCGTTGCCTGAGCATGATACGGCGACGGATCACGCTCGAGCGTGATCAGCTTGCGCTGCCGACGAGATTTGCTTGATGAATGGTCGGAGTGGAGAGATTCGAACTCCCGACCCTCTGGTCCCAAACCAGATGCGCTACCAGGCTGCGCTACACTCCGAACGGTCTGTTGCCTATTGATTTCGGCCCGCCAAAGCAAGCGTAAAAAGCCATCGGCCTTGCTGCCGGCGCCATTGCGCAGTAATGACGGGCTAGTGCATGGCCAGAGAATAGTAATCTGGTTTCGAGGTCGTGTGCTTGCAACCAGCAATGAGGTGGTCATGTCAGCCCGCATTTTCAGCCCAGCCAAAACCGCGATGCAGTCCGGCAAGGCCAAGACCGGCTATTGGGTGCTGGAATTCGATCCGGAGCAGCGCAAGAAGATCGATCCGCTGATGGGCTACACCACGTCCGGCGACATGCGAAGCCAGATCAGGCTGACCTTTGACACCAGGGAAGAGGCGGTCGCCTATGCCGAGAAGGAAGGGCTGTCTTTCCGCGTCGAGGAGCCGAAGGAAATCAAACGCCGCCAGATTTCCTATGCGGAGAATTTCCGCTATGACCGCAGGACGCCCTGGACGCATTGATCTCATACCGGCCCTGCCGGCGCCAACAATCAGCCGGTCATGCGGCCGGCCAGCGGTCCCGTAGCTCAGCTGGATAGAGCACCGGCCTTCTAAGCCGATGGTCACAGGTTCGAATCCTGTCGGGATCGCCAATATTTCAGCGTCCATTCCGGACAGGTTCACTCGCCAGTCGCGAACAGGATTTCCAACACATGACAGCGATGGGCGCGGCGGCATTGCTGATCCTGGTCCTGACCTATGCCGGCGTCGCCATCGGCACGATACCAGGGCTACGCCTCGACCGGGCAGGCATCGCGCTGCTCGGCGGTGCGGCGATGATCGCCATCGGCGCGCTCAGCATGGAGGACGCCTACCGCGCCATCAGCTTCGACACCATCACGCTTTTGCTCGGCATGATGATCGTCGTGGCGCATCTGAAAGTGTCCGGCGCTTTTCGCGCGCTCGGCGGGTTCGCCATTGAGCATGCGCATGCGCCATTCATGCTGCTGGTGATGGTGACGCTGTTGACCGGCGTCCTGTCGGCATTCCTGGTCAACGACGCCATCTGCCTGGTCATGGCGCCGATCGTCGTCCATGTCACCCGCGTCATCAACCGCAACCCGGTTCCCTATCTGATCGCCACCGCCACGGCCTCGAATTGCGGCAGTGTCGCCACCATCACCGGCAATCCGCAGAACATGGTCATCGGCGCCCTGTCGGGGATTTCCTATCCGGCCTTCTCGGCGGCACTTGCACCGGTCGCGGCGTTCGGCCTCTTCGCCGTCATCGTCATCATCCGCATCGTCTACCGCGCCGAATTTTCGCGCAAGGCCGAGCTCAGCCCCGAAGTCTATCGCGGCCGCATGCTGCCGGGGCAGGTGCTCAAGGCGGTGGTCGTCTGTATCGGTTTGGCGGTCGCTTTCTTTGCCGGCGTTCCCGTAGCCAAGGCGGCGCTGATTGGCGGTGCGATTCTGTTGCTGACCCGCGCCATCAAGCCTGAGCGCATCTATCGCGAGATCGACGGGCCGCTGCTGTTCATGTTCGCCGGGCTGTTCATCGTCGTCGCCGGTGCCGAAAAGACATTGCTGACGCCCGACATCGTCGCTTCGGCAAAGGACCTTGGGCTGAATGATGTCTGGCGGCTGTCCGGCTTCACCGCAGTGCTGTCCAACATCATGAGCAACGTTCCGGCCGTGCTGGCGCTGCGGCCGTTCATACCCGGCCTGGAGAATCCAGAGCGTGCCTGGCTGGTCGTCGCCATGAGCTCGACCCTGGCCGGCAATTTCACGCTGCTCGGCTCGGTCGCCAATCTGATCGTTGCCGAGCACGCGCGGGTCTCCGGCAAGCCGCTGGGCTTCATCGCCTTCTTCAAGGTTGGCCTGCCATTGACGCTGGTCACGCTTCTTGTCGGGACGGCATGGCTGGCGGCCTAAAAGCACGTCGCGTTCGACCGGCCTCATGCGACGCGCTTTAGGCTCTTGTTTTATGCATGTCGTTATCGCAAAACCGCTGCACACTTTTGCGCGACAGGCATTAGCCAGTCAGGGCGATGTCACCGTCACATGGCCCTTCATATTGGGATGGAAGCGGCAGAAATAATCGACCGATTCGGCCTTCTTCACCATCAGGCTTGCTGCCTGCTTCGGCGGGATCATCACTTCCCAGCCGCCGTTGACGGTTGCCGTGTGGGCGAACACGTCCTTGTTCACCCACTTGATCGTGTCGCCGACCTTCGCCTCGATGTTTCCGGGCGAAAACACAACCTTGTCGATCGTCACCTCAATGGTTTCGGCCTTGGCAGGTGCGGCGCCGATGGTCAGCGCCAGCGCAACCCACAGATGCCGCCTCGACACCATTGGCCCGATCCTCACTTCAGCATACCGGCGACGTGTTCGGCGTGCTGTTCGTGGCCCTGGAATATTTTCAGGCCGGTTTCCAGCAGGCTCTTCAGCTCGGCATTGCCGGCCGACGGGATCAGCAGAGTTTCGAGCGCGCCATTGACCTGCTTGTGGTAGGCCACCTCGCTGGCGACATAGGCCTTGTCGAACGCCGCGCCCTTGAGCTTGGCAAGCTTGGCACGTTCCTCGGCCGCCGCCTTGGTCAGCGCTTTGCTGGTCGGATTGTCCTCAGGCGTGACCTTGAGCTTCTTGACCAGGTCGAGAGCCTGTTTGTTGACGGCCTCGTGATCCCGCACCATGTCCTTGGCGAAATCTACGACCTCTTTGTTTTTCGATTTCTGCAGCGCCTGCTTGGCCGCCTCGACGTCAAGCACGCCCGCTGTGTAGGCGATATGTGCGATCTGCGGATCGGTCGGCTTGTCGGCAGCTTGCGACAAGGGCGCTGCGCTAAGCAGGAAAAATGCGGCCAGTGCCGTGGTCGATCGAATAAACATGATGCTCTCCTTCGCCCCGACGCCGAGCTGCATCGGGCTTCGTTTTCAGTGATGCTCATTGGATGCAGGTCGCCGGAAAACGTTCCCGCGAAAATCGACGCGACCTATCCGGAAAGACCAAGCCGCTGCATCACGGCATTGGTCAGCCGTTCACAGCGCCGGCCCGCGAACGGAAACGCGTCGAGCAGCACCGGGCCGATCTGGTCGTCCAGCGCCTTGCGCACCAGCGCACGAGCGCGGTGCAGCCGGGTCTTGATGGTTTCTGGTCGCACGCCAAGCAGTTCGCCGGTCTCCTCGATGCTCAGCCCCTCGATGACTCGCGCCACGAACACCAGCCGGTAGACATCGGGAAGACTGTCGGTTGCCCGTTCGACAAGCTCAAGGATCTGCCGTTGCGCCATCGTCCGCTCCGGATCGTCGCTCGGGTTGAGGGGAAACCGGATGATTTCGGCTTGCGGATTTTCAGGTATCGCCACCATTCGCCGCCTTTTGCGCAAGCGGCCGAGCGCTTCGTTGATGACGATACGCGACAGCCACGTGGCGAGCGAGGCATCGCCACGAAAGGCCTCGAGGTGGGCAAACGCCCTGACATAGGCCTCCTGGACGATGTCCTCGGCCTCGCTGTCGTTGCGCACAACGCCGCGGGCGATGCGGTAGAGCCTCTGGTTGTGCGTCTTGATGATGGTGCGGAATGCATCGCCATCGCGTGCCAGCGCGCGGCCGACAAGCTGCATGTCGCCGGAAGCGGCGGACGTTGCCGTCAACACAGCCGGCATTGGCGATCTCCTGATAGGCTTCTCATCGGGATATTGGATGCATCGGCCGACAAAAGGTTCCCGACCGATCCGCCGGCCAGCCTCGATCCGCATCAAGCGCCGGCAGAAGCTATTCTATCGCTTCCGCCACGCCGGCGTCTCTATTTTGTAGACGCCGCTTCATCGGCTGATCGGTCGCCATGACACCGCTCAGGATCGCAGTGTTTCCAGGCTGTTACGCCGATTCCTGACTCAGTCTGGCAAGGTGCTGGCTCAGGCCTCTGCGGCCGCCGCCAGCCCGCGCGCCAGGTCGGCCTTCAAATCCTCGACATCCTCGAGCCCGATCTGCAGGCGCACCAGCGGTCCGTCATACGGGCCCTTGGCGACGGTACGGTCGCCCAGGAATACCGGCACGGCAAGGCTCTCATAGCCGCCCCAGGAATAGCCGAGGCCAAAAAACTTCAACGCGTCGAGGAAGGCGTGCTGCTGCTTCTGTCCGCCGCCTGCAAGGACGATAGAGAAGATGCCGCTCGATCCGCAAAAATCGCGCTTCCACAAAACGTGGTCGGGATGGCTGGGCAGCCCCGGATGCAGCACCTGCGCCACGCCCGGCTGGCCCTCCAGCCAGCCGGCGAGGGCAAGCGCGCTCTTTTGATGGTGCTCCAGCCGCACGCCCATTGTGCGCAGGCCGCGCAGCACCTGGTAGACGTCATCCGGCCCGGCGCAGCATCCCATCGTGTTGAACGTCTCGCAAAGCTGCTTCCAGCAGGCTGCGTTGGCCGAGACCGTGCCGAGCAGCACGTCGGAATGGCCGGCCGGGTATTTCGTCGCCGCATGGATCGAGATGTCGACGCCATGGTCGAGCGGGCGGAAGTAGAGCGGCGTCGCCCATGTGTTGTCCATCATGACGATGGCGCCGGCGGCATGCGCTGCCTTGGCGATGGCCGGTAAGTCCTGCACCTCGAAAGTGTTGGAGGCCGGCGATTCGGTGAACACCACCCTGGTGTTGGGCTTGATCAGCGCCGCGATGCCGGCGCCGATGCGCGGTTCGTAATACTCGACCTCGATGCCCAGCCGCTTCAGCATCGTGTCGGCGAAATTGCGGGTCGGGTGATAGACGGAATCGACGATCAGCAGATGATCGCCGGCCGACAGGAAGGCGAGCAGCGGCAGCGTCACCGCCGCCAGGCCCGATGGAACCGCGACCGTGCCCGCAGAGCCTTCCAGCGCATCGATCGCGCTGTTCAGCGCATCGGTGGTCGGCGTGCCCCGCGTTCCGTAGGTGTATTTCTGGCTGCGTGAAGCCATCGCCGCCGCGTTGGGATAAAGCACGGTCGAGGCATGCACCACCGGCGGGTTGACGAAGCCGAAATAGTCATGCGGGTTGTTGCCGGAATGGGCGAGCCGCGTGTTGATGCCCATCTCGCTGCCGTCTTTTGCCATTGCATTTCGTCCCGTGAGTAGGTCGTTAGCCATAGTGCGGCGGCATTGGCCGCGCAACCGCACCGCACTCGCCAGGCAAAGGTCTTGAATATGCCAATTCAGCAATGCGCCGTAGATCCGCAGGGCGCCCGGCGCGGTCGGGAAGTCGCGGTCGGGAAGGCGCGATCGGATTTTGCCGGCTTTATTGGCGCGTTGACCGATTTGCGGGCGCGTTTGTCTGCGATTCAGGCATTTCAGCCAGTTGGTTTTCAAAGTCTTTCGGATTTGGTCATTTCCCTTGACCTCACAGGAATAATCGCCTTCGATGTTGTTCGTGAATGGGAGACAGCGCGTCGGTTACGATGCGGGATTCCGGTAATGGGCCGGGATACGAAGCTGCGTTCACACGGGAAAAAGTCAGGTTCGCCTGGAAAAAACAGAAAAGGGTCTGTGGGTCATGAAACACATTGCAATCGGCGTTTTGGGCGCCGCCGCGTTTGGATTCGCGGCTTCGGCCGCATCCGCGAGCACGCTCGACGACGTCAAGGCGAAAGGCTTCATCCAGTGCGGCACCAACACAGGTCTTGCTGGCTTCGCGGCGCCGGACGACAAGGGTGAATGGAAAGGCATCGATGTGGATTTCTGCCGCGCCGTGGCGGCCGCCGTCTTCGGCGATGGCACCAAAGTCAAATTCACGCCGCTCAGCGCCAAGGAGCGGTTCACCGCGCTGCAGTCGGGCGAGGTCGACATCCTGTCGCGCAACACCACCTGGACCATCAACCGCGATACGGCACTTGGCCTGAACTTCGTCGGCGTCACCTATTATGACGGTCAGGGCTTCATGATCAACGCCAAGAAACTGCCGGGCGTCAATTCGGCGCTGCAGCTTTCGGGCGCGGCGGTCTGCGTGCAGAGCGGCACCACGACCGAGCTCAATCTCGCCGACTACTTCAAGGCGAACAAGATGGAATACAACCCCGTCGTCTTCGAAAAGCTGGATGAGGTCAACGCCGCCTATGACGCCGGCCGCTGCGACGTCTACACCACCGACCAGTCGGGTCTCTACGGCATCCGCCTGACGCTCAGCGCGCCGGCCGACCATGTCGTGCTGCCAGAGATCATCTCCAAGGAACCGCTCGGCCCGGCCGTGCGCCAGGGTGACGACCAGTGGTACCACATCGTCAAGTGGACCTACTTTGCGCTGTTGCAGGCCGAGGAACTGGGCATCACCCAGGCTAATGTCGACGAGATGAAGAACTCGGACAATCCTGAGATCAAGCGCGTGCTCGGCCAGGAAGCCGACACCAAGATCGGCACCGATCTCGGCGTCTCCAACGACTGGGTCGTCAACATCGTCAAAGCAGTTGGCAACTACGGCGAAATGTTCGAACGCAATGTCGGTTCGGGCAGCCCGCTGAAGATCGCGCGCGGCATCAACGCGTTGTGGACCAAGGGTGGCCTGCAATACGCTCCGCCGATCCGCTGATCGAAATGTGATCCGGAAGACAGCTTCCTGCCTTCCGGTTTCTCTTTCCAGGGGATGGTCGCCAGAAGGGTGGTGGTTTAATGGCATCGCAGGAAATTCTTCGCGAGGAGCCAAGCCGCGGTTCCTTCATCAATGATCCTCGCGTCCGCGGCATATTCTTTCAAGCACTGGTCCTCGTCCTGCTGGTAGCGGGTGTCTGGTGGGTCACCCACAACGTCATCGCCAATTTGACGCGGCTGCACATCGCTTCCGGCTTCGGCTTTCTCAAGGGCCGCGCCGGCTTCGACATCAGCGAAAGCGCCATCGCTTATTCATCGGATTCGACCTATTTCCGTGCCATCCTGGTTGGCTTTATCAACACCGTGATCGTTGCTGTCGTCGGCATCATCACCGCCACCATCATCGGTTTCATCGTCGGCATAGGCCGGCTGTCGCATAACTGGCTGATCAGGAAGATCTGCACCGTTTATGTCGAGGTGTTCCGCAACATCCCACCGCTGCTGGTCATCTTCTTCTGGTATTCCGGCGTGCTCGCCGTGCTGCCGCCGCCGCGCGACAGCATCAATTTGCCGTTCGGCTCCTTTCTCAACCAGCGCGGCTTCTATTTTCCCCGCGCTATGTGGGGCGAGGGATCCTGGCTGATCCTGGTCGCACTGCTCCTCGGCATCGCCATGGCCTGGTTCGTCGCCCGCAAGGCGCGACAGCGGCAGATGGCGACGGGGCAGCCATTCCCGGTGTTCTGGACATCCATAGCGTTGATCGTCGGCCTGCCGCTGCTGGCCTACGCGCTGAGCGGCTTTCCGCTGAGCTTTGAATTTCCAAAGCAGTCGACCTTCAATCTCGTCGGTGGCTTTCAGGTCAGGCCCGAGTTCCTGTCACTCTATCTGGCGTTGTCGTGCTATACGGCCGCCTTTATCGCCGAGATCGTGCGCGCCGGCATCAGGGGCGTCAGCGCAGGCCAGACCGAGGCGGCCGCTGCACTCGGGCTGCGCTCGGGATCGATCCTCAGGCTTGTCGTCGTGCCGCAGGCGATGCGCATCGTTATTCCGCCGCTGACCAGCCAGTATCTCAACCTGACCAAGAATTCCTCACTCGCCATCGCCATCGGCTATCCGGACCTGACGGCGACGGCCGGCACGGTCTTGAACCAGACCGGGCAGGCAGTCGAAGGCGTGGTGATCATGATGGCGGTGTACCTGGCGCTCAGCCTGATCACGTCGGCGGTTATGAACGTGGTGAACGCCAGGATGGCGCTGGTGGAGAGATAAGGCCATGCAAGAGCACGATATGTCCTGGGTGCGGACGGAGATGGCGCTGGCGCAGCCGGCGCCGTCGAGCGAGCGCGGCCTCGGCGCCTGGGTCCGCAAGAATCTGATCGCGTCGACCGGCGACACCATCCTGACCATCATCGGCATCGTGCTGGTTGCCATGATCCTGCCGCAGATCGTCAATTGGGCTTTCATCAACGCCCAGTGGACGGGACCGGACCGCACGGTCTGCGCCACCGTGGCGCAGGGCGGCATCCAGCCGGACGGCTGGACCGGCGCCTGCTGGGCCTTTGTCAACGCCAAGTTCGGCCAGTTCATGTTCGGCCGCTATCCCCTGGAAGAGCGTTGGCGCCCGATCCTGGTCGCCATCCTGTTCGTGGCGCTGCTGGTGCCACTGCTCATTCCGCGCGTACCGCGCAAGGGGCTGAATGCCATTCTTCTCTTTTTTGCACTGCCGGTCGTCGCCTTCGTTCTGCTGCTCGGCGGCATGTTCGGCCTGCCCTATGTCGAAACCCCGCTTTGGGGTGGACTGCTGGTGACACTCAGCCTGTCCTTCGTGGGCATCGCTGTGTCGCTTCCGGTCGGCATCGTGCTGGCGCTCGGCCGGCGCTCGAACATGCCGATCGTCAAGCTGCTGTGCGTGATCTTCATCGAGACGGTACGCGGCATCCCGCTGATTACGGTGCTGTTCTTTGCCAGCGTGATGCTGCCGCTGTTCCTGCCGGCCGGCGTCAGCTTCGACAAGTTCCTGCGCGCGCTGATCGGCGTGTCGCTGTTTGCCGCCGCCTACATGGCCGAAGTGGTGCGCGGCGGCCTGCAGGCGATCCCCAAAGGCCAGTATGAGGGCGCCGATTCGCTCGGCCTCAGCTACTGGCAGAAGATGGGTCTGGTCGTCATGCCGCAGGCGCTGAAGCTGGTCATTCCCGGCATCGTCAACACCTTCATCGGCATGTTCAAGGACACCAGCCTGGTCATCGTCATCTCGATGTTCGACCTCCTCGGCATCGTCAAGCAGAACTTCTCCGACGCCAGCTGGGCAACGCCGCAGACGGCCAGGTCCGGCCTGGTGTTCGCGGCCTTCATCTTCTGGCTGTTCTGCTTCGGCATGTCGCGCTATTCAATGTACACGGAACGCCGTCTCGACACCGGCCACAAACGCTAAAAAGGGGACCTTGTCATGGCCATAGAAAACGCCGTCAGCGCGGAAGAGATCAAGGTCAATGCCGCCAAGATGCATATTTCCACCACCGATGTCGCCATCGACATCATCGCCATGCACAAATGGTACGGCGAATTCCATGTGCTGAAAGACATCAATCTGAAGGTGATGCGCGGCGAGCGCATCGTCATCTGCGGCCCGTCGGGCTCCGGCAAATCGACGATGATCCGCTGCATCAACCGGCTGGAGGAACACCAGAAGGGCAAGATCATAGTCGACGGCAAGGAACTGACCAACGATCTGAAGAAGATCGACGAGGTGCGCCGCGAAGTCGGCATGGTGTTCCAGCACTTCAACCTGTTTCCGCATCTGACCATCCTCGAGAATTGCACGCTGGCGCCGATCTGGGTGCGCAAGATGCCGCGGAAGCAGGCCGAGGAAATCGCCATGCATTTCCTCACGCGCGTCAAGATCCCGGAACAGGCCAACAAATATCCCGGTCAGCTTTCCGGCGGCCAGCAACAGCGCGTGGCGATCGCCCGCTCGCTGTGCATGAACCCGCGTATCATGCTGTTCGACGAGCCGACCTCGGCGCTCGACCCGGAAATGATCAAGGAAGTGCTGGAGACGATGGTCGGGCTGGCCGAGGAAGGCATGACCATGCTCTGCGTCACCCATGAAATGGGCTTTGCGCGCAAAGTCGCCAACCGGGTGATCTTCATGGACCAAGGCCAGATCGTCGAGCAGAACACGCCGGCCGAGTTCTTCGACCACCCGCGCCACGAACGCACGAAACTGTTCCTGTCGCAGATCCTGCACTGATCCTGTACGCCGGTTCGTGACAAGGCCGGCGGACCGGGCTCGCTGCCTTGCTCAGGGCCTTACGCGTATTCGACGAGCGCTGACCGTGCGCGGCGCGAGAAGATAGCAAGCGTGCTTCAGGCCGCTCGAGTGGTCACCTTGCAACCTGGTAACTAAGGCCGGCACGGATCATAAGCGCGCCGGCTGCGTTCATTGCCATTAGGAGTTGTATAACAAGCCGCGTGGGCGCGTGCGGCGGCAGGTTAAGGGCTCATCCTGATGCTCATCCAACCGATCGACTATTTCCTCGTCGTCTGGTTCGCGCTGGCGCTGGCTTCGACGCTTTATGTCGGCTTCGACCAATATCGCAACAACCCCGAGCCGGTGGTGATGAAATGGGGCTTCATCCTGGTTACCCTCTACATGGGTCCGCTCGGCCTGCTACTCTACGTGCTCGCCGACAAGGAGCCCCGGCCGGGCGAGCATGAACTCTTCACTCAGCCGCTCTGGAAGCAGGGCGTCGGCTCCACCATCCACTGCGTCGCCGGCGATGCCACCGGCATCATTCTTGCCGCCGCCGTCACGGCGGCGCTCGGCCTGCCGATGTGGATCGACCTGATCGTCGAATATCTCGCCGGCTTTGCCTTCGGCCTGTTCATCTTCCAGTCGCTGTTCATGAAATCGATGATGGGCGGCACCTATTGGGAGAACGTGCGCAAGAGCTTCCTGCCCGAATTCATCTCGATGAACTTCATGATGGCCGGCATGGCGCCGGTCATGAGTTTTCTGATGATGGGCCGCGACATGCGCGCAATGGAACCGACGGAGCTCTTATTCTGGGGCGTGATGTCGATCGGCGTCATCGCCGGTTTTGCGCTTGCCTACCCGGCCAACGTCTGGCTGGTCGCCCGGGGGCTGAAGCACGGGTTGATGACGCAGCGCGCGCAGGCAGCCGGCATCAATGGTCGGCAGCAGCCTGCCACGAGGCAACACGCGCAGATGCAAATGCAGCAGGCCGACGCCAGCGGCCATCACAGGCAGCACCACGATATGGCTTCCCACAAAGGCAAAGGCGGCGCCGGTCATCACATGGAGACGGATGCCACGACCCCGCAAGTCGCCGCCCTCAGCATGGTCTCCCTGCTGGCCCTCGCCATCGGCATGATCGCGCCGGCGAACTGGCTGAACCTAACCTTGTCGGCGCGCGATGTCGGCGGGGTGATCATGCCGCAAGGCATGATCATGGACCGCGACACGCCGGCCGACGCGATGCGCGACATGGCCGCCACCGATCCTCGCCTTGTGGCCGCCTCTTATGATCTGACGGCAAAGGGTGACCAGGACCTGCCTTTTCGAATGGAGAACGGCATCAAGGTGTTCGAGCTCAGGCCTTCGGTGGTCCGCTGGCAAATCCTGCCTAACGTTGCGGTCGACGCCTATGCCTATAATGGCCAGATTCCCGGCCCGCGAATTCATATTCGCCAGGGCGACCGGATCAGGATCAACGTCACCAACGGCCTGCCTGAGGAAACGACGGTGCATTGGCATGGCCTGATCCTGCCGAACCAGATGGATGGGCCAGCCGAAATCACGCAGGCGCCGATCGAGCCCGGCCAATCCTATTCATACGAATTCACCGCAACCCAGCACGGAACCTATTTCTACCACCCCCACGCCAAGCCGGACCGGACCCAGGCGCTCGGCCTCTACGGTGCGCTGATCATCGATCCCGCCAATCCCGCCGATGAGGTCGCGGCCGACCATGATTACGTCATCGAGCTTCAGGAATGGCTGGTGCGGGAAGGGCTGACGTACCCGTCGATGCCGATGGACGGCGGCATGCCGAATTTCTTCACCATCAACGGCAAGGCCTATCCCTCGACCGAGACGATCCCGATGAAGGTCGGCGAGACGCTCAAGGTGCGGTTCATCGGCACCAATAACGGCTTCATCCATCCGATGCATATCCATGGCGGACCGTTCGAGGTCGTTGCCCGCGACGGCGAGACGATCCCTGCCTCGGGTCGTTTCCTTGCCGATACGGTCAATGTCGGGCCGGGTCAGCGCTACGACGTGATCTGGAAGGCGCAGCGTCCGGGCAAATGGCTGATCCATTGCCACATCCCGCATCACACCACGAACAACAATGTCGAGGAGAAGGGCGGCGGCGGGCTGATGGTCGTGATCGATGTGACATGACCGGCGTCGGCTTGGCTCGTTCCAACCGCTGCACCGGCCCGGACGCCATGCAGTGGCTGAAACCATGTTTTCTCTTAAGCTGATGTGATCTGCCAGACAGCGACGCCGGCAAGGGCGAGACCGGCAGCGCCCTCGATGGCCCGGGAGATGGTTTCGAACAGCCGTGGCTGGCGCGCGAAAAACTGTACAAGCCGTTCCCGAAACACGATCGACAATACCGCGACGCAGGACAGCGTCAGCGCCACGCCGACCATCACGGTGATGGCAAACAGGACGCCCGCTGCCGGAACACCCCTGGAGATCGCGAAAGTCATCGCGAAAAGCGTCAGCGGGCAGGGGATCAGGCCTGCCATCACGCCGACAGCCTCGCCTTCGTGCCTGTGGTGATGGCTGTGGCTCAAAGCGCGCCAGAGCATCCAGACGCCAATGAGGCCGAGCAGCCCACGACTGATATGCTCCAGGAGCGGAGCGCGGCCAACGCTGCCCAATGCTATGGAGACCAGTGGCAGCGAGAGAGCCGCAATCAGAACGGCAATCGTCACATGCGTGAACGATAGCGTGATAGACACGAGCAGGCCGCGCGAGACCTTCGCATCCGAACCGGCAAGATAGGTCGCCAGGACCGCCTTGCTATGACCCGGCGTCAGCGCATGGGCAGCCCCGAACACGACGCCCATCGGCAGGAAGGCCATGAATGCCAGCCAATTGCCTCCGGCCGCAAGCAGCTTGATCTGCTCGCCGAGCGTCAGATAGATCGTGCGCTGAAATTCGACGAGCGTCTGGAACATCGGACGAGACTAGCAGAAAATCGGCGAGCGTCAGTGCATGTGGCCGTGGTCATGCGTGTGCTCGTGAGGGTGCGGATGGTCGTTCTCTCCACGTTCCGTTGAAAACCGGACATTCGCCTCAGCCAGGGCTGGCATATGCTGGGACAGTTCGTCTTTCAGCGCTGCCGCGATCTTGTTCGCCGCCGACAGCGGTAAGGTTTCGTCCGCGGCAATTGCGATGTCGGCGTGCAATCTATGACCGACCCAGCGCGCCTTAGCATCGACAATATGCGCGCCCGCAACATGCTCGGCGGCATGTCGGATTTCATCCATCACACCGGGTTCGATTCCGTCCAGCATGCGGGTCAGCACCGAACGGGCCGATTGCCACACGATACCGAAGATCGCAATCGTGATCAGCAGGCCGACGATCGGGTCGGCCAAGGAAAAGCCGAGCCAGACGCCGATGGCTCCGATGACCACGGCAAGGCTGGTAAGTCCGTCGGTGCGGGCGTGGTAGCCGTCGGCAATGAGTGCCGCGCTGTTGATTTCGCGGCCGACGCGGATACGGAACACGGCAACCGCCTCGTTGCCGAGGAAGCCGACAATGCCCGCCGCCGTCAGCCAGCCGAGGTGTGTCACTACTTGTGGATTGATCAGCCTGTCGATGGCTTGGTAGGCGGCGACAACAGCGCTGAACAGGATGATGAGCACGATGATGATGCCGGCCAGATCCTCGACCCGGCCCAAGCCATAGGTAAAGGTCCGCGACGGCTTGCGCCGCGCCAGCACGAACGCAATCCATAGCGGGATCGCCGTTGTCGCATCGCCGATGTTATGG
The DNA here is from genome assembly GCF_040317735.1 of Mesorhizobium sp. M1399. Classification (NCBI taxonomy): domain Bacteria; kingdom Pseudomonadati; phylum Pseudomonadota; class Alphaproteobacteria; order Hyphomicrobiales; family Phyllobacteriaceae; genus Mesorhizobium; species Mesorhizobium sp. M1399. The sequence continues at coordinate 384,293 of NZ_JAMYKZ010000005.1, forward strand.
ATCGTGTCGGCCAGCAATGCCACGCTCCCCGACAGCACAACCACGACCATCTGCAACGCCGCGGTGATGGCCAGGATTACGAACGACCATTTGATTGCCCAGATGCCCCGGTCGGTGGTAGCAATTGTCGCATCGATGACGCCGTGGGTGTGACCGTGCGAACCGTGATCGCCGTGATGATGTGCGGCGTGCGAGCCGAACCCGAGCCAGTCCAGAATGCGGGCTACGATGGCATTCATAGATACTTCGCCAGCTGCTTGAGTTCCGCCAGCGAGTTGCCGCCGGTTTCCACGCTGTCCGTGAGGCAATGCTCGATGTGATCGTTGATCAGCTCGCGCTTGGCGCTGCTGATGGCCCTTTCGACGGCATGAAGCTGCTGCGCCAGATCAACGCAAGGGCGATGCGCCTCGATCATGGCCAGCACCGCCGCAAGGTGGCCTTGCGCGCGCTTCAGGCGCTTTACGATGGAAGGATGTGAGGCGTGGAGGTGATCTGACATGCCTCCAGCATATCCTCCCGGGGAGGATACGGGTCAAGCTCTAAGTCAGCTGTGCAATTTCCGGAGAGGCTTCACCTTGAACATTGCTTGGTCTATGCCTTCCCCATGAAGAAGCTTGCCCGTTTTCTTGGCCTGCTGGTCGTTACAGCAGTCCTTGCGGTGGCGCTGGGCACGCTGCTGCCGCGCCCGCTCTGGCCGGCGGCCGCTGCCGATCCGATCGGCGCAAGCCACCGCATCCTGGTGCTGAAAAACCCGATCCACACCGACATCGCCATCCCGGTCGACGACGACGTGCGCCGGCGCTTCCACTTCCTGGTCGATGCCGGCATTCCGGCCGACATGGCGGAGGTCCGCTACATCGTCTTCGGCTGGGGAGGCCGCGCCTTCTATCTCGAGACGCCGACCTGGTCGGAACTGAAGGCAGTGCCGGTGATGAAGGCGCTGACCGTCGATGCTTCGGTGATGCATGTCGACATTTCAGGCGAAATCGCCGAGCCGCATCCCGACGTCGCCGGCTTCGACGTAAGTGAGGAACGCTTTGCGGCGCTGCTCGATTTCATTGCAGCAAGCTTCCAGCGGGGGCCGAACGGGGCCATTCCGATCGAGAATGCGGCCTATTCCCGCTTCGATCGTTTCTTCGAAGCCAATGGCCATTTCAACGCGCTGATCGGCTGCAACACCTGGACGGCGGCGGCACTGCGCACGGCCGGGCTGCGCACCGGCTGGTGGAACCCGCTGCCAGCCTCGCTCGGCCTGTCGATGCGGCTTCACAATTGAAGAGGGTTCCGGCTGATCAACGCCGCGATCCTTCGAGCCCTCCTTTCGCCAATCTCTAACGTTGCAGGACCTAGCAAGGCGCCGAAACTGCCAATCTCCCTCCTTGTGGGGGAGATGTCCGGCAGGACAGAGGGGGGCGCTGTCCCGCCGGCCTATCGAGCTTTTTATCGCCGATCCCCAGACTCGCGCGCCCGCTAGCCATAAAGCCAATCAAGATCGGCGGCGAGCTTTTCGGGTGAGCGCATCGCCAGGAACAGGTTGCGGGCCATCGCCACCGGCCCGGCCGCGTGCCAGGCGAGGCGGTTGACCGCGCCGCGGCGGGCGACCTGGGCGACGCGCGGCCGCCGCGCCTGTTCCCAAGCGGCAAGCGCGCCGCTGAGATCGGCAGGCGAGGTGGCAACGAAGCCGGCAAGCGTCGCCGCGTCCTCGATCGCCATCGCCGCGCCCTGTGCGGCAAAGGGCGTCATCGCATGCGCCGCATCGCCGATCAGCGCGACGCCTTCCGGTGTCGTCCACCGCCGCTGCTCGACGGTGTGGATCGGCCATGCCGTCCACGGCGCCGCCTCGCTCGCCAGACGGACCAGCGCCGGCGCGGTACCGCGCATGGCGCTGACGAGGATGGCGGGGTTGGCATGCCCCGACCAGCCCTCGGCGATGCGCTCGCCCCTGGTGAAGGCGGCGAGGTTGAAGGCAGTGCCACGGCTGACCGGATAGGCGACCATATGGAAGCCGGGATAGAGGAATGCGGTAACGCAATCGGGCGCACCGATCGCTGCAAAGGCTTGGCCAGCAGGGCTGTCGGCACCGACGGTGGCGCGCCACGCCAGCTCACCTGAAAACCGGCTACTACCGAATTCGGCCGCTTTGCGGGCCAGTTGTTCTCGCACCGACGACCAGACGCCATCCGCGCCGATCAGCAGACAGCCAGCCTCGACCGTTTCGCCATCAGCCGATGCAGTGACGGCAACAGCTTTCGGTCCGGCTGCGATGTCGGTCACCCGCGCGCCAGCGACCAGTTCGATCCCGGGCTGCTCCGAAACCCGCTGCATCAGCGCTGACTGCAGATCGGCGCGGTGGGCGACGAGATAGGGTGCCCCCCAGCGCGTTTCGGCGGCCGGGCCAAGCGGTACGCGCGCCAGCTCGCCCAGCGTGGCGGCATCCTTGAGCACAACCGCCTCCGGCCGCACCGCCGTCGGCAGCAGCCGATCGAGTACGCCGAGTTGTCGAAGAATGCGTGTCGCGTTGGGCGACAACTGGATGCCGGCGCCGGCAGCCTCGAGGTGCTGCGCCTGTTCGAACAGTTTTATCCGATAGCCGCGCTCGGCGAAGGCCAGTGCCGCGGTCAGCCCGGCAACGCCCGCCCCGGCGATGACGACCTGCCGGGACTGCGTTTCCTGCATCAGGCTTGTCGCAGGAGAATCAGGCGGCCTGGTCGATATAAAGGCAGCCCGGCGGCACCGTTTCCAATGCCTTCAGCTTCGGCGAATAGCGATAGAGCGTCGAGCAGTAGGGGCAGACCTTTTCATTGTCGTCGCCCATGTCGAGAAATACATGCGGATGGTCGAAAGGCGGATTGGCGCCGGTGCACATGAATTCCTTGACGCCGATGTCGATTGCCGGATAGCCCGCATCGTTCTGGAAATGGGGAATGGAACCGCCTGCCATCGTCGTCTCCTGATCTTGTCGATTGCATCTGGATCATAACCCGTCTCTTTGCAAGATCGATGAAATGAAACTGTCGCAAAAGCCTGTCAGAGGATAAGTTAAGCCGGTTAACACCGTAATCCGCGGACGGGTGTGAGAAGAGCAGGAACTATGAACGAACTGAAGCCGGTCCAGAACGAATTCATCACCATCGAGGCTGCGAGCCGCGAAGGCGGCAATCCTGACCGCTTCGTCAACCGCGAGTTTTCCTGGCTGCAATTCAATCGGCGCGTGCTCGAGGAATCGCTGAACGCCAATCATCCGCTGCTCGAGCGCGTTCGCTTCCTGTCGATATCGGCGGCCAATCTCGACGAGTTCTTCATGGTCCGCGTCGCCGGTCTTGCCGGCCAGGTGCGCGAGGGCATCGTGCTGAAGAGCCCGGACGGGCGCACCCCCGAGCAGCAGCTCGAACAGCTGTTGCGCGAGGTCGAGCGCCTGCAGGAGGACCAGCAGAACAGCCTTTCGGCGCTGATGCTGCAGCTCAACAAGGAAGGCATCGAGAGCATCACCCGCGATGCGCTGACCAAGGACGAGAAGACCTGGCTCGAGGACCATTTCCAGGAGCAGGTGTTTCCGGTCCTGACGCCGCTGTCGATCGACCCAGCGCATCCGTTTCCGTTCATTCCCAATCTCGGTTTCTCGATGGCGCTGCAATTGCGCCACCGCAAGAACGGCGAGGAAATGAGCGCGCTTTTGCGCCTGCCGGTAGCGCTGAGGCGCTTCATCCGCTTGCCGGATCGCAAGCATCACGTCCGCTTCGTTCCGCTCGAAGAGGCGGTCAGTCTCTACATCGGCAAGCTGTTCCCCGGCTACGAGGTCAAGGGCTCCGGCACGTTCCGCATCATCCGCGACAGCGATATCGAGGTCGAGGAAGAATCCGAAGATCTGGTGCGGCTGTTCGAGACGGCGCTGAAGCGTCGCCGCCGCGGCTCGGTCATCCGGATCGAGTTCGACAGGCTGATGCCGTCCGAATTGCGCGACTTCGTCGCCGGCGAGCTTGGCGTCTCGGCCAGCCGCATCAGCGTGCTTACCGGGCCGCTGGCGCTTAGCCAGATCTCGGAGATCGTCGCCGTCGCTCGCGACGATCTGAAGTTCACGCCCTACAATCCGCGCTTCCCGGAGCGCATCCGCGAGCATGGTGGCGATTGCTTTGCCGCCATCCGCGAGAAGGACATCATCGTCCACCACCCCTACGAATCCTTCGACGTGGTGGTGCAGTTCCTGCGCCAGGCGATGGCCGATCAGGAAGTGGTGGCGATCAAGCAGACGCTCTACCGCACCTCCAACGACAGCCCGATCGTGCGGGCTTTGGTCGACGCCGCCGAGGCCGGCAAGTCGGTGACGGCGCTGGTCGAGCTCAAGGCGCGCTTCGACGAGGAGGCCAACATCCGCTGGGCGCGCGACCTCGAGCGCGCCGGAGTCCAGGTCGTCTTCGGCTTTCTCGAGCTGAAGACCCACGCGAAAATGTCGCTGGTGGTGCGGCGCGAGGATGGCAGGCTACGCAATTACGTGCATCTCGGCACCGGCAATTACCACCCGGTCACCGCGCGCATCTACACCGACCTGTCCTTCTTCACCACCGATCCGACGATCGCGCGCGATGTCGCGCAATTGTTCAATTTCATCACCGGCTATGCCGAGCCGGCCGAGCAGATGCGGCTGGCCATATCGCCGTTCACGCTGCGCAACCGCATCCTCAAGCATATTTCGGACGAGATCGGCCACGCGCTGGATGGCAGGCCGGCTCGCATCTGGATGAAGATGAATGCGCTGGTCGATCCGATCATCATCGATGCGCTCTACGATGCCAGCCGCGCCGGCGTCGAGATCGATCTCGTCGTGCGCGGCATCTGCTGCCTGAGACCGCAGGTGCCGGGCCTGTCGGAGAACATAAGGGTGAAGTCGATCGTCGGCCGCTTCCTCGAGCACAGCCGCATCTATTGCTTCGGCAACGGCCACGGCCTGCCCTCGGACGGGGCGATCGTCTACATCTCCTCGGCCGATTTGATGCCGCGCAATCTCGACCGCCGGGTCGAGACCATGGTGCCGATCACCAATCCAACTGTGCATGAACAGGTGCTCGGCCAGATCATGCTCGGCAACATCATGGACAACCAGCAAAGTTTCGACGTATTGGCTGACGGAACCTCCCGGCGCGTTGTGCTGGAGGAGGGCGAGGAACCGTTCAACGCGCAGGAATATTTCATGACCAATCCGAGCCTGTCCGGACGGGGCGATGCGTTGAAGTCGCATGCGCCCAAGCGCATCGCGCAGTTCAAGCGCCGCAAGAAACAGAACGCAGCGACGGGCTGATGATTTCAGCGTCCCAGGGCCGGCTTCAGGACCGCCGACCGCTGTCCATCATCGATATCGGGTCGAACTCGATCCGTCTTGTCATCTATGAAGGGCTGGCGCGCTCGCCGACCTTGCTGTTCAACGAAAAGATGCTCGCCGGCCTCGGCCGCGGCATCGTTTCGACCGGAAAGCTCGATCCCGAGGCGGTGACGCGCTCGATGGAAGAGTTCCGCCGTTTCCGCGCGCTCTCCGACCAGGCCGGCGCCGAGCGCATGTATGTGTTGGCGACCGCCGCCGCCCGTGAGGCGGTCAACGGCCCCGACTTCATCCACCGCGCCGAGGATGTACTCAAGACCGAGATCCAGGTGCTGAGCGGCCGCGAGGAAGCCCATTATTCGGCGCTCGGCGTCATCTCCGGTTTCCACCCGGCCAACGGCATCGCCGGCGATCTTGGCGGCGGCAGCCTCGAACTGATCGATATCGACGGCGAGGCGATCGGTGACGGCATCACCCTGCCGTTGGGCGGCTTGCGCCTGCAGGACATGGCGAAGAACTCGCTGACCCAGGCGGCAAAGATCACGCGCGAGCAACTGGCGCGGGCGAAATTGCTGAAGGGCGGACAGGGCAGGGCCTTCTACACGGTCGGCGGCACCTGGCGAAACCTCGCCCGTCTGCACATGGAAATGACCAACTACCCGCTCGGCGTCATGCACCATTACGAGATCGGCATCGAAAGCGCCGCGAGCTTCCTCCGGCAGGTCGCCAAAGCCGAGATCGATAAGGTCAAGGGCATCGAGGGCGTCTCCAAGAACCGCCGCTCGCTGCTGCCCTACGGCGCCATCGTGCTGCAGGAGATCATGGCGGCGATGCAGCCGTCGAAGATCATCGTGTCGGCGCTGGGCGTGCGCGAGGGCTTTCTCTATTCGCTGCTCGACAAGGCCGAACAGAAAGCCGATCCGCTGATCTCGGCGGCGGAAGAGCTTGCCCGCCTGCGCTCGCGATCGGTCGACCACGCGCATGAGCTTGTCGAATGGACCGGTAAGGCCTTCGCTGCCTTCGGCATCGACGAAACCAGGGATGAGGCGCGCTACCGCCACGCCGCCTGCCTGCTTGCCGATATCGGCTGGCGCGCCCATCCCGAATATCGCGGCAAGCAATCGCTCAACATCATCGCCCACGCCTCGTTCATCGGCGTCGACCATCCCGGCCGCGCCTTCCTGGCGCTTGTCAGCCTGTTTCGCCACGAGGGCGTATTCAATGAAGCCGCTCCGGAAATCCGCGGGCTGGCGACACCGCGCTATCTCGAACGCGCCCGGGTATTGGCGGCGCTGTTGCGCGTCGTCTATCTGTTGACCGCGGCAATGCCGAGCGTCATGCCGCGGCTGAAATGGGAAAACCGCGGCAATGGCGTGCTGGCGCTGGTGCTGCCGGCAGCGCTGGCCGATCTTTACGGCGAGCGGCCGGCTGGCCGGCTGGCACAGCTGGCAAGAGTCACCAACCGCCGGCTGGTGCTGGCGGTCGAGGGCGGGCCAAGCATGTCTGTGAAGTGAACGGGCGGTCCAAGGCCGGATTTCGGGACGTGGGGTAAACGCAGAGCGAAAAATTCCATGACCATCCCATCGTCATCTCCGTCCGTAGCTGCAGCCGAAGCGCTCGGCTTCGATCCAGCGATCCACCGCAAGCTGCTTGCCGGGCTCGAGTCCGGCCTGTTGCGCGACCTGCACATCGTTCTCGCTGCCCGCTCCGAGAAGGTCTTCCTGGAGCACTATGCCGAGGGCAGGGACGAAGAATGGGGGCGCCCGATCGGGCAGATCGCCTTTGACGCCGGCACGCTGCACGATCTGCGCTCGGTAACGAAGAGCATCGTCAGCCTGCTTTACGGCGTTGCCCTCGACACGGGACTGGTGCCGCCACCCGATGCGCCGCTCTTCGCGCTGTTTCCCGAATACGCCGATCTCGCCGCCGATCCCGCGCGTGAGAAGATCACGATCGGCCATGCGCTGACGATGACGCTCGGCATGGAGTGGGACGAAAACCGTCCCTATTGCGATCCGCAGAACAGCGAGATCGCGATGGAGAACGCGCCCGATCGTTATCGCTTCATCCTTGAGCGGCCGATCATCGCCGACCCTGGGAGCCGCTGGATCTATTCCGGCGGCAGCGTCGCGCTGGTTGGCGCGATCATTGAAAGAGGCTGCGGCAAATCCCTGCCGGATTTCGCGCGCGAGGCGCTTTTCGCGCCGCTTGGAATCGAGCGCTTTCACTGGTCGGCTGGTGGTGACGGCGTCGCCTCCGCAGCGTCCGGCCTCAGGCTGGCGGCCCCTGATCTTTTGAAGATCGGCCAACTCCTTCTTCGCAAGGGTCTGTGGAATGGAGAGAGGATCGCGTCGGAAGGCTGGATAAACGCGTCGTTAACAGCCACAATCTCGACGCCGGACGGCCTTGGTTATGGCCGGTTGTGGTTCACCGGCGACGCGCCGGCGCCAGCATTCGCCGCCCCGAAATCATGGTATGGGGGTTTCGGCAATGGCGGACAGCGGCTCTGGCTGATGCCCGAGGCCGACATCGCCGCCGTGATCTATGCAGGCAAGTACAACGCCCAGGATGCCTGGGTGACGCCGACCCGCGTCTGGCGCGAGATCATTCTGGCCAATTTCCTGAACGCCTGATGATCTGTGCTGACGCCAGTCTTTCAGGTCGCTTCGGCACCGACGCCGATGCCACGCCCGTCGGCCGACCAGGCGCCCGCACCAGCCATTGCCAGCGCCAGAAAACCACCTGCTATGGCAATGTCCTTCATCAGCATCTGTGAATGCAGGAAGGTCAGCGTCGGATCGTCGCCGCCTTGGCCGTAATGACCGATGAAGGCGGTCGCGATGCAGAAGGCGGCGAGCAGCAGCGCCACGATCGGCGTCTTGAAGCCGACGAGGATGAGCAGCCCGGCGATCAGCTCGAACAGCCCCGTGCCCCAGGCAGCGAGTGTTGGCAGCGGCAGTCCGAGGCCGGCGAAATAGCTAGATGTGCCGGCGATGTCGGCAAGCGCATGGAAGCCGGACGGCACGAACAGTGCGGCGAGCAGCAGCCGGGACAGCAAGAGCAGCGCATTGCGGGGCATGATTCACCTCCGTTATCAGCGGCCGTTTTGGCCCAGCGCCCGATCTTAGCAGAGTTCCGGCCAGCAGATCGACCGACGCATTCCGACAACGAAAAAGGGGCACGGAAAATTCCGCGCCCCTTTTGTCTAGGCAATGCTGGGCCGCTTCAGCCGCGCTTGGCGTCGATCGAATACGCGCCGGCACCCGAGGAGGCGAGCACGAGGAAGCCGCCGGCAATGCCGAGGTTCTTCATGAAATTGATCATCTGCATCTGATCGGCCCAGCCGGTGTGGGCGACCAGCGCGGTGGCGACGGTGAAGATCGCCATCACCCAGCCGACGATCCGGGTCTGGAAGCCGACGAGGATGGCGAGGCCGCCAAGCAGTTCGATGAGGCCAACGACAATGGCGGTCACCATCGGCAGCGGCAGGCCAAGGCTGCCGAAATAGCCGGCCGTACCGGCAATCGCCGTCAGCTTGCCGAAGCCGGAAAGCAGGAAGATGACCGAAAGCAGGATGCGGCCGAGCAGGATCGTGCCCGAGGCGCCGGAGGCGGTGCCGGACCCGGCAAACGAAGTGTTGGTGGACGTGTTGGTGGACATGCGTAACTCTCCAGAAGGGTTTGGCCAAACGACTTGGGATAGCCGTCCAGTTAGCGCATGCCGACTGTTCACCAAAGACGTCAGATTGGTTACGGATTGTTCACCGAGGTAACGTTTTCGCGATCAACTTACCCCGGGTGCGTCATGTCCTCCGGCCGCACCAGCCGCTCATAATCGGCTTCGCTGACCAGCCCGGTCGCCAGCGCTTCCTCGCGCAGCGTCGTGCCGTTCTTGTGCGCCGCCTTGGCGATCTTGGCGGCGTTGTCGTAGCCGATCGTCGGCGCCAGCGCCGTCACCAGCATCAGCGAACGGTCGAGCGCTGCCTTGATGTTGTCTTCGCGGGCCTCGATGCCGACGACGCAATTGTCGGTAAACGACACCGAAGCGTCGGCCAGCAGCTGTACCGATTGCAGGAAACAATAGGCCATCAGCGGATTGTAGACGTTGAGCTCGAAATGGCCTTGGCTGCCGGCGAAGCTGATCGCCGCATTGTTGCCGAACACCTGCACGCAAACCTGTGTCATCGCCTCGCATTGTGTCGGATTGACCTTGCCCGGCATGATCGAAGAGCCCGGTTCGTTTTCCGGCAGCGACAATTCGCCGAGGCCCGAACGCGGGCCGGAGCCAAGCAGGCGGATATCGTTGGCGATCTTGAACAGCGCTGCCGCGCAGGCATTGATGGCGCCGTGCGAGAAGACCATGGAATCATGGGCGGCCAGCGCCTCGAACTTGTTCGGCGCCGTGACGAAATCGATGCCGGTGATCGCGGCGATACGTGCCGCCACCTTTTCGGCAAAACCGACCGGCGCGTTGAGGCCGGTGCCGACCGCGGTGCCGCCCTGTGCCAATTCCTGCAGACCTGGCAGGGTCATCTCGATGCGCTTGATCGACGAGGCGACCTGCGCCGCATAGCCGGAGAACTCCTGGCCGAGCGTCAGCGGCGTCGCGTCCTGGGTGTGGGTGCGGCCGATCTTGACGATGTGGGCGAAAGCCCTGGTCTTGGCCTCGAGTGCCGCATGCAAATGTCTCAGCGCCGGCAGCAGGTCGTGGATGATGCGCTCGGCGCAGGCGATGTGCATGGCCGTCGGATAGGTGTCGTTCGACGACTGGCTCATATTGACGTGGTCGTTTGGGTGCACCGGCTTCTTCGAGCCCATGATGCCGCCCAAAAGCTCGATCGCCCGGTTGGAGATCACCTCATTGGCGTTCATGTTGGACTGGGTGCCCGAGCCGGTCTGCCAGACGACCAGCGGGAAATGCTCGTTGAGCTTGCCGTCGATGACCTCCTGGGAGGCTTCGATGATGGCCTTGCCGATCGCCGGATCGAGTCGCTTCAGCTCCATATTGGCTTCGGCGGCGGCCCGCTTGACGATGCCCAGCGCCCGCACGATCGACGCCGGCTGTTTCTCCCAGCCGATCTTGAAATTGGCAAGTGAACGCTGCGCCTGCGCGCCCCAGTAACGGTCGGCGGCGACCTCGATGGGACCGAACGTGTCGGTTTCGGTTCTGGTCTCTGGCGCGCTCACGAAGTCTCTCCGGGTTGCAAATTTGCAAACGGCGTATCGCGTTGCACAAATGCCTTCAAGCGGAGATTGCGGACGATGGGGATGCAAATCGGTTGAAGCAGCGCCTTTTCCTTCTCGCAAGGGGAGAAGGGAGAGCGCGCGCTCCTCACCCCGCCGTGTACCCTCCATCCACTGCAAAGATGCCGCCGCTGGTCCACGCCGCTTCGTCGCTGGCGAGATAGACCGCGATGCCGGCAAGATCGCTGGTTCGGCCGATGCGGCCGAGCGGGTAGCTGCGCTCGACATAGGCCTTGAGCTCGGCCTGCGCGGCTTCAGGCAGGTTTTCGATCGACCTGCGCCGCATTGCGGTGTCGACCGTGCCGGGCGCGATGGCATTGACCCTTATGCCGCGCGGCCCGAGCTCGAAGGCGAGCGACTTGGTCAGCGAATTGAGCGCGCCCTTCGACAGCGAATAGAGGCTGGACGGCCGCTTCGGGATCATCTTGTGCGCAAAATAGGATGAGATGTTGATGACCGATGCCCCGCCCGGCGCGAGATGCGGCAACAGTCGCTGGGTGAGGAAGAATACAGCCGTGACGTTGAGCGCGAACGACTGCTGGAACTGGTCCTCGCTGACGGTCTCGAACGGCGCCAGGAACGCCACGCCGGCATTGTTGACGAGGATGTCGAGAGGTGGGCCGCACCTGGCATGCTCGACCACGGCGTCGATGCCGGCGCTGGCCGACAGGTCTGCCGACAGCGTTTCGACGCCGTCCCCGAGCTGCTTGCGGGCGGCGTCGAGTTTTTTGCCGTCGCGGCCGACGATCAGCACGTCCGCGCCTTCGCGCAAAAACGCCTCGGCGATTGCCAGCCCGATCCCGTCCGAGCCGCCGGTGACCAGTGCCCGTTTGCCGCCCAGTCTCATCCAACACTCCCGCGCAATGCCGTCTTGTCTGACAAGGAGAGCAGCGCCGTTGGCAACTGTGGTCAAGCCGCCAGCCTATCCTACAGTATGAACTTCGGCTGTCGGGCACGATGGTCTATTCGGCAGCGGCTGCATCGCGCCGAACAGCCAGGCGGGTAGCGACAAACTCCTTGACGTGATGAATGGCCTGTTCACGCGTGACGCTGCCGGGCTGCAGGCCAAGCCGCAACCATAGCCCGTCGATCAGGGCGGTGACGCCGAAGGCGATCTCGTCAGCATCGGGCGCCGGCATCAGACCGCGCAGGCCGGACAGCAGGTTGGAGCGCATGCGCGCATGGATCACCTTCTGGATGCGGGCCAGCTTTTCGTCGCGCGGCACCTCCGCGCAAAGCGAAAGCCAGGCATGGCAGAGGGACGGCTGGAAAAGATGCGGCTCGAAATTGCCTTCGATGATGGCATCTATCCGTTGCATTGGGGTGCGCGCCTGCTTCAGCCGCTCGACCACTGCATGACGCAGCACCAGGTTCGACTCGCGCATGGCGTGCTCGAACAGTTCCCGCTTGCTGTTGAAATAATGCAGCACGATGCCCTTCGACGCGCCGGCCTGTGCCGCCACTTTTTCTATGGTGGCGCCAGCTATGCCTTCGCGCTGAAGCACGGCAAAGGCGGCTTGCCGCAGCTCTTTGCGGCGTATGTCGCTGAGGCGCTTGAGTTTCACGGGCCGGATCCATGCATCGAAAACCGACGTTGACATTTTCGTCCGCCGAGATCAAGAATTGACCGGTGGGACAATATAAGGACCGAATGGTCAACACCGTTGGTGAAATGAGGAGAACCGAAATGCTTCGTAGCCTTGGAATAGGCGCCTCGCTCTGGGTCCTGCTGGCGACCCAGCCGGTCTTTGCGGCTGAACCTGAACAATGCAAGGTCGTGCGCATGGCCGAGCCTGGATGGAACGACCTTGCCTTCACCACCGGCGTCACCAGCGTCTTGCTCGATGCGCTCGGCTACAAACCGGCAAGCTCGCTTCTGGGCATCAACGTCATCTATGAATCCTTGAAGAACAATGATTTGGACGTGTTCCTTGGCTATTGGGATCCGGCGATGATCACCTATTACGAGCCCTATAAGAAGGACGGCTCGGTAGACGATGTGCGCGTCAATCTCGTCGGCGCCAAATACACCTTTGCCGTGCCGACTTACGTCTGGGAGGCCGGCGTCAAGGATTTTGCCGACCTGCAAAAGTTCGCCGACAAGTTCGGCAGGAAGATGTATGGCATCGAGCCGGGCTCGAACCAGCTGATGATGGACGCCATCGCCGATAAGTCGCTGGGCCTCGATGGCTGGCAGGTCGTCGAATCGAGTGAAGCCGGCATGCTTTCCGAGGTCGGCTACGAGATCAAGGAAAAGCGCTTCATCGTCTTCCAGGGTTGGGCGCCGCATCCAATGAACACGATGTACGACTTCAAATATCTGAGCGGCGGCGACAAGTTCTATGGCCCGAACTTCGGCGCCGCGACGGTGACGACGCAGGTGCGCAAGGGCTATCTGCAGCAATGCCCGAATGTCGGGCAGTTGCTGAAGAACCTCGCCTTCGACATCGATTTCGAAAATCTCGGCATGGGCTATCTCATCAATGACGGCCTGAAGCCTGAGGAAGCCGGCCTGAAGGCCATCAAAGGGAATCCGGATAGGCTCGGCGCCTGGCTTGCCGGTGTCACCACATTCGATGGCAAGCCCGCGCTCGACGCGGTCAAGCAGCAGCTCGGCCTTTGATATCGGTCGATCAGGCTGGCTGGAACGGCCGCAAGCGCAAGGTCGGTGCCGGCTGCACTGAAACGGCCTGCGTCGAAATCGCCGGGCAGGAGCCCGCGCTGGTGCTGGTGCACGGCTTCTCCGACACGAGCCGCAGCTTCTCCTTGCTGGCGCCGCATCTCGCCGGGCGCCGGCTTATCATCCCAGACCTGCGCGGGCATGGCGCCTCGCCGGCCGGGACACGCGGCTTCGCGTCAGCGGATTTCGCGGAAGATGTGGTGAGTTTGATCGAGCGGTTGCGCCTCGAGCGGCCGGTTCTGGTCGGGCATTCCTTGGGCAGTATGGTGGCGATCGAGGCAGCAGCGCGCTATCCCGAGATGATTGGCGGCCTGGTGCTGATGGCCGGAACGGTGCGGCCGCAGATCGGTGAGGATCACCCGATGACCATTGGTGTGCGGGCACTTCGAGACCCGATATCGCCGGCCGATCCGTTCTATGACTATTGGCATGCCTGCGAGGCCGAGGTTCCAGCGGACTTCCTGACCATGGTTGCAAAGGAGGCGTCAGCCATGCCGGCGGCACTTTGGCGAGCAATCCTGGAGCAGGTTCGGCGCGTCGATCTTACCGACAAGGCGCGTACGCTGCGCCTGCCGGCGCTTGTCATTGCTGGCGGGCGCGACCTGCTCTTCGACGAAACGCACCAACAGCGGCTCCTCGAAGAAATCCCTGCCGCGGAGTTCGTGGGCGCGGCGCGGTGCGGGCATAACCCGCACTGGGAGGATCCGGCATTGGTCGCGGCAGCCATCGCCCGATATTTCAAGGTCCGGAGTAAAGCTGGATCCCAGTCGACGGCCGACGCGACCGGCAGTCCGGGCTGAGAGCAGTCATGAACCTTTCCGAATATGTGGCGTTGGATGCCGTCGCCCTGGCCGGGCACGTTCGTTCGGGCGAACTGTCCGTTGTCGAGGTCGTCGAGGCGGCTATCGAAGCAATCCAAAGCATCAATCCCGCCATCAATGCCGTGACACTGATCGATGCGGACCGGGCGCTTTCCGCGGCGGCAAGCTGCAACCGGCACGCCGCACTCGCCGGCATTCCTTTCCTGGTCAAGGACACCGGCGTGAATGTGCGGGAGTGGCCGACGACGCACTCGTCGCTCTACTTCAAGGATGCCGCGCCGAAACCCGACAGCGAGATCGTCCGGCGCTGGCGGGCCGCCGGTCTGATCTTGCTGGGCAAGACAAACACGCCTGAATTCGCCAATGACTTCGTCACCGAACCCAGCTTTCGCGGCCCCACCTTGAACCCTTGGGATCTTTCGCTGACGGCGGGCGGCTCAAGCGGTGGAGCTGCTGCGGCGGTGGCAAGCGGCATGGTGGCGGTCGCCCACGGTTCCGATATCGGCGGCTCGATCCGGGTGCCGGCTGCCTGTTGCGGCGTGTTCGGCATGAAGCCGTCGCGCGGACTCACGCCTGTCGGCCCCTGTCGAGGTCAGGTCGGCGCCGGGCTCTACGCCGACAACGTCCTGTCCCGCACCGTTCGCGACAGCGCCGCCATGCTGGACATAACTGCCGGTCCAGAACAAGGAGCGCCTTACTCCGTGTCAAAATCGGTGCCGTCCTACCTGGACTGGCTGTCTTCGCCCGGCGAGCATCTGCGCGTCGCGTGCCTGGCGCACCGGCCGGATGGCGCGCCGGTCGCGCCCGAGATCGAGGAAAAATTACGTCAAGCCATGGTCCTCCTCGAGGATATGGGGCACGAGGTCACACAGGCGCGTTTCCCGCGGGAAGGCAGCGCCGAAGCGGACTGGAGCATCTTCTGGATGTCGGAGGTCGCGCGGCTGGTTGACGAGCGCGCCGACGAGATCGGGCGGATGCCGGGGGCCGGCGAAATCGAAAGCCTCAGTCGTCACGCGCTCGACTGTTTTCGACGGTCCTCGGCCGCCGACTATCTCAGGGCGCAGGACCATGTGCACAGCGCTTCGCTGGCGATGGCGAGGGCGTTCGATGCGTTCGACCTGATCATGACGCCGACCACGGCCGGCCTGCCGCCCCGGCTTGGCGCCATCCATGGCGATGGTGCTCTCTTTGATTACGAGGCTTGGGCGAGCCGGGCTTACGGCTTTGCGCCTTTCACGGAAATCTTCAACGTCACCGGCCAACCGGCCGCCAGCCTGCCGCTGTTCCAGTCGAAAGGCGGCCTGCCGATTGGCATCCAGCTCATTGGCCGCAAGAACGAGGATCACCGTCTGCTGCGCGTTTCCCTTGACCTGGAGCAGGCAACCGCATGGACGGCGCGTTACCAGGCGATCCATGCCAGACACTTTCAGGCATGAACCAGGAGGCTCCGGCGACGTAGGAGGCGTCCGATGTTGGTTCATACCGAAATTGGGTGCTGCCCGAGCAGCGATCGCGCCGTCGGTAACAGACGCAAAACCTCCGCGGGCCTGGCGAATTCCCGTTGTACGGTCTGCTGAAGCGCCTGCCAGTCTGGGGAGGCGGCCAAGGCCGCCTCGTGGCGGGTATGCGCCTCGGCGCTGTCGAAACCCGTGACGCTGATGAAGACGTTTTCGCTGGCCCGCACCGGCAGCCGCGGAAAGCTGTTTTCGGCATGCTCGGTGACGAAGGCGGCGAGCGGTTGTCCGCCAAGTGCGGCAAGAACCGGAAGAGCCTCGGTCTGGAAATCCCTGGCGAAGCCGGCTTCGAGGCCCGGTCGCAAATGATGAATCCTGATGACAACAATTGCCTGTAAAGCACTGCTTGTGCTTGGTTCTTCGAGATCCGTCTGGGGTACTCGTTGCGATCCCGAGAGGTCGAAGCCGGCGCCCGGCCAAGCCGGTTTCAGCAGCAGCACGTCGTCGGAATCGATCATCGTGGCGTTGGCGGCGTTGCGCCAGGCCGCCCACACCGGCCCGTCATAGAAGGCGGCCAGCGCATGCTTCCGCGCGATCATGCCGTCGAAGCCGCGCAACCAGACGAACATATCTGGCCGGTCGAGGTCGCGGAACTGGCCGATGATGGTCATCCCCGCGGTTTCCTGGCCCTCGATCAAATGATTGTCGAAGATGCCGATCAGCGTCTCGCGTCGGCCAGGTTTCAGCGTGTATTGCCGAAGTTCGACGACGGGCGAGGCGAGCAGATCGGATTTAGGCGCGGCATTCAAAGGCAGGTTCATCGCTCGATCTCAAAAACAGGACAGTCATCCTGTTTTACAAAACAGACCGGTTGTCCTGTTTTGTCAATCTGCTATCGTGTGGAAATGTCAGCAGAGACCACAGCCCGCCCAAAGGCGCGGGCTAAAAAACGCACCAATGACCCCGAAGGCATGCGCAAAAAGGTGCTCGATGTCGCCGAAGAGGCGTTTCAGGCACGCGGCTATCACGCCTCCAGCATGGGCGACCTGATGGCGACGGCGGGCGTCACCGGCGGCGCGCTGCACCACCATTTCGCGACCAAGAAGGCGCTGGCGCTAGCAGTCATCGAAGAGCGGGTCGCCGCCGCCGTCGAGGAGACCTGGATCGCGCCAGTGCGGAGGGCCGGCTCGGCGCGGGAGGGCGTGCGCGCCGTGTTCGCGGCCGTCGCGGCGGAGCTGGAGCAGCAGGGATTCGTGCGCGGCTGCCCGCTCAACAATCTGGCGCACGAACTGTCGCTTGCCGATCCGGATTTCCGCATTGCCCTTGCCGACATTTTTTCGGCCTGGCGTCAGGCGATTGCCGACAAGATCAGGGCCGACCAGCAGGCGGGCCGGGAGCAGGGCACCGATCCGCAGCGCTTCGCAGCGCTCGCCGTCGCCACCTATTCCGGCGCCATGTCGATGGCCAAGACCGCACAGGACACAAGAGTGCTGCGCGACTGCCTGATGGCCTTGGAACAGGGAGTCACGAGGCGACGTCGCAGGATACTCCACAAAGCCCCTTGACGCCGGCAGGACAGAGGCGCCGCCGTCGCTCACTATGACCGAGGTGGGGAGGCCGAGCTCTTAATTCGGCAGCGGCTTGATCAGCTCGTAGCCGACCACGCTTTCGGCGCTGGTGCCCTCGTCATAGCGCCTGGCCACAACTGCCTGCAAGTCGGGTGCGTAAAGCGCGGTAAACTCGTCCCGCGTCTCGCCGGCCTCGCTCCTGATCGTCTGCTTGACCGCGAGCACGGAGTATTTGCATTCACCCAGGCTGAACGTCTCCTTGCCCTTGACGTTGATCTCCAGCGTCTCGGTGCCCTTCGGCGGCTTGTTCGGTGCGAGGCGGGCAAACACGATCTTGTTCTTAGCCCCCGCCTTCAGCGGGAACACCTTCCTGAGATCGGAAAACGGGATCATCGCCAGCTGCCCCGTGCTGCTGTCGCGAAACACCTCGATCAGTCCGCCGAACAGGTACTGCGACTGCGGCGATTGCGACTGGTATTTGTTGGCAACGGCCACCATTCCGCCCGCTGCCGGTCGAAATTCGCTGTGGATGCCAGGCCTTTCGAGAATGAAGCCGGCCTTGGCCGATTTGACGTCGATGCACTCGGCGCCATGCGCTGCGCTCGTCACCGCCAGAATGGCCATTGTCATGCCGATGGATGCAGTTTTCATGCCGTCCTCCTCTGCCCGCGCAAGTTGAATGCCGAAAGCAATGCCAGACCTGGGAGAACGTGTCGACATACTTTGCGAGCAACTGGACTGCCGATCCGCGTCGTGCTGAATTTTAGCGCATGATGCATCGCATTCCCGCCCTACCGGTTTCTCGGCGCAGCTTCCTGATGCAGGCAGCGGCCGTTGCCGCGGCCGGCGCCGTTTCGCGCCCGGCCTTCGGCCAGACCGGGCAGCGCATCCCGCCGATCGACGCCACCTTCCTGTTTATCGCTGATGTCCATGCCTGCCGAATGGCGAACGGATTGAGCCCGCATTGCGAGCAGGAGGGCAAGACCGACGCTGCCTTGCTGCGCAACGTCGCCGCACTCAACGGCGTCGGTGACAGACAATGGCCGGCTGAAATCGAAGGCGTTGCCACCGGCCTGCGCTCGACGGGCAACATCGGCACGCCGCTCGGCCTCGTCGTCGGCGGCGACATCACCGATGACGGCGGCGGCCAGATCACCCAGCCCAGCGAGGGCACGCAGCTGCTTCAGTTCAGCCAGCGCTACCAGCAGGGCGTCGGCCCCGACCGTGTGCACATGCCCGTCTATGTCGGCCTCGGCAACCACGACCTCGACCAGAACGGCCCGCGCTCGCATGTCGACTGGTACCGCCGCGAAATGCGCGACTATGTCGAGGTCAACCACCGCCCCGGCGTGTTCTTCAAGCCGCCTGCGCCGGCGACCGACTACGACGTCGAGACCGACTGCTATTCATGGGATTGGGGCGGTCTGCATCTTGTCCAGACGCACCGTTTTGCCGGCGATACCGGCCACGGCGCCGCCAACAGCCTGCCATGGCTGAAGCAGGATCTGGCGACCTATGCCGGCGACGGCCGCCCGGTCATCCTGTTCCAGCATTATGGCTGGGATACTTTTTCGATCGAAAGATGGGACGCCGCCGAGAGAACCTTCGACGACAGCGGCACGGGTCCGCCGCATTGGTGGAGCGAAGTCGACAGGCAGGCGCTGCTGGCCGTGCTGAAAGGCTACAATGTCGTCGGCATCTTCCATGGCCACCAGCACGCAACGCCGATGATCTACCGCCGTGACGGGCTCGACTTGTTCAAACCGAAGGCCGCCTTCATGGGCGGCTTTGCCTTGGCGCGGGTGACCGGAAACAGCATGGATGTGGTGCTGGGCGAAGCCGCCGGAAATCATGGCGAGGTCACCTTCACCAATGCATACAGCAAAAGCCTGACTTTCTTACGGTAAGAGAGGGCGCAAAAAAGGCGGCCGAGCCGCCTTTTTCCTGGTTCGCGAAGGGGGCCAGTGTCAAAGCGCCTTCTTCACCTTGTCCTTCACGTCGCCGTAAGCCTTCTGCATCTTGCCGGTCTCCTTGTCGACGTCGCCTTCGGCCTCGGTGCGCCTGTTGCCGGTGGCCTTGCCGGCGGCCTGCTTGACCGAGCCCTTGGCTTGCTTGGCGACGCCTGCCACCTGATCCTTGTTCACCATCGCGCATCTCCTGGAGTTCGGGAGTTTTATTTGCGAGGCAAACGGTCAGGCACCGCTTCGGTTCCATGCATCGCCGGACAACCGGTTGCACCCGGCGCGGTAATGCGGCTAGGCTCTGCCCGGGGGGATTTCGATGCGTTTTCGCCTTGCCTGTGCCGTTGCGACGTCCATGCTTTTGGCAGGCTGCGTCGCCGATGATGTCGGGCCGATCAACGTCTTTACGCCCGAAGCCGGCAGGCCGTCGCCGGCTTTCATTCCAGATCCGGGCGACGACGGCTCGACTGTGCTCGGCCTCGCCTTCTCCGGTGGCGGCACCCGGGCCGCGGCCTTCTCCTACGGCGTTCTGCGGGCGCTGGACGACATCGTCATCGACGAGCAGCCGCGGCGGCGCACGCTGGTCGATGACATCAGGATGATTTCCGGTGCATCAGGCGGCGCGGTGACTGCCGCCTATTTCGGCTACAAGGGCGAGGACGGCTACCGCGACTTTCGCGAACGGTTCCTGATCCAGAATGCTGAGGCCGACCTTCGAACAAGGCTGTCGCCGTTCAACCTTGTCCGCGCCTACTATGGCGGCGTCAATGACCGCAGCGGTTTTGCCAAATGGCTGAACGACAATCTCTTCGACGATGCGACATTCGAGGCGTTCGCCAAGCCGGACCGGCCCATCATCTGGATCAACGCGTCCGATATCTATAACCGCACGCCATTTCTGTTCAGCTACGACACTTTCGCGGCGCTTTGTAGCGATCTCGACAAGATGCGGTTGGCTGATGCGGTCGCGGCTTCCGCTGCCGTGCCGGTGGTCTTCGCGCCGATCGTGGTTTCCGCCACCAGCCCGGATTGCGGCTACCCAGGCCGCAATGGTTGAGCCGGGCACTGGCCGATCACAATGCCTCGATCAGGCTCAAGGCCTATGCCAGCGCGCTCGATTCCTATCAAAACGCCGATCCCCTCGACTATGTGAAATTGCTGGACGGTGGTCTGACCGATAATCTCGGCGTCACCGGCTTTACCCTGGAGCGCTCCGCCGCCGGCACCCCCTATGGTCCGCTGTCGCCGGCCGCCGCTGTCCGGTTGAGGACGCTGCTTTTCATCGTTGCCGACGCCGGCGCCGACAACGACGTGAGCTGGGCCAAGTCTATCCACGGACCGCGGCTTAGCGAGTTGCTCGACGCCGTGACGAGCACCACCATGGCGGCCGCGGTGCGCGACGAAGCCGACGCACTGAAGCTGGCCGTCTCGCAATGGCGCGGTGAATTGGTCCGCTACCGCTGTGCTTTGCCGACCTCGACCGTGGCTGCCTATCGCGGCTCGACTGCCGGCTGGGATTGCCGCGATGTTGAACTCGTGGTCCAATATCTGTCCTTTGCCGACCTCGACCAGGCGACACAGGCCAAGCTGAACGCTGTCCCGACGCGGCTGAAATTGCCGGTCGATCAGGTCGACCTCACCATCGCGGCCGGTCGCGAGGCGCTGCTGGTCAATGCGGATATCACCAAGGCGGTCGCCGCCATCCGCGCTCGCGCCGGCGTCACGCCGGGGGCACAATTGGCCGCGGCACAAGCAAACTGAGCCGCTGGGCTCGACACGGAGAGACCATCTTGGCTGAATTCACGCTCTTCATCGGCAACAAATGCTTCTCGTCCTGGTCACTGAGGCCATGGCTGGCGATGAAGCATCTGGAGATACCGTTCGAGGAAGGTTTTGTGCGCCTGCGCACGCCCGAGACCGCCGCCAATCTGGCCAGGATATCGCCGACCGGCCAGGTGCCGGTGCTGAACCATCGGCTGCCGAATGGCGAGATCCGGATCGTCTGGGAAACCCTTGCCATCCTTGAATATCTTGCCGACCTGTTTCCCGACAAGAAGCTCTGGCCGGCCGATATCGGCGCTCGCGCGCACGCCCGCTCGGCGGCGACAGAGATGCATTCCGGCTTTCGCGAGGTCCGCTATGGCTGGCCGATGAATTTGCGCCGGCCAAAAGGCCACAAGCCGCTCGACGCCGAAGGTGAGGCGCAACGGGCGCGCATCGAGGATCTGTGGCGGCAATGCCGGGAAAAATACGGCAAAGGCGGGCCGTTCCTGTTTGGCCATTTCACCGCGGCCGACGCCATGTACGCGCCGGTCGTCACCCGCTTCGACACCTATGGCGGCACGCTGGCGCCCGACACCCGCGCCTATGTCGATGCCGTGCTTTCGATGCCGGCGATGCGCCACTGGTATGCGGAGGCGGCGAAGGAGCCATGGCCGGAGCCCGGCCCCGACGAATGAGCCGAGCAACCGGCGAGCTGGTCTTCCACTTCGCGGCCCGCGGCCTATCTGAAGATCGGGCAGGGGCTTTGGAGACTTCACAATGACAGCTGTTTCTTCCGCACTGGCCGGCAAGGTCGCGCTTGTCACCGGCGCCTCGTCGGGCATCGGCGAGGCAACCGCTGTGGCGCTGGCGGCCGCCGGGGCAAAGGTGGCGATTGCCGCCCGCCGCGCCGATCGCCTCGAAGCGCTGGCCGCGCGTATCGAAAAGGCCGGCGGCACGGCACTCCGTATCGCGGCCGACGTCACCAGCAACGACGATGTCACCGCCATGGTCGACAAGGTTGTCGCCGAATGGGGCCGCCTCGACATCCTCGTCAACAATGCCGGGGTGATGCTTCTGTCGCCGGCCGCCGAGGCGGTGCTCGATGACTGGCGCCGCATGGTCGAGCTCAACCTGCTGGCGCTGATGGGTGTCACCAAAGCGGCGCTGCCGCATCTCAGGGCCGCCAAGGGTCACATCGTCAATGTCTCGTCGGTCGCCGGCCGCGTCGCCAATCCCGGCGCCAGCGGCTATGCCGCAACCAAGTTCGGCGTCGTCGGCTTTTCCGAATCGCTGCGCCGCGAAGTCTACTCCGACAAGGTTCGCGTCACCGTCATCGAACCCGGCCTGGTGCGCACCGAGCTCGGCGACCATATCACCAATCCGGCGGCGAAGACTGGGCTCGACCAGCGGCTCGCCGCCATGGAGGCGCTGGCCGCCGAGGACATCGCCGCGGCCATTCTCTACGTCGTGAGCCAGCCGGCGCACGTCAACGTCAACGAGATCGTCATCCGCCCGACCGACCAGGAACGGTGAATGACGTCGGATCGTTTCGTTAGACTTCGAATCCCGCCCGCAGGAAATCGCCACACTCCTCGACCAGCCGGGACGGGTCCCTCGCAAGGTAGACGCCGAAATCCGCCATCGGCGCCGGCGGCAGGTTGAAGCGTCCGTTGAGGCTTTGGCAGTCGGGCGGCAGTCCTTCCTGCAGCAGAAGGCCGATGCCAAGCCCGGCCCTCAGCGCCGAGATCAGCGTCGCGAAAGTCGACACGCGGCAGCCGATCTTCCAGCCGAGCCCGGCCTCGGCGAGCGAGGCCAGCATTCTGTCCTGCCAGGAGCAGGCGCCTTCGAAGATGACCAGCGGAAGCTCGACCTCGTCATCGATCTCGATCATGCGGCTTGCCGCCCAGACCAGCTGTCGTGACAGATGACCTCGCGGCGCCTTTGTGAAGCGCGCCGGATCGGCCATGACGATGTCGCATTTTCCTTCGCCCAGCGACTTGCTGAGATCGGCGCTGCTGGCCGATGTCAGCTCGATCTCCACGGAAGGATGCCGGCGGCGGAAGTCGGCAATGATCAGCGGCAGCCGTGTCACCGCCAAATCCTCGATGATGCCCAGCCGGACACGGCCGACCAGCCTGCGGCCTTCTATCTCGCGCCTGGCATCGTCGCCGATCGCGATGGCCTTGCGGGCGAAGGCGAGCAGGATCTCGCCGGCCTCGGTCAGCGTCACGCCGCGCGGCGAACGGCGCAGCAGCTCGGCGCCGACTTCACCCTCGAGGCGCTGAAGCTGCATGCTCACCGCCGCCTGGGTGCGGGCAAGTCGATCGGCCGCCCGGCTCACCGTTCCCGTATCGGCCACGGTGACGAAGGCACGCAGCAGCCTGACGTCGATATCTCCAGTCATAAGAATTCCTGATAGCTGTGTCAGCACTATCAGGCTATCCGAAAGCCCGATCTGAATTCAAGGTCCGCTCGCACGAACGAAAACAGGAGCAGCCACCTTGTCCTACAGAAGAAGATTTGAGGAGTTCGGTGTCGCCTGGCCGTCGCTCGAGCGGCCTGCTTTGCCGTTCTCGCCGACGGTTCGGGTCGCCGACATCGTCTATGTCTCCGGTCAGATTCCCGAGATCGCGCAGGAGATCGCCGCGATCGGCCAGGTCGGCA
Organism: Mesorhizobium sp. M1399; assembly: GCF_040317735.1. Taxonomy (NCBI): domain Bacteria; kingdom Pseudomonadati; phylum Pseudomonadota; class Alphaproteobacteria; order Hyphomicrobiales; family Phyllobacteriaceae; genus Mesorhizobium; species Mesorhizobium sp. M1399. Next base: position 407,759 of record NZ_JAMYKZ010000005.1, read on the forward strand.
GAGAGATCGATCTGGCTGCTGCGCAGAACGCCGCCCGGCTCTGCGCGGCCAACATCGTCTATTGGCTGGACAAGGAACTGGACGGCAATCTTGACCGTGTCGTGAAATTCGCCAAGCTGACCGTCTATGTGAATGCGACGGCCGGCTTTTCGGCCTATTCGGAGGTCGGCAACGGAGCATCCGAATTTCTGCTCCATGTTTTCGGCGAGCGTGGCGAGCACGCCCGCTGCTCGCTCGGCATGGCCGGCTTGCCGGCCAATGTTCCGGTCGAAGCCGACGCTATCGTGCATGTCCGCTAGGGAAGTCGCTCGAAATAGCCAGTGAAACCAGCAGGAGGCTTGGCTTGATGGATGCAAATCTTGAGGGGCGGAGGGCGCTTGTTCTCGGCGGAGGCAAGGGCCTCGGTTTCGGCGTTGCCGAAGCGCTCGCGGCGAAAGGCGCCGAGATCATCCTGGTCGGACGAGGGGAGGCGACCCTGGATGTGGCGCGGCGCGCGATCGAGGCCGCCGGCCACATCTGCTCGACCTTCAGCGCCGACCTCTCCGACCACGACAGCGTCTCCCGGCTGATCCATGCCGTCGAGGACGAGCATCAGCGGATCGACATCGTCCTGCTCAATGGCGGCGGCCCGCCGCCCTTCGCGGCCAGCGTCTTCGATGCGAGCGTCTGGGAGAAGCAGTTCACCAGCATGGTGCTGAGCCAGATGCGCGTTGCCATTTCTTTCCTGCCAGGCATGCGGGCGCGGCGCTGGGGACGCATCATCGCCGTTTCCTCGACTTCCGTCCGCGAGCCGATCCCCGGCCTTACCGCCTCGAATGCGCTGCGTGCGTCGCTCGCCGGGTGGGCCAAGACGCTGGCCGGCGAAGTGGCGGCGGACGGCGTTACCGTCAACCTGTTGCTGCCTGGCCGTTTTGCGACGGACCGGACCAAACAGTTCGACGCCATGGACGCCGCCGACAGGGGTGTCGACGCTGCCGTGATCGCCGCCGAGAGTCAGGCCGATATCCCGGCAAAGCGCTACGGCACTCCCGCCGAATTCGGTGCGGTTGCAGCATTCCTGGCCAGCGACGCCGCCGCCTATATTACCGGCGTGGCTTTGCCGGTGGATGGCGGGCTCAGTCGCGGCATGGTGTGAGGAGCAGGGGGCGGCGGCGCGAATGGTCGCATCACACAGGAACGCCCCTCGTGCCTTTTATCTGCGCGGGGGGCGTCCTGGTGATCGTCCGCCTTTTCTCAAGATCGCTCTTTCGAGAACGGCGTTCGACACCGAAAAAATGCTCCGGCGCCAAAATGGTTCCCGGCTAAGTGGTTTTTTCGGCGGGCAATAGCCCGGTTTTCGCTGTCGTATTTGCCGCCGCCGCGCATCTCCACGAGTGTTGCAAATCAAAAAATTGACACAGCGCGCAAAGAAGTCTACAAGAATTTTGTCGATGTTTGTTTGACCGACTTTTGTTATCCGCGTGCCGAGGCGCGCCTTTGACGAACTTCCCCATCAAAATCGAGACAAACGTTGTTGTGCATCCGCATGACGGCGAACGAATATTTGCCATGGAAAGGGTTCGTTATGAGCACAGGCACAGTTAAATGGTTCAACGCCACCAAGGGTTTTGGTTTTATTCAGCCTGACGACGGTTCTGCCGACGTTTTTGTCCACATCTCAGCCGTCGAGCGCGCCGGAATGCGCGACATCGTCGAGGGCCAGAAGCTTGGCTACGAGATGGTCCGCGACAACAAGTCGGGCAAGATGTCCGCCGACCAGTTGAAGGCGGCCTAAAACGGAATTCAGCCTCACCGGTGACCACGGATGTACTGGCACCGGTGAATGGCAAATTCCAGCACATGATCGCGGGAGGTTAAGTCCCCGTTCATGCGCATGAGAAGAACGTTTCTTTGCGCGTCTCTCGGGATGCGCATGCGCTCTCATGGAAGGTCAGGCGGTGCCTGGCCTTTTTCATTTTTGCGCTTCGACCGCCGAAAGAGCGCTGCTCGACGGCCCGGACGTGCTAAGAGGCTGTTTCGAAATTCGCTCTGACGGCCATCAGACGGCCGTCAGAGTAGAATTTCCAAACGGTCTCTGAGGACGTTCCAGCAATTTGAAACCGGCTGCCGTATTGCTTTGTGCGGGATCCTGGCCGAAAGACCAGTCTCGCCACTTTTCGGCGGCGCGCTCCGAACCGGGAGAAAGACCTTGACCGCAACTTCAAAAAGACCCCGCGACCAGGCCGAATCCATTTTTAGCAAGACGCGGACCCAGTCGATGTCGCTCGACCGCATCAATTCCGAACGGGATGCCGTCAGCCAGGCGCGCGAAGCCAAGACCGCGCGGCTGCGCGAACTGCGCCTGGAAAAGGAAGCCGACGACATGGCGGCAGCGCTCGCGGCCTCGCCGAAACGCGCGGGCAAACGCTGATGGCCACCAAACGCGTGCCTCAAAAGGCGATCGCCGCCGATTCGACCATCGCCGATGTCGTGGGTGAACTCGACAAGCCGGTCGAATATGTCCGGCGCGTGCTCGAAAAGCTCGAGCGCTGCCGGCGTGTCCACGGCGATGCCCAGGTGCGGCTCGGCGTGCGCGGCCGTGCCGAATGCCCCAATTATCTGATCGAATACGTCCGGGAAAACGCCAAGACGCACGAGCGCGTGACCTATCAGGACGCCGCCTACAGTGGCAGCACGCATCGCGAGCTGGCGCCCCGGCACATCGAGGAAGCCAGGAACTGGTCGCCCGAAGAAATGAACATCACGGCCGTTTCGGCGCTCATCGGCCGCCTTCGCAATCCGAATGCGCCATCATCGCGTTTCTCTGACGAGGATTGATATGGCAATCAAGTTTTCCGCCAAGGGCCAGCCAGCCGCGCCTGCTGCCGCCGTGAAGCCGGCCAAGCCGGCCGCCGCACCAAAAACCGGTGAAGCCGCCGAAGCGGGTACCGATCTGTTCAGGTCGCCGGCCGAAGCACCGCCGCGCAAGCCGAAGAAGAAATAGCACCCTTGCAGCAAAATGCCGGCCGGAAATCTGCGCCAAGGCTGCTTGCCCTGGCGGTCGCAGAGGATTTTTTGTCGCCACAAGAGGGCGCCGATCCGGTTGCCTTCGATTGCCAGACCTGTGGCGCCTGCTGCGCCTACTCGTCAAGATGGCCGCGCTTTTCAACCGAGGATGACGCGCAACTCGACCTTATCCCGCAAAAATACGTGGCTGCCGATGAAGCCGGCATGCGCTGCGACGGCGCGCGCTGTTCGGCACTGTGCGGCGAGGTCGGCAAGTCGACCGCCTGCGGCATCTACGAGATCCGTCCCGACGTCTGCCGCGCCTGCATGCCGGGCGATGACGACTGCCTGATGGCGCGCCTGGCTCACGGACTGCCGACGCTGTAATGACGGCCCTCGGGCTGGCGTCTCACTTTTGAAATTCGTCAGTCAGATGAGCGAAAGTCGCTGCGGTAGAGGCCGGGCGATCGTCCGGTCAACCGTTTGAATGCCTGCGAGAACGACGGCACCGACTCATATCCGACGGCGCACCCGATCTCGCCAATGTTCTGGTTCGTTTCCCGCAGAGCCTTGGCGGCAAGGTTCATCCGCCAGCGAGTCACATAGGACAGCGGCGGCTGTCCCACGAGTTGAGCGAAGCGACGCGCGAAGGTGGCCCGGGACTGTGCCGCGCCGCTGGCAAGGGAAGCGATAGTCCAGGGACCATCCGGCCGCTCGTGGATCAGGCGCAAAGCCTGCGCAATGCCTTTATCGCGTAAGGCGCCAAACCATCCGCCTGTTCCGAGAGGCTGATGTTCTATCCAGGCACGCAATAAGAAGATCAACGTGCTGTCGAGAAGACGTGGGGCGACAATGTCGTGACCGCCGAGATTGCTTTTTGCTTCGACCTGCAGAAGTTCCAGGGCAAGCCGCAGCGGCTCGCTGGTGTCGATCTGATCTCGGGTCAAATGGATCAGCGGTGGAAGCAGCGAAACCATCGGATATGGTCCGACGCCGTCGAGTGAATATCTCGCACAAAGAAGAGTTGTCGCGCCGCTCTCGCTTTTCGGTTCCAGTCCGCTCCGATTTGCGGAAAGGACGGCGGATATCGATGCCGTCGGTGCATCCGCCGGATTGCAAAGGGCATGCCCGATACCGCTCGCGACAAGGATGACGTCTCCCTCGCCTAAGCGGATCGGCTCCTTTTCACCGGCTAGCCGCAGCCAGCATTCGCCGTTCTGTATGACGTGGATGGCGGCATTCCTTGTCGGATCGACCGAAATACCCCATGGCCGATGCAGGGTCGCGCTGCCGATCATGGCGCTGCCAAATCTCAGCGAAGCAAGAACTTCGGACAAGGCATCCATGAGAACCATCCTCCGATGATGAATCGGACAACGATATTAGACGATTGGATAAGAATCTAGCGGAATGGCATATCGACCATCTCACAAGCGTGGCTGATTATGTTGGCAATGTCGGCCTGCGGACGCTCCTGTCCACAACAGGCGGAAGCAGCCACCTCACGGAGCAAAACATGCGTGACGAACCATCAAATCCAGTTACAGCCAAGAGTTATAATTCGCTCGAAACCAACAAGACGATCGTCCTGGACTTCATCGACAAAGCAGTAAACCAGGGCAACATCGAAGCTGCTTCGATGCATTTTGGCGAACGCTACATCCAACATAATCCGAACATTGCGGATGGTGCGGACGGCTTCAAAGCCTATCTGCAGCAGCTCAAACAGTCATTTCCCCTCGTGAGGGGAGAGGTGAAGCGGATTTTTGCCGAAGGGGATTTCGTCATCGTGCACATGCACGCAAAACGCGAACCCGAAGAGGAGGGCTTGGCCATCGTCGACATTTTCAGGCTGAACGAAAGTAAGCTCGTCGAACACTGGGAAGTTCGGCAACCCATCGCGGATAGCAAGCTGCACGCCAATAGCATGATCTGAATGCGGATAGGCTCTCAGGCTGGCTTGTGCCCGCACGTTTCGCTGATTACGCTGCCGGCGGCAGGGCCAGCACCGGGAGACCATCTGTGAGCATCGAATTCCTGTTGACGTCGCTGATTGTCGTGGCTTCGCCCGGCACTGGCGTTCTCTATACGCTGAGCGCCGGGCTTTCGCGTGGTGCGCGTGCCAGCATCATTGCCGCTTTCGGCTGCACGCTCGGCATCATTCCGCATATGGCGGCCGCCATCACCGGCCTCGCGGCTCTGCTGCACACCAGCGCCGTCGCCTTCGAGACGCTGAAATATCTCGGCGTCGCCTACCTGCTCTACATGGCCTGGAACACGCTGAAGGAGAAGGGCGGCCTGAGCGTCGACGAAAATGTCGCGCCGCGCTCGGCCGGCAAAGTGATCACTTCGGGCATCCTCATCAACATCCTCAATCCGAAGCTGTCGATCTTCTTCTTTGCCTTCCTGCCGCAATTCGTCAGCACCACCGAATCGCATGCGCTGTCGAAGATGCTGGAGCTCAGCAGCGTCTTCATGCTGCTCACCTTCGTGGTCTTTGTCGGCTACGGCATCTTCGCGGCGTCGATCCGCAGCCATGTCGTGTCGCGACCAAAGGTGCTGACCTGGATGCGCCGCACCTTCGCCGGAGCCTTTGCCATGCTCGGCGCCAAACTGGCGCTGGCGGACCGGTAGATCTCTTTGTTTTGACGCAATTCCGGACGGAAACCGTTTCGCACCTTTCCTGGAATTGCTCTTACCGCTGCGGATCGGCGGGTCCGCCTTCGGTTTCGGGAGCCTCGCCGCCGCCGAAACCGGGCGCAGCGCGAACACCCAGCCGCCAGGCCGATGGGGGGACGCCGATCATCTTCTTGAAGGCACGGCTGAACGCCGCCTCGGACTCGTAGCCGATTTCCGCCGCTATGTTTGCGACGTTGCTGTTGCCGGTGCTGAGCAGTTCCGAGGCAATCTGCATCCGCCATTTGGCGAGATAGTGCACCGGCGGCATCCCGACGAGCCTGGTGAAACGCTCGGCGAGCACGGTGCGCGACAGCGCGGCCTCCTTCGCCAGCGCCTCCACGGTCCAATTGTGCTCGGGCCGATCGTGGATCAGCGCCAGCGCCTTGCCCAGGTGCGGGTCGCGCAGGCCCGCCAGCCAGCCGGTGTGTTGCGGTGGAAGCGACTCCACATAGCGGCGCAGGACGTCGACGAACATGAGCTCGCTGAGCTTGGTGAGCACGGTCTCGCTGCCAGCCCGCTTTTCCGCCACTTCCGAGACTGCCAATCTGATGAATTGGCCAAGCCAGCCGGCATCGCCTTTCACGTCCCCGGCCTTGATCACCGGGGGCAATGCATCGAGCAGCGGATTGAATGGCTGTGCGTCGCAGGCAAGATAACCGCAAACGAGCCTAGCCGAGATCGACCCGTCGCTGCCATGGTTGATGTGGAACGGCATTTGGCTGGCGGACGCGATCTCCAGGACATCGGCGGTCGGAGGATCGGCCGCGAGCTCGGGATTGCTCGACATGATGTGCGGGTCGCTGTGGGTGAAGACCACGACTTCGCCGGCCTCCACCGCGATCGCCTCCTTGCCCACGATGCGAGCAAAGCAACGGCCGGCCGTCACCACGTGATAGGAAATCAGGTGGTCCGCGCCGGGCAGGATCTTCGGCAGTATCGATGACGGGGCAGGCGAGCAGACGGCCCATGGATCCTGAGCCTTGATGTCGAAAAACGTCGCGCCGGTGAGACGCACCTTTTTCAAGAGGTCAGACAGAGCGTCCCCGGCCATTCCATCCATGTCCCGTAAGTTGCGCGGCAACCCGGCGCGACATCCCTTTCGAGTTCCGGACGCGCTGTCAAGTGAGGCGGACGCCCCGTCATTCCGTTCATTGCCGGAAGCTTTAAACCCCGTCGGCGCTGAGCTCTGTCTCAAATCAGCTGCTGAGCGCAGTCGAACTCAAGAAAAATGAGGATCTAAGTCATGACGGTACATAAGGGCGGATGTTTTTGCGGCGCCGTGGAAATCGAAGTGCACGGAGCGGCCGAGGCGATGGGCTACTGCCATTGCAGTTCCTGTCGTTCGTGGTCGGCGTCTCCCGTGAACGCGTTCACGCTGTGGAAGCCGGAAAACGTCAAGGTCACCAAGGGCGAGGAGTTCCTGTCCGGCTTCGAGAAGTCCAACATGAGCGACCGTCAGTTCTGCACGAAGTGCGGCGGCCATCTGATGACCGATCATCCGCCGCTCGGACTGGTAGACGTCTATGCGGCCACGATACCGACGGTGAAGTTCACGCCGGGGGTTCATGTCAACTACGCCGAGACGGTCCTGCCGATGAAGGACGGATTGCCGAAGCTGAAAGACTTCCCCGCCGAACTCGGGGGCTCGGGTGTGAGCGAGCCGGAGTAACCCGGCAATGACACACGATTTCGAACAGCGACATCTCACGACTGGAGAATATGCATGGACATCACGACATTGCGCGCCGCGCAGGAGCCGATCAAGGATCTATATCGCAAGGATGCGCGCGCGGTGCAGCTTGGCTGACGGCAGCTTGTCGCGCCAAGCGCTATCCCTTCACGTAGCCCCTGGCCTCGACAATCTGCCCGTCCGCCACGCGCATCAGGTTGACGCCGCGCAGCGAATTGCCGTCGGCCATCCAGTAGCGCCAGCGGATCGTCGCCCGGTCGCCGGCGACGAAGGTTTCTTCGATGTCGAAGCGCGTGCCGCGTCCGGTCGCGATCGCCGACCACAGTTCGACGCAGGCGCCCTTGCCGATGCGGCGGGCGCCGTCCGGGGCCGGCGTGGTGTTCTCGATCACGCAATCTTCCGCCACCAGATCGTCGAGCGCCGACGGGTCGTGGCGCTGGAAGACGTCGTTGTAGCGCCGCATGATCTCGGCCGTCTCGGCGGAGCGTTTGGCCGCGGCGATGTCGATGATGAGTTCCTGTGTCATTGGATATTCCTTCCCTTCAGTGATCAGCAACGGTTTCGACGAGGCGGGCCTTGAGCGTGATCGCCGCGACGCCGGCCAGCGCCCGCGACACGAGGCAGCTCTCCTTGGCCGTCTGCGCCAGCCGCTCGAAATCCCCGGCAGCCAGCCCGGCCACGCTTGCCTCCGTCTCCAACTCGATACGGGTGATCGTCGGTCCGGCCGCGGTGGCGCCGAGATGCGCTTTCGCGATCGTGTGAATGCGTGCGGGAGTATAACCTTCGCGGCCCAGGATGGCGCTCAGCGCCATCGAGAAGCAGCCGGCATGCGCCGCCGCGATCAATTCCTCCGGGTTGGTGCCGGGACCGTTCTCGAAACGCGACGGGAAGGAGTAGGCGCCTTCGAATACGCCGCTGCCTAGCCTCAGCCGGCCCGAACCTTCTTTCAACGATCCCTGCCATTGGGCCTCTGCTTCACGAATGGTCATTGTGTCTCTCCTTTGATTTGAGGGGGTCGATCAGATTTTGGGGGCGAACCAGTCAGGCGCCGTCGACGACCACTTTCCCGAAGACGTCGCCTTGCTGGAAATAACGGTAGGCGTCTTGGGCCTCGTCGAAGGCGAACACCTTGTCGATGACAGGCTTAAGCCGATGCACCGAGATGGCGCGCAGCATGGCTTCGAGGTTGGTGCGATTGCCGACGAAGAGGCGGCTGATGGTGGCGAGGCTGCGCTGGTAGACCGGGCCGGGGATCTGCACCGTCCCGCCTTTCGCATCCTGTATGGTGAGAAGCACGATGCGCCCGTAAAGCGCGCAGGCGATCATCGATTGCGCGAAGGTCGGCGGGCCGCCGGTCTCGACGACGAGGTCGATGCCACCGGTTTGCTCGCGCACAGCTGCACCCCATTCCGGCATGTCGGCCGTCGAGACGACGAGGTCGGCGCCCAGCGCCCGCAGCCGGTCCAGCTTCTCGCCGCGCGAGCTGACGGCCACGACCCGGCAGCCGAGCAGCTTGGCGAATTGCAGCGCAAACAGCGCGACGCCACCTGAACCGATGACCAGAACCCACTGCCCGGGCTTCGGCATCTCGGCCGCCGTCACGGCATTCCAAGCGGTCAGGCCGGCACAGGTCAGTGTCGCCGCTTGATGCCAGTCGAGATGATCGGGAAGCCACACCGCCCATTGCTCGTCGAGCACCGCGTATTCAGTCAGCATCCCGTCCAGCGTGCAGCCAAGCTGGTCGATCAGCCCGGCATTGATGCGGCCATCAATCCAGCGTGCAAAATAGCTGCCGGTGATGCGGTCGCCGGCGGCAAAGCGGGTGACGGCATCTCCGACGGCAACGACTTCCCCGGCACCGTCGCTCAGCGGGATAACGCCTTGGCGCGGCGTCAGCGGATAGGTGCCGTTGAGGATCATCGTATCGCGGCGGTTGAGCGATGTGGCGCGGACACGCACGACGATCTCGTGCGGCTTCGGCGTCGGCTGCGTCCCGTCGCGCATCACCAGGCACTTGGTCACGCCGGTTCCTTCAAGACGATAACTACGCATTCGCCCCTCGCTGATATATAGACTGATCTACATATTATATAGACCGGTTGTCATATTCGAGGCAAGGCCTATAATGCTCATTCCTGACAGAGGTTGACATGGCGAACGACACCCGCATCCGCATACTCGAGACAACGGCGCTGCTGCTGAGGCAGCGCGGCTACCACGGCACGTCGCTCAACGACATATTGAGTGCCTCAGGTGCACCAAGGGGCTCGCTCTACTTCCACTTTCCGGGCGGCAAGGATCAGCTGGTCGTCGAGGTTACGCGCGATAGCGTCGCCGATGTGACGCAGAGGCTGGACGCCGCGCTCGCTGCCGAAAAAGATCCGGCGGTGGCGGTCCACCACATCTACCAATCGGTCGCGCGCATGCTGGAAGACAACCAGTTCACGCTCGGTTGCCCGATCGCGCCCGTGGTGTTGGATTCGCCGACCGACATGCCGGAGTTGGCTGAGTTGTGCCGGTCGGCCTTCGAGCAATGGATAGGCCTGCTCAGGGCGGCCTTCGTCAGGGCAGGGGTGCCCGAGCGCCGCGCGCACGCGCTGGCGCTGCTGGTCGAATCATCGCTGGAAGGGCTGATGGTGATCGCACGCGCCACCCGCGACCGCGCCCCGGTGCTGGCGGTAGCCGATGAGGTCGCGGCGCTGATTGAGGGGGCATTGCCGGCGAAAGAGATCGCAGTCACGGCGCATTGACGTTTCGCGCTTCCACGGCATCGAGGCCAGCGCGGAGCCCTGCCGAAGGGCCGACGCTCCAGCTCTGCAATTCACGTTCTGCGCCGACGCCGAAGAAACGGTCAGGGGTATGCTTCCGCTTGCTTTGGAATCGGACCGCCTCTCATCCTCCGTCCCATCAACGAAAAAGGGCGACCTCTCGGCCGCCCTTTCCGTACATGAAGGCTGATGGGTTGGATTAGAAATCCATACCGCCCATGCCGCCCATGCCGCCGCCGCCCATGCCGCCAGGCATGCCGCCGCCAGCCGACTCCTTCTTCGGAGCCTCCGCAATCATGGCTTCGGTGGTGACCAGCAGGCCGGCGACCGAGGCCGCGTCCTGCAGAGCCGTGCGCACAACCTTGACCGGATCGACGATACCCATGGCGATCATGTCGCCATATTCGCCGGTCTGGGCGTTGTAGCCGAAGGTCGCGCCCTTGTTCTCAAGGATCTTGCCGGCAACGATCGATGCTTCCGCACCGGCGTTGGCCGCGATCTGACGGGCCGGAGCCTGCAGCGCGCGACGCACGATGCTGATGCCGGCGGTCTGGTCGGAGTTGGCGCCGGTTGCCTTGATGCTCAGCGAAGCGCGCAGCAGTGCGACGCCGCCGCCGGGAACGATGCCTTCTTCGACGGCCGCACGGGTCGCGTTGAGGGCGTCATCGACGCGGTCCTTCTTTTCCTTGACTTCCACTTCGGTCGCACCGCCGACGCGGATGACGGCAACGCCGCCCGCCAGCTTGGCGAGACGTTCCTGCAGCTTCTCCTTGTCGTAGTCCGAGGTGGTCTCCTCGATCTGCTGCTTGATCTGGGCGACGCGGCCCTGGATCTCGGCCTTCTTGCCGGCGCCGTCGACGATGGTGGTGTTCTCCTTGGAGATCGACACCTTCTTGGCGCGGCCGAGCATGTTCAGGCCGACATTCTCGAGCTTGATGCCGAGGTCTTCGGAGATGACCTGGCCACCGGTGAGGATAGCGATGTCTTCCAGCATGGCCTTGCGGCGATCACCGAAGCCAGGCGCCTTGACGGCGGCGATCTTCAGGCCGCCACGCAGCTTGTTGACGACGAGCGTGGCCAAGGCCTCGCCCTCGACGTCTTCCGAAATGATGACCAGCGGCTTCGAGGTCTGCACGACAGCCTCGAGGATCGGCAGCATGGCCTGCAGGTTGGAGAGCTTCTTCTCGTGGAGAAGAATGTAGGCGTCTTCCAGATCCGCAACCATCTTCTCGGCGTTGGTGACGAAGTAGGGCGAGAGATAACCGCGGTCGAACTGCATGCCTTCGACGACTTCGAGCTCGGTCTCGGCGGTCTTGGCTTCCTCGACGGTGATGACGCCCTCATTGCCGACCTTCTGCATCGCTTCCGCGATCATCGAGCCGACCGAAACGTCGCCATTGCCGGCGATGGTGCCGACCTGGGCAACCTCTT